>DATCSE010000408.1:0-4855 GCA_036568605.1 Burkholderiaceae bacterium | reverse complement strand
GCTTGGGAGCGGCCCGGCGCGCTCATGCGGCCTTGGCGACCCGGCCGGTCGCGAGCGCTTCCATGATGCGGTCGCGCGGCCCATCGGCGACGATCTTGCCGCCGTCGATCACGATCACGCGGTTCACCATCGCCAGCAGCGACGTGCGGTGCGTGACCAGCACGACGGTCTTGTTCTGCGCGAGCGCGCCGAGCTTCGCGGTGATCTGTGCTTCGGTCGAGAAGTCCATCGCGCTGGTCGGCTCGTCCAGCAGCAGGATGGGCGCGTTGTGCAGCAGCGCTCGGGCGAGGCCCACGCTCTGGCGCTGCCCGCCGGACAGCAGCTCGCCGCGTTCACCCACCGGCATGTCGAAGCCGCGCGGATGGCGGTTGACGAGGTCGGACATCCCGGCCGCTTCGGCCGCCGCGACGATCGCCGAGTCGTCGGCATACGGCAACCCGAACGCGATGTTCTCGCGCAGCGTGCCGTAGAACAGCGTGACGTCCTGCGCCACCGAGCCGCAGTTGCGGCGGACGTCGGCCGGGTCGAGCTGGCGCAGGTCGATGCCGTCGAGCAGCACCGCGCCGTCGGTCGGCTGGTACAGGCCCATGATCAGCCGCTGGATCGTCGACTTGCCCGAGCCGACGCGGCCGATCAGCGCGACATGCTCGCCGGGCGCGACCTTGAAGCTGATGCCGTCGAGCGCGGCGTCCTGCCGGTTCGGGTACGCGAACTTGACGTTGCGGAACTCGATCTCGCCGCGCAGGATGGGCCGCTGCACGAACGACTGCTCGGGCGGACGTTCGGTCGGCTTGTCCATCAGCCGGTTCAGGTTGTCGAGCGCGGTGCGCGCGCCCTGGTACTGCATCAGCAGGCCGACGATCTGCCCGGCCGGCGCGAGCGCACGGCCGGCCAGCATCGTGCAGGCGATCAGGCCGCCCATCGTCAGCTCGCGCTGGCCGATCAGGTAGACGCCGACCACCACCATCGCCACCGATGCGAGCTGCGACAGCGTGTTCGTCCCGTACATCGCGGAGCTCGACAGCGCGCGCATCTTGACGTTGGTGCGCGCGAGGAACGCGTTCGTGCGCTCCCACTTGGCCTGCACGACGCTTTGCGCGCCCTGCGACTTGATCGTCTCGATGCCGGCCAGGCTCTCGACCAGCGTCGCATTGCGGGTCGCGCTGGCGCGATAGGTCGTCTCGGCCAGTTCGTGCAGCCGGTGCTGCAGCGCGTAGCCGACGACCAGGATCGCGAGGCCGACGACGACGACGGGCAACACCAGCCACGCCGAGATCGAGCCGATCACGACCACGAACAGCAGCGCGAACGGCAAATCGATCAGCGCGGTCACCGTGCTCGAGGCGATGAAGTCGCGCACCTGCTCGAAGCCGCGCAGGTTGGCCGCGAACGAGCCCACCGACTCGGGCCGGTTCTCGAGTCGCATCCCGAGCACGCGCTCCATCAGGCCGGCCGAGATCTGCACGTCGATCCGGGCGCTGGCCTCGTCGACGAAATGGCTGCGCAGCAGCCGCATGAAGAGGTCGGCGCCCAGGATCAGCAGCACGCCGATCGCGAGCGCCCACAAGGTCTCGACGGCGTTGTTCGGCACGACGCGGTCGTAGACGTTCATCGAGAACAGCGGGAACGCGAGCGCGAACAGGTTCACGAGCAGCGCGGCCCACAGCACGTCGCGGTAGACGAAGCGCTGCGCGAGCAGCGCGCCCCAGAACCAGTGGCGCGAGGTCGGCGCCTTCGCGTGCGCGGCCGGGCCAGGGTGCTCCGGCGTGCGGGGCTCGGTGCGCGCGTCGAAGCGGAAATGCGGCCGCGCGAACAGCACGACGCCGCTGTAGCGCTGCGCGAGCTCTGCGCGCGACAGGGTCACGCTGCCTTGCGCGGTCTCGGGCAAGAGCACGCGTGCGTCGCCGTCGGCCGCGGCGTTCCAGCCCAGCAGCACGCAGGCCCGGTTGTCCTTCAGGATCAGGATGGCTGGCAGCGCTGCCGTGTCGATGGTGTCCAGCGCAAGCCGCTGCAGCTTGGTCGAGAGTCCGGCACGCGCTGCGGCGCGCTCGACCAGATCGAGCGTAAGCCTGCCGTCGACCAGCGGCAGCGTCGCCGACAGCGAGGCGCGCGAGGCCGCATGGCCGTGCAGCCGGGCCACCTCGACCAGGCAGTCGAGCAGCGGGTCCGGGTGGATCAGGTCCTCGCGCAGCCGCATCGGTGCGGCAGCCGCGCCGGGGGCAGGCGTCACGGATGTGAGAGGCGTCGGCGAGGTCATCGATCGGTTGGAGTCGGGGCAGGGCACCGCATCAGGCGATATCGGCCACATGCACGCCGAATTGACCCTTCTCGCGATCGGCGAAGTAGTACCGCAGCGTTTCGCGCACGGTGCGGAAGGCCAGCTCGTCCCACGGGATCTCATCCTCGCGGAACAGCCGCTCCTCGATCGTCTCGGGGCCGGGCGCGAACTCGGCGTCGAGCAGCCGGGCGCGGAAGTACAAGTGCAGCTGGCCGACGCGCACGACGCTGAGCACCGTCAGCAGCCCCTGCATCTCGAAATGGGCGCCGGCTTCCTCCTCGGTCTCGCGGGCGGCGCCTTGCTCCAGCGTCTCGCCCAGCTCCATGAAGCCGGCCGGCAGCGTCCACAAGCCGTAGCGCGGCTCGATGTTGCGACGGCACAGCAGCACCTGGTCGCCCCAGACCGGCACGGTGCCGACCACGTTCAGCGGGTTCTCGTAGTGGATCGTGCCGCACGCCGTGCAGACCGCGCGGTCGCGGTTGTCGTCGGCCGGGATGCGGTACTCGGTCGCGCCGCCGCAGGTCTTGCAGTGGCGGATGCTGCGTGGGGTGAACATGCGCGGCAGTGTAGCGGCGGGGCGTGCATCGACGGTGTCCGAGCGCCGCGCCGGAAGCGCATCGCGTGGCATCATTCCACGCATCTTTTGTCGAGGACACCCTGCATGACGACGAGCTTTGTCTTGACCCCCGCCGCGCCCGCGGCCGTCCCGGTGCACGGCACCACCGCGCAGTTCCCGGTGCACCGCATCTACTGCGTCGGCCGCAACTATGTCGAGCATGCGATCGAGATGGGGCACAGCGGGCGCGAGGCGCCGTTCTTCTTCATGAAGCCGGCCGACGCGGTGCTGCCGATCGCCGAGGGCACGACCGGGCAGATGCACTACCCGAGCCTGACCGCGAGCCTGCACCACGAGCTCGAGCTGGTCGTCGCGATCGGCAAGGGCGGGCGCGACATCCGTGCGGCCGATGCGATGTCGCATGTCTGGGGTTATGCGGTGGGCCTGGACATGACCCGGCGCGACCTGCAGGGCGAGGCCAAGAAGCTCGGCCGGCCGTGGTGCATCGGCAAGGGCTTCGACGAGTCGGCACCGATCTCGGCGATCCGCCGCGCCGAGGACACGCGCATCGGGCCCGACAGCGCGATCCGGCTGGACGTCAACGGCACCAAACGCCAGGCCAGCACGCTGGGCAAGCTGATCTGGAGCGTGCCGGAAATCATCGAACACCTGTCCACCGCCTGGGAGCTCGCGCCGGGCGACCTGATCTTCACCGGCACGCCCGAGGGCGTGGCCGCGGTCGGCGTCGGCGACGTGCTCGAGGGCTCGGTGGAGGGCGTAGGGTCGCTGAAGTTTCAGATCGTCGCGCGCTGATCAGGGCCCTTCGATACCTCAGCGCGAACGGGTGACTTCGACCGCCATGCAGCTCTACAACTACTTCCGCTCGTCCGCCTCGTATCGCGTCCGCATCGCGCTCGCGCTGAAGGGCCTGCCGTACGAGTACCTGCCGGTGCACCTGCAGCGCAACGAGCAGTCGAAGCCCCCGTACAGCGAGCTCGCCGCGAGCCGGCTCGTGCCGACGCTGATCGAAGACGACGGCCACGTGCTGACGCAGTCGATGGCGATCATCGAGTACCTGGACGAGACGTATCCCGAGCCGCCGCTGCTGCCGGGCGACGCGCGGGCCCGGGCTCGCATCCGTGCGCTCGCGCAGGACCTCGCCTGCGAGGTTCACCCGCTGAACAACCTGCGCGTGCTGCGTTACCTGGTGCATGAGTTGAAGGTCGCCGAGGACGACAAGAACCGCTGGTACCGGCACTGGGTCGAGACCGGGCTGGAGGTCGTCGAGCGCCAGCTCGCGGGCCATCCGCAAACGGGCACGTACTGCCACGGCGACACCCCCACGCTCGTCGACTGCGTGCTCGTGCCGCAGATCCACAACGCGCAGCGCTTCGAGTGCCGGCTGGACCACGTGCCCACCGTGATGCGCATCTTCGCGGCCTGCATGCAGCACGACGCGTTCGCGAAGACCCAGCCGGCGGCCTGCCCGGACGCGGCATGACGCACGCTTTCGACGCCGACTGGCTGGTGCCCGACTGGCACGCGCCGGGCGTGGGCGCGGTGATGACCACGCGCCGCGGCGGCGTCGGTGCCGCGCCGTTCGACACGCTGAACCTGCGCGCCGGGCAGGGCGACGAGCCGGCTGCGGTCGCATGCAACCAGCAGCGCCTCGCGGACGCGATCGGCGCGGTGCCGGTCTGGCTGACGCAGGTGCACGGCGCAACCGTCGTGCCGCTGACGGCGCGCGACCAGCAGCCCGGTGCGCCGGTGCATCGCGCCGACGCGTCGCTGACGGTCGAGCCCGGTGTGGTCTGCGCCGTGCAGGTGGCCGACTGCCTGCCGGTGCTGTTCGCCGCGCCGCGCGCACGTGGGGTCGCCGCGGCGCACGCCGGCTGGCGCGGGCTGGCCGGCGGCGTGCTCGACGCAACCATCGCCGCGCTGTGCGAAGCCGCGCGCTGCGAGCCCGGCGAACTGCAGGCCTGGCTGGGCGCCTGCATCGGGCCGCGGAGCTTCGAGGTCGG
>DATCSE010000407.1:0-16094 GCA_036568605.1 Burkholderiaceae bacterium | reverse complement strand
GGTCGCATGCTGCTGGCGGGCAAGACGCCGGCACAAGCGGCACAGGCCGTGGGCGTGGCGCGGCAGACCGTGTATACGTGGAAGGCACTGCTCGATGAGGGCGGCCTCAATGCGCTGCGCGCGATGCCCACGCGGGGCCGTCCGGCGCGCCTGGAGGACGAGCAGTTGCAGGCGCTGGGGCGCGCGCTGCTGCAAAGCCCGACGCAGCACGGCTTCGGCACCGAGCTGTGGACGCTCAAACGCGTGGGCGTGCTCATTGAACGCTTGTACGGCGTCAAGTTCGGCCAGACGCAGGTCTGGCGCATCCTGGGCGCCCTGGGGTTCTCGGCGCAGAAGCCTGAGCGCCGCGCGATCGAGCGCGACGAGGATGCCGTGCAGACGTGGAAGCGCAAGACCTGGCCGGCGCTCAAAAAAAAGCCCAGCGCGAAGGACGATTGATCGTCTTCATCGACGAGTCCGGCCTGAGCGAGCGGCCCACGCGAGTGCGTACCTGGGCGCCCAAGGGGCAGACGCCGGTCATCCAGTTCCACTTCAACTGGACGCATATCTCCGTCATCGCCGGGCTGAGCCGCACGAACTGCCTGTTCCGTCTGCACGAAGGCTCGATCAAGAAGGAGCAGCACGTCGAGTTCCTCAAGGCGCTGCGCGCCCACTTGAGGCAGCCGCTGCTGATCATCTGGGACGGTCTGAAGGCGCATCGCAGCAAGCTCGTGCGCGAGTACCTCGATTCCACCGACGGCGCCGTCCAGATGGCGTTCCTGCCGCCGTACGCGCCGGACTTGAACCCCGTCGAGTTCCTGTGGGCCTGGCTCAAGCGTCATGCCTTGGCCAACTTCTGCCCGGCCAACCTCGACGAGCTCAACGTCACCGCGCGCAACAAGCTCAAGAGCGCACAACACCGACCGTCCATCATCGCCGCATGTTGGGTCCAAGCTGGGCTCTGGTGATGTCACCATTTACGGAAAGCTCAATAGGATCACAACGGTATGCCGATCTGCACGCGGTAGAAGCCGCCGTCGCGGCGCGCATCGAACTGCGCGGCCACGTCGTGCATCAGACGCAAGCGCTCGCGCACGTTGCGCAACGCGATGCCGTTCCCGGGGCGCGACGGCGCATCGGGCACCGTGTTGACCACCGCGAGCTGCGCCCGCCCGCCCTTGACCCGGGTGCGCACGCGTATCGTGCCGCCATCCGCGGCCGGCTCGATGCCGTGGCGCACCGCATTCTCGATCAGCGGCTGCAGCAGCAGCGGCGGCACGCGCGCGGCGCCGGCCTCGGCGTCCAGCTCCCACTGCACCGCGAGTCGGTCGCCGAAGCGGATCTGTTCGATCGCGAGATAGCGCTGCGCCAGCTCGACCTCGTCGGCCAGCGAGACCGATTCGGCGCTGTCGCTGATCGCGACGCGGAACAGCTCGGCCAGGTCCTCGAGCACGCCCTCGGCGCGCGCCGGGTCCAGCCGCACCAGCGCGAGCGCGGTGTTCAGCGTGTTGAAGAGGAAGTGCGGGCGGATGCGCGACTGCAGCTCCGCGAGCCGCGCGGTCGTGTCGGCCGGCAGCGTGGCCTCGGTGCGCAGTTGCAGCCACATGTAGAACACCGCGGCAAAGCCGGCGCCGGCGGCCGCGGGCGCGAGCCAGACGAACGACGACGGCGCCGCCGCCGCATCGGCGCCCAGCCAGAGCGTCGGCATGGCGCCCACCAGTCCGCACGCGGCCCCCAGCATGATCGCCACGGCCGCCTGCGCCGCGGCCGGCAGTTCGCCGAGCAGGCGCTTGAGGCCGCAGGTCGCGAGCAGCCACAGCAGCACCCCGGGCAGCGCCGCGCTCGAGCCCAGCGCCACCAGCAGCACCCAGCTCTGCGCGCCGGTCGCGACGAACAGCGCACCGATCGCAAGCACCGCATGCACGAACAGCAGCGCACGCAGCACGACGCCGACATGGCAGACGTCGAACACGGACCGCTCGGCGCGCTCGCGGGCCTCGACCTCGGACAGCGCATCGAACACCGTCAGCCCGAAACCGGTCGTGGCGAAGCCGGTGCTGCGGAACGCGCTGGGCAGCGTCGTCCGCACGCCGGCGCCGGGCGCGGCCGACGGCTCGTGCGCCGGCGCGGCGACGTCGGGCGTCGCGGGGGCCGTGGGGTCGAGGCGGGGATTGGGCATGTCGGATAATTGTCCTCAACTCCCGCGCGCGACTCCAGCGCGTGCCCGGGCCGAACGCGTGCGGTGTTGCGCATCCGCTGCCGTTCGCTCTGCCTGCCGCCGTCGTTCTTCGTCCCGTTCCGCCATGTCCTCCTCCTCGAATCAACTCGACAAGAAATCCGAAGCCTGGTCCGCGCTGTTCTCCGAGCCGATGAGCGAGCTCGTCAAGCGCTACACCTCGAGCGTCGAGTTCGACAAGCGGCTGTGGAAGGCCGACATCGCCGGCAGCCTTGCGCACGCCGAGATGCTGGCCGCGCAAGGGATCATCGGTGCCGCCGACCATGCCGCGATCGAACGCGGGATGGCGCAGATCCGCGCCGAGATCGAATCGGGCCGCTTCGAGTGGAAGCTGGAGCTCGAAGACGTGCACCTGAACATCGAGGCGCGGCTGACGACGCTGGTCGGCGATGCCGGCAAGCGGCTGCACACCGGCCGCTCGCGCAACGACCAGGTCGCGACCGACGTGCGCCTGTGGCTGCGCGACGAGATCGACGCGCTGGCCCCGCTGCTCGCGCAGATGCAGCGCGCGCTGGTCGACGTCGCCGAGAACAACGTCGAGACCATCCTGCCCGGCTTCACGCACATGCAGGTGGCTCAGCCGGTGAGCTTTGCACACCACCTGCTGGCGTACGTCGAGATGTTCAAGCGCGATGCCGAGCGCCTGGCCGACGTGCGCAAGCGGGTCAACCTGCTGCCGCTGGGCGCTGCGGCGCTGGCCGGCACCAGCTACCCGCTGGACCGCGAGCGGGTCGCGAAGACGCTGGGTTTCGACGGCGTCTGCGCGAACAGCCTCGATGCAGTCAGCGACCGCGACTTCGCGATCGAGTTCGCGTCGTTCGCCGCGATCGCGATGATGCACGTCTCGCGGCTCGCCGAGGAGATCGTCCTCTGGAAGAGCCAGAACTTCGATTTCATCGACCTGGCCGACCGCTACTGCACCGGCTCATCCATCATGCCGCAGAAGCGCAACCCCGACGTCGCCGAACTCGCGCGCGGCAAGAGCGGCCGCGTCTACGGCCACCTGACGGCGCTGCTGACGCTGATGAAGGGCCAGCCGCTGACCTACAACAAGGACAACCAGGAAGACAAGGAGCCGCTGTTCGACGCGGTCGACACGCTGCGCGACACCTTGCGCATCATGGCCGAGATGGCCGGCGGCATCGTCGTCAAGCCCGAGGCGATGGAGCGCGCCGCGCGGCGCGGCTACGCGACCGCGACCGACCTCGCCGACTACCTCGCGAAGAAGGGCCTCCCGTTCCGCGATGCGCACGAGGTCGTCGCGCATGCGGTCAAGGACGCGATCGCGCAAGGCGTGGACCTGGCCGAGCTGCCGTTGGCCACGCTGCAGTCGTTCCACCCCGCGATCGGCGAGGATGTCTACGACGTGCTCAGCCTGCGCGGCTCGCTGAACGCGCGCAACGTGCTGGGCGGGACCGCGCCCGCGCAGGTGCGTACGCAGATCGCGGCGCACCGGGCGCGGCTCGCCGGATGATCTGACGACGGCGGGGGGACATGCTGCTGCATCGCCCTGCCCCACCGCTGGACCTGTGCGTAGCCTCCCTGTGGGCCGCCGAGCGGGGCGCGCTGCCGCACGCGCGCGAGCGTTGCCTGCCCAGCGGCTGCGTCGACATCGTGATCCCGCTGTGGCAGACCCATCTGGTGCGCTACGCCGACGAGCAGGATCTCGTCGGCTGGCGCCTGCGCGGCGGCGCGCTGCAGGGCGCGCGCGACCAGCCTCTGGTGCGCGGCGGTACCGATGTGCCCTCCAGCGTGGTCGGCGTGCACTTCCGGCCCGGTGGCGCCGCGGTGCTGGCCGGCGTGCCGATGCACGAGCTCGCGAACGAACACGTCACGCTCGCGGACCTGTGGGACCCGGCGGCGGCAGCCGAGCTGCACGAGCAGCTGCTCGCCGACGCGACGCTCGCGGCGCGGCTGCGCCGGCTCGAGCATTGGCTGACGCGGCGGCTGCTGAGCGCCGCGCAGCCGATAGACACCGCGATGCTCGCCGCGGCGCAGCGCTTCGACGCGCAGCCGGCGCTGGCCCGCGTGGCCGCGGTGCAGGCGGCCAGCGGGCTCCCGGCCGAGCGTTTCATCGCACGCTTTCGCGCCGCGGTCGGGCTGAGCCCGAAGCGCTACTGCCGGGTGCGCCGCTTCCAGGCGGTGCTGGCAGTCGCCGCGCGCGGCGGCCGCATCGATTGGGCCCAGGTCGCGCTGGACACGGGCTACAGCGACCAGCCGCATCTGGTCCACGAATTCCGGCGCTTCGCCGGGATGCCCCCCCGCGCATACCGGCCGCTGGCGCCCGACCATCCGAACCACGTGGCGCTGGCCACGCCGGCCGAAAAATCTACAAGACGGCTCGAACGCGTCGCGGCATCGTAGGCACCCGGACAACGCGCCTAAGCCAGGAGACACGCCCATGCCGGCACCCGACCGCCCCAACACCATCCACGAGATCTTTCCGTACCTGCGGGTCCGCGACGCGAATGCCGCGGTGCGCTTCTACACCGCGGCCTTCGGCGCGGTCGAGCGCTTCCGCCTCAGCGAACCGTCGGGCCGCATCGGCCATGTCGAGCTGCAGTTCGGGCCGGCGGTCGTGATGCTGTCCGACCCGTTCCCGGAGTACGGCATCCACGCGCCGGCCGAAGGCGAAGACGGCGGCGCGAGCGTGCACCTGCATGTCGACGATGCCGACGCGATGATCGAGCGCGCCGTCGAGGCCGGGGCGACGCTGCTGATGGCGCCGCAGGATCAGTTCTACGGCGAACGCAGCGGCAAGGTGCGCTGCCCGTTCGGCACCACCTGGCTGATCGGGCATTCGATCGAGGCGCTGGACCCCGCCGAGATGCAGCGCCGCTACACGGCGTTGATGCAGCAGGAAGGTTCGGCGGAATCGAGCTGAGCCGCGAGCCGGCGGCTCAGCGGCGGTGCATGAAATCGGCCTGCGCCGGGCGGCCGGGCAGGTCCAGCGCCGCCGTCGCCGGCGGCGTCTGCGCGAGCAGCTTGCCGCGTCGGTAGACCTTCAGCCGCGTCGCCCGCAGGCGGATCGCCTCGACCGCGTCGCGCGCCTGCAGCAGCACGAAGCTCGCATCGCAGCCGGGTTCCAGGCCGTAGTGCTCGAGGCCCAGCACCTTCGCCGCGTTGACGGTCACCGCGTCGAAGCAATCGCGCATGCCGCGCTGGCTCGTCATCTGCGCCACATGCAGGCCCATCTGCGCGACCTCCAGCATGTCGCCCGAGCCCAGGCTGTACCACGGGTCCATCACGCAGTCGTGGCCGAACGCGACGTTGACGCCGTGCGCCAGCAGCTCCGGCACACGCGTCATGCCGCGGCGCTTCGGGTAGGTGTCGTGCCGGCCCTGCAGCGTGATGTTGATCAGCGGGTTCGCGACGACCTGCACGCGGGCCTCGGCGATCAGCGGCAGCAGCTTGCTGACGTAGTAGTTGTCCATCGAGTGCATCGACGTGCAGTGCGAGCCGGTGACGCGGCCCTGCAGCCCGAGCCGCACGGTTTCGGCGGCCAGCGTCTCGATGTGACGCGAGTGCGGGTCGTCCGACTCGTCGCAGTGCATGTCGACCGGCAGGCCGCGCTGCGCCGCGAGCTCGCACAGCAGCCTCACGCTCGCGGTGCCGTCGGCCATCGTGCGCTCGAAGTGCGGAATGCCGCCGACGACGTCGACGCCCTTGTCCAATGCACGCGTCAGGCTCTCGATGCCGCCCGGCGTGCGCAACACGCCGTCCTGCGGGAACGCGACCAGCTGCAGGTCCAGGTACGGCGCGACCCGGCGCTTGACCTCGAGCAGCGCCTCGACCGCGAGCAGGCTGGCGTCGCTGGTGTCCACGTGCGAGCGGATCGCGAGCAGCCCTTTGGCGACGGCCCAGTCGCAGTACGCGAGCGCGCGCTCGATCAGCGCTTCGGCGCTCAGCAGCGGCTTCAGCTCGCCCCACAGCGCGATGCCCTCGAGCAGCGTGCCGCTCTGGTTGACGCGCGGCAGGCCGTAGCTCAGCGTCGCGTCCATGTGGAAGTGGGCGTCGACGAATGGCGGCGCCACCAGCAGCCCGGCCGCGTCCACCGTCTCGTGAGCCGGCGCCTCGAGCCCGGGAGCGACCTCGACGATGCGGCCGCCTTGCACGGCGATGGCCATGCCGGTGCGGCCATCGGGCAGCGCGGCGTTGCGGATCAGCAGATCGAGCATGCGGCGTGGTCTCGTGGCGGATGTGGGTTCAGCGGCGCGGCGGCTGGACGATGAACTGCGCCAGCACCATGCCGGTCTCATCCAGCAATTCCAGTGCCGGACCGTCGAGCCCTCCGTTGACGATGCGCCAGCGGGCACACGCCTGCAGCGCCTGGGCGAAGGCGCTTTCGCGGTCCAGTGCGGCACGATCGGTGCAGGCCATGCGCGTCATGCCTATGCCCGGGCCGAAGGTGAGCCGCGGTCCGTCGAGCTCGAACTTGCCGGTGATCTGGTTGCAGCCGCCGAAGCCTTCGAGCTTGCCGGAGCGTGACGTGCCCGAGGCGCTGCTGGCAGCAGCCGCGCCCGCCGTGGCGGTCAGGACCATGTACGACTCGGGCGCGGTGCTCTTCGGGCTCTTGATCCGCGCATGCCCGAGGTTCAGCAGCACCCAGCGCAGGTCCAGCGGCGTCTGCGGCATGGGCACCGCGGTGTCGGTCGGCGGCGACGAGGCGGCGCTGTCCGCGGCGTGAGCCAGCGTGGCGGCGAACCCGCACAGCAGCACCGCGCATGCGGCCCAGCGGGCGGCGTGAACGAATCGGAGGTCGGCGTGCATCGGAACACTATAGACCCCGCTCGGCCTCGCACCCCCAACGGTTGTTGCCGCAGAACCGTGATGGCTGCGATTCAGGAGCGCCGCCGCATCGGCACCTGGTACAGCCAGACGCGCCGCCCATCGGCACATTCGAGCACCTTGCTCGCCGCCAGCCCTGGCGCATCGAACTCCAGGCTCGCGAGCCACGCCCCGGGCTGCAGTTCGCGCATCGCCTTGGCGACGGCGCGCGCCATGCTCTCGGGGCGCTGGAACAGATAGACCAGCGCGAACGGCGACCAGTCCACGGCCCAGATGTCGGCGCGCCGCACGGTCGCATCGCGGCAGCGCAGCGCGCAGGCCAGACGCAGCGGCCAGCTCCATTCCCAGCCGACGATCGCGGCCTGCGGGTACTCGCGCCGCAACTCGCGCAACCCGTCGCCGAGCCCGCAGCCGGCATCGACGATGTGCGCGCCCGGCGGCAGCGGTGCGAGCTGCGCGAGGCCGGCCAGCGCGTCGGTCGGCGTCGGGAACAGCGGCGCATCGCGCCACGCGCGCAGCGGGTAGACGACGACCAGCAGCACCAGCGGCAGCAGCCAGGCCCAGGCCGGCGGCGAGGCGGCGAGGCCCGATACGGCGAGCGAGAGCGGGAAGCCCAGCGCGATCAGCGTGCGTCGCCAGATGTTGGTCGCGACCGACACGCTCAGCACGATACCCAGCCCCACGGCCAGCGCGAGTGCAGCAGCTTGCGGCACATCGAGCGCACCGGCGACGAAGAACAGTGCCCAGCACGCAAGCCAGCTCAACAGGGCAGGAAGCGGCCAGGGTTGGGTCATGGTGCTGGAGCGCGGCAGGGCTTCGATACCTCAGCCCGAACGGCAGTCAGCGAACAGGGCGTCTGGCGCTCAGAACTTGAACGCGAGCCGCAGGCCGCCCCAATGCCGGCCGTTGACGACGATGGGCGCGGCCGCTTCCTTCATCACGACGAAGTGGCCGCCGCCCATGTCGCGCCGGTAGGTCTGCAGCAGGAACGGGCGCTGGTTGCGTGCCGAGGCGAGCCCGGTGCGGTCGTTGAAGATGCGGCGGTAGCGGCTGTTCGCGCTGTCCCACGCCAGGTCGCCGCGCTGCGGCTGGTTGTACTTGCGGTTGTGGGTCGCGACATAGCCGTTGCGGTCCACCGCGATGCAGAACACGACCTTGTCGCTCAGGCCCAGCGCACGCTCCTGCACCTGCGGGAACAGGCGGTCGGCCAGCGCGATGAAGCGGGTCGTGTGCTGCGCCGGGTTGGTGTTCGGGATCGCCTGATACGCCTCGTCGAACAGGTGCGCCTCGCTGATCGTGCCGGTGCGCAGCGCATCGGTCAGCAGCTGCGCGATCTGCCCGGCCGCTTCACGCGCGGCGACGATGTACGGGGTGTCCTCGGTCTCGATGCCGCATTCGGCGACCAGCTCGATCAGCCGTTCCGAGACGCCGAGAAAACTCTCGCTGCGCTTCATCGCGGCACCGAGCGCGCGGCCGGTCTGCCCGATCTCGGCGACGATCGCGCCCATCTGCGTGTCCAGCCCGGCGCAGACCGTGCGGCTGCGCTGCGCGGCGCCGATGATGTCGCCGACGCCGCTGCGCACGTCGGCCAGCGCGCTGTGGAATGCACCCTGCGTGTCGGCGCCTTCGTCGTAGCGGATCTCCTTCGCGAGCGCGTCGACGCGCGCGTCGAGCACGCCGACGGTGCGCATGATCTCCTTCGACGACGACTCGACCTTGGCCGCGAGGTCCTTGACCGCGTCGGCGACCACGCCGAAGCCGCGCCCGGCCTCGCCGGCCCGCTTGGCCTCGACCGATGCGTTGAACGCGACCAGCCGGGTCTGCAGCGCGATCTTCGTGATGCTCTCGGCGGCGCCCGCAACCTCGCGCAGCGTGGCGACGACTTCGGAGACCTCGCGCCCGACGCCGTCCACCGCGCCGCGCACGCGCTCCACTGCCGCGAGGCTGGTGTTGGAGACGTTCGCGATGCCGTCCTGTGCGCGGGTCACGCCCTGGATCTGCTCGACCAGCGCCGCGATGCCCTGCGCGCTGCGCTCGGACGCCTTGGTCGTGTCGTCCAGCAGACCGCGCACCTCCGCCGCCTCGCGGCCGATGCTCGAAGCCTGGTGGCTGATCGAGCGGATCGCCGCAGTCAGGTCCGGCGCAGCCGGCGACTCGGCACGAGGATGGACGGGTTCGTTCTTGGCCAACAACAGCTTCTTCATATCAGCCTTCTTCTTGCGAACATCAGCACCCAATCAAGCAGACGCCGTGGATCCGGCTTCGCCGGTCCACTGGCGCCCTTCGATACCTCAGGGTGACCGGTTCCTGCGAGGGGGAGCGGCAAAGCCGCTCCGGGGGTGGTCATTCAATAAGCGCGAAGCTTCACGCGCAAGCGAGCGATCGACTGGCTGTGCAACTGGCAGACGCGCGACTCGGTGACCTTCAGCACCGCCGCGATCTCTTTCAGGTTCATGTCGTGCTCGTAGTACATGCTCATCACGTACTGCTCGCGTTCCGGCAGCGCCTTGATCGCCTCGATCAGCGCCTCGCGCATGCGGTGGTCCTGCAGTTGCGCGAGCGGGTTGCTGTCCTCGTCGGCCACATGGCGGTCGAGGAAGTCGTTGTCGCCCTCGTCGCCGGCCATGTCCTCGAGGTAGACGAGCTGGGTGCCGCGCACCTTGCCGAGCAGCTCCTGGTACTCGGCCAGCGTGACGCCCATCTCCTTCGCGATCTCGCTTTCGGCCGGCGCGCGGCCGAGCTTCTGCTCCAGCTTGTGCACCGCGGTCTCGATCGTGCGCTGCTGCTTGCGCGTGCCGCGCGACAGGTAGTCGTTGCCGCGCAGCTCGTCGAGCATCGCACCGCGGATGCGCTGGGTCGCGAAGGTTTCGAACTGCACGCCCTGGCTCGCGTCGAAACGCGACAGCGCGTCGGCCAACCCGATCATGCCGACCTGGATCAGGTCGTCGATCTCGACGTTGGCGGGCAGCTTCGCGATCATCTGGTGCGCGAGGCGGCGCACCAGCGTGCTGTGCTGCTTGAGCTGCGAATCCAGGTCGAGTCGGCCTTTGGCGGTGTACATGAGGTCGCTCCGAGAGAAATCAGTGACGGGCCGCGAGAGGGTCGCGGTGGCGCTCGAGGGCCGCCGGGCTCATCGCCGCGGCGACGGCCGTATCGCCCAGCGTCGATTGCAGTTGTTCGCGCACCAGCCGGCGCAGCGCGGCGGGCGGCGCGTCGGTCGGGTCGCAGGCCGGGTCGATCTGCACCCAGTCGCGCAGCACCGCGCCGAGAAAATCGTCGGCGCAAGTGGCGATCTGCATCGCGATGCGCTCCGCACGCGGCGACTGCGGCGCGGCGCCGAGCAGCAGGTCGTGCACGACCAGCCCGGCGCGCTGGGTCAGCAGCTTCATCGCCGCATACGCATGCGTGACGCTGGCCGGCCGGTCATCGGCCAGCAGCAGCGGGCGCGGCGTGACGCCGATCTCGGCATCGCCCTGCACGGTGCGCGCGAACAGGCGGCACAGGTCGGTCGCGCTGGCGTGCATCAGCACCACGTCGCAATCGGGCGCCGCGTCGAGCACCGCGCGCAGGAACGGCGCGGTCGAGCCGGCCGCGTTGACATAGCGGATCGGCAGCCCGCGCGCCGCCAGGTACGAGACCTGCGGCGACAGCCGCTCGATGCCTTCGGCCAGGTCCAGCCGCGCAAGCTCGGACGGCTCTCCGCCACGCTCGGCCGCGTCGACGACCAGCGTGTGCTTGCCGTGCTCGGCGAACGCGGTGCACAGCCGTTCGAGCATCACGCCGCCGAACGCGACGTTCGGGTTCGAGACCACCGGCACGATGCAGACGCGCGCGTGCGCGAACAGGCGGCGCAGGCCATGGGCCTGGTCCAGCGGCATCGGGGAAGAGATCGGCTCGCGCATGGGGCTGGGAGGGGTTCGGGTTTCGTCGTCGTTGTCGTCGTCGCGGCGCGCCTCAGGCGTGCACCCCGCCGCGGGTCGCGGCCGCGCCGTGCGTCGCGGCGGTGAAGATCAGGTTCACGTCGCTCGCATCGAGCTTGTAGGCGCTGCTGCCGCCGCCGCGCAGCGCGCGGTGCACCAGCGCGTTGGCCGACAGGCGATGCCAGTCCTCGGGCACGCGCTGGCCGTTGGCCACGCCGATGACCTTGACGCGGTGCCGGATCAGCGCGTCCAGCGCCGGGCCCAGCTTGACCGCTTCGTCCATCTTCGACAGCACCACGCCGGCGCAGGCGGCGACGCGGTACGAGATCATCACGTCCTCGATCGTCTCGCCCTGCGACGCGGCATTGACGACCAGCAGCTTGCGGATCGTGCGGTGGCTCAGCATCTCGAGCAGCTCGCGGGTGCGGGTGTCGCGCTGCGCCATGCCGGCGGTGTCGATCAGCACCATCTTCTTGCCGCCCAGCAGCTCCAGCAGGTCCTCGAGCGACGCGCGGTCGTGCGCGGTGTGCACCGGCACGCCGAGGATGCGGCCGTAGGCGCGCAGCTGTTCGTGGGCGCCGATCCGGTACGCGTCCAGCGTGATCAGGCCCAGGTTGCCCGCGCCGTACTTGGTCGCGAACGCGGCGGCGATCTTCGCGGTGGTCGTGGTCTTGCCGACGCCGGTCGCGCCGATCAGCGCGTAGACGCCGCCCTGGTCTTCCAGCGGCGCTTCGGCCTCGGCGGTCGGCAGGTTGCGCTCCAGCACGTTCGCGGCCCAGGCCGATTCGTCGGCGACTTCGGCCGGCAGGCTGTCGCCGAGCTTGCGGATCAGCGCCGGCGAGAAGCCGGCATCGAGCAGCTTCTGCGTCATGCGCGCCTGGGCCGGCTGGCGCTGCATCTTCTCGATGAAGGCGAGCGCGCCGAAGCGCTCCTCGATCAGGCCCTTCATCGAGCGCAGCTCGTTCATCATGTCTTCCTGGTCGCGGCGCGCGCTCGCCTGCGCGGCATGCGCGGCGTGCGAGTAGTCGTCGGCCAGACCGGGGATGTGGATGTCCTGCACGGCCGGACGGGCCGCGACCGGCGCCTCGCGATGCAGGTTCAGCGGCGCGGCCACCGGCGCGCGCTCGTTCATGCGCTGCTCGAGCACGCTGGCGGGCGCGGCGGCGGCCGCAGCCGGCAGCGCCGGCGCGGCAGCGATCGGTGCCGGCATGACGGGCGCCGGCTCAGGCTGGCGCGGCGCGGCCATCATCAGCGGCGGCACCCCCAGCGCCGGCTCGGCGAAGCGGCTCTCGGGGCCGCTCGCATCGCGGCCGTTGTCGCCCTTCAGCGCGGTCTGGCGGCGGCGCAGCAGGCGCTCGCGCACATAGTCCTGGAACGACAGCGTGCTCATCGACAGCTTGGCGACGTCTTCCTCGACCGGCGCTGCCGGCGCGGCGACGACCGGCGCCTTCGCAGCCATGCGCTCGACCTGGTGCAGCCCTTCGGGCGCCATCGCCAGCACCTCGACACCGCCGGCCGACGGCTTGGTCGACAGCACCACGGCATCGTCGCCGAGCGCCTGGCGCACCAGGCTCAGTGCATCACGCGACGTGCGCGCGGTGAAACGCTTGACGTTCATGCGGTGGCTCCAATGATCGAACCGATGCGGATCGAATGAGTCTCGGGAATCTCGCTGTGGCCCAGCACGCGCAGTCGCGGAGCGGCGCGCTTGAGCAGGCGCGCCATCGGCGCGCGGATCAAATCAGGCACCAGCAGGCACGCCGGATGGCCCATGTCTTCCTGGCGCTTGGCCGAATCGGCGGCGCTGCGGGTCAGCGTCTCGGCGACGCCGGGGTCCAGCGCCGGGCCGTGCGGCGAGTTCAGCGCCTGCGTGACCAGGCGCTCGAGCTCGGGCTCCAGCGCGATCACGTCCAGTTCGCGCACCGGGCCGTAGATCTGCTGCACGATGGACGGCGCGAGGTGGATGCGGATGCGGCGGGTCAGCTCGGCCGGGTCGGTGACGGTCGCGGCATGCTCGGCCAGGCATTCGACGATCGAACGCATGTCGCGGATGTGCACGCCTTCCTCGAGCAGGAGCTGCAGAACCTTTTGCAGTGCGGCGATGCCAACCATCTTGGGTACGACGTCTTCGATCATTTTCGGGGCCAGCTTGGTGACGTGCTCGACCAGTTGCTGGGTCTCGACACGGCCAAGCAACTTGGCCGCGTGGAGCTGCATCAAGTGTGAAAGATGCGTCGCCACCACGGTCGAGCAATCAACAACCGTAAATCCAGCCATTTGGGCGGACTCGCGCTGACGCTCCTCGATCCAGACCGCCGGCAGCCCGAACGCCGGGTCGGTGGTGCGCGTGCCGATCAGCTGCGTGGTCGCACCGCCCGGGTTGATCGCGAGCAGCATGCCCGGATAGGCCTCGCCTTCGCCGACGACCGCGCCGCGCAGCGTCAGCCGGTACGCGCTGGGCTTGAGCTCCAGGTTGTCGCGGATGTGCACCGGCGGCGGCAGGAAGCCCACGTCCTGCGCAAACTTCTTGCGCACGCCCTTGATGCGGCCCAGCAGGTCGCCCTGGCGCGCCTTGTCGACCAGCGCGATCAGCCGGTAGCCGACCTCCAGGCCCAGCGTGTCCACCGGCAGCAGGTCGTCCCAGCTCGCCTCGGCATTCGGCTCGGCCACCACCTTGGGCGGCGGCGGCGCGTTCTTCGCCGCGAGCGCGCGCTTGTGCATCAGCCAGGCCGCATAACCGAGCGCCGACGCGATCAGCAGGAACACGACGTGCGGCATGCCCGGCACGATGCCCAGCAGCCCCAGCACGCCGGCGGTGATCGCCAGCGAGCGCGGCGAGCTGAACACCTGCTTGCCGATCTGCGCGCCGACGTCCGACTCCTTGCCGACGCGCGAGACCACCATCGCCGCGGCCACCGAGATCAGCAGCGCCGGGATCTGTGCGACCAGCGCATCGCCGACCGCGAGCAGGATGTAGCTGTTCGCCGCCTGCCCGGCCGACAGGTCGTGCTGCGCGACGCCGATCACGAAGCCGCCGACGATGTTGATCGCGAGGATCAGCAAGCCCGCCATCGCATCGCCGCGCACGTACTTGCTCGCACCGTCCATCGAGCCGAAGAACTCCGCCTCCTCGCCGACCTCGGCGCGGCGGCGCTTCGCCTCCTTCTCGTCGATCAGGCCGGCGTTCATGTCGGCGTCGATCGCCATCTGCTTGCCGGGCATCGCGTCCAGCGTGAAGCGCGCGCCGACTTCTGCGATGCGCTCGGCGCCCTTCGTGACGACGACGAAGTTGATGACCACCAGGATCGCGAACACGATCAGGCCGACCGCGAAGTTGCCGCCGATCAGGAAGTGCCCGAACGACTCGATCACCTTGCCGGCCGCGCCGGCGCCGGTATGGCCCTCGAGCAGCACGACCCGGGTCGACGCGACGTTCAGCGACAGCCGCAGCAGCGTGGTCAGCAGGATCACCGCCGGGAACGCCGCGAAGTCCAGCGGCCGCACCATGTAGGCCGCGACCATCAGCACCATCAGCGCCATCGCGATGTTGAAGGTGAACAGCAGGTCCAGCGCGAACGCCGGCAGCGGCAGCACCATCATCGCGAGGATCATCACGATGACGACCGGCGCGGCCAACGCGCGGATCGCCTTGACGTTCGGGCCGAGCAGCGCCTGCAGCTTGCGCATCAACGGGTTCATTGCTGTTCAGCTCCCTGCGGTTCGAGGTCGGTCTCGTCGGCGCTCGCGGCGGCGTAGCCGGGTTTGTTGTGCGGGTCGAGCTCGGGCGGTACGTTCAGCTCGGGCAGCGCGCCTGGCATCGCGACCTTGCCCGAGAGCGCGGCGCGCAATTGGTACACGTAGGCCAGCACCTGCGCGACCGCGGCGAACAGCTTGGCCGGGATCTCGCGGTCGAGCTCGGCATGCGCGTACAGCGCACGCGCCAGCACCGGGGCCTGCAGCACCGGCACCTGCGCGCCCTTCGCGGTGTCGCGGATCTTCATCGCGAGCAGGTCGGCGCCCTTCGCGACGACGCGCGGTGCGCCCATGCTCGCCTCGTCGTACTTCAGCGCGACCGCGTAGTGGGTCGGATTCATCACGACCAGGTCCGCCTTGGGCACCGCGGCCAGCATGCGGCGCTTCGTGACCTCGCGCATGCGCGCGCGGACCTTGGCCTTGACCTCCTGGTTGCCCTCGATCTCCTTGTGCTCCTGCTTCAGCTCCTGGTGGCTCATCTTCAGGCGCTGGGCATGCAGGAAGCGCTGCAGCGGCACGTCGACCAGCGCGAACGCGGCCAGCGCCAGCAGCAGCAGCGCGAGACCGCCGAGCAGCGTCTGCGTCGACGCCGAGATTGCCGCCGGCAGCGGCAGCGCGAGCAGGCCCGAGAACGAATCGACGTGGCTCTTCAGGTAGAACGCGCCGATCGCACCGAGGATCAGCGCGAGCAGGCTGCCCTTCAGCGCATCGACCAGCTTGTCCTTCGAGAACAGGCCGGCCAGCCCGCTGATCGGGTTGAACATGTGGAACTTGGGCGCGAGCGGCTTCAGCGTCCAGGTCCAGCCGCTGCTCGCGACGCTGCCGACGATAGACGCGAGCGCCATGAAGGCGCCGAACGGCACGATGATCCAGAGCAGCTGCGTCGCCAGCTCGACGAGCCGGTCGCCCATGAAACCCGGGTTCTGCACCGCGGCCGCGTTGAACCGCAGCCCCTGCATCAGGGACGCTTTCAGCCAGCCGGTGACCGTCGGCGCCGCGACCACCAGCGCCGCGCCGCACGCCGCGATCGCGACGAAATGCCCGAGGTCGCGCGAGCGCGCGATCTGGCCGTCCTCGCGTGCTTTGGAAAGCTTGCGCTGCGAGGCAGGTAGGTTGCGGTCTTGGGAACTGTTGTCAGCCATGGCGAAGCGCCGCGAGGAGGCGCTTCGTCATTGTTCCGGGGCGGGGGCTGGACTTTAGGCGGATAAGAGCGGGAAACGCGAGGTTGTTTCGCGCCGGGCCAGCCGTTCGCACTGAGCTTGTCGAAGTGCGCACGGGGCACCAGGGCTTCGACAAGCTCAGCCCGAACGGCGTGAGGCCATTCCGAACGGCGTGAGACCATTCCGAACGGGGTGAGGCCTTTCCGAACGGGGTGAGGCCTTTCCGAACCGGATGGCCAGCCCGAACAGGTGGAAGGC
>DATCSE010000406.1:0-3523 GCA_036568605.1 Burkholderiaceae bacterium | reverse complement strand
TCGTCCAGCGCCAGCGGCGTGAGCTCGCGGCCGTCGGCCGACACGACGCCAACGTGCTGTCTTCCGCCCCATCGCCAGCAGGCCAAGCGCATCCGTCGTCTCCTGGTCGCGCCCGACATCCGCGCGACGCCGGGGATCGCCCGGAGCCGCGGGTGAGACGCTATGCGTAGATTTGAGACTTGCGTCTCAAATCGGTATCGGCGCATCATACGGGCCGCCGTCCATCCATCGCAAGAGAACAGCCGACCGGCGCCGGTCCGGACAAACCCGCATGGCCCGCCCCAAGCTTCGAGTGACCGAACCGCCCAAGCCGCCGGCGCGCGGCGTCAAGGCGGCGACGTGGAAGCTGCTGCTCGACACCGGGATGCGGCTGATCGCCGAGGACGGGCACATCCCGTCGGTCGCCGAGGTCGCGGTGCGCTCGAACGTGTCGCGTGCGACGGCCTATCGCTACTTCCCGAGCCGCAGTGCGCTGGTCACCGCGGTGATCGACACCTCGCTGGGCCCGGTGCGGCGTTTCGCGTCCGATTCGCCGGACGGCCGCGAGCGCGTGCGCGAGCTGTTCGCCGAGACGTTCCCGCGCTTCAAGGAGTTCGAGGCGCAGCTGCGCGCCGCCGCGCAGCTCACGCTGGAGCAATGGGCGCTGGAGCGCGCCGGGCTGCTCGAGGAGGAGCCGTACCGGCGCGGCCACCGCGTGCGCATCCTGGAGCACGCGATCGCGCCGCTGGTGCCGCAGCTGCCGCCGTCGGTGCGCGACCGGCTGCACCATGCGCTGTCGGTGATCTACGGGATCGAGCCGTACATCATCCTGAAGGACATCTGGGGCCTGCCCGAGCGCGAGGTCGAGCGCATCGCGCTGTGGATGGCCGAGGCGCTGATCGATGCAGCGCTGAACGACGCGGCGCGGATGCGCGAGCCGCTGCGACGGGCCAAGCGCGCGCCCGGCGTGGCGAGCACCCTGGCCGCCGCCGCGAAGAAGCCCGAGCCGCGCCGCACGAACGGCGCTGCTCGCCGCGGCGGCAGCCACAACGCACGCTGACGACAGAATCCACACGACGGAGGCCGGCCATGCCCCAGCACACACCCGACTGGTACGACGCGCAATACAACAACCGCGCCCGCATCCCGGAGCATCCGGCGATCCTGCAAAGCTGGGCCGACGCGTCGGCGCATGCGCTCGCGAACCTGCAGGGCGCGCTCGATGTGGCGTACGGCGACGATGCCAGCGAGCGGCTCGACATCTTCCCGGCTCTGCGCGGCGGTGTCGACGGCGCCGCGCCGGTGCTCGTCTACCTGCACGGCGGCTACTGGCGCACGCTCGACAAGCGCGACCAGACCTTCGTCGCGCCGGCGTTCGTCGAGGCCGGCGCGACCGTCGTGATCGCGAACTACGCGCTGTGCCCGGCGGTCCGCATCGAGCACATCGTGATGCAGATCGTGAGTGCGATCGCGTGGGTGTACCGGCACATCGCCGACTACGGCGGCGACCCGGCGCGCATCGTCGTTGCCGGGCATTCGGCCGGCGGGCATCTGGCCGCGATGATGCTGGCATGCGAGTGGCCGCAGGTTGCGCCGGATCTGCCCGCCGACGTTGTCAAGGCCGCGCTCGCGATCTCGGGCCTGTTCGAGCTCGAGCCGCTGCGCCACGCGCCGTTTCTCGCGCCGGATTTGAAGCTCACCGCCGCATCGGCGCGCCGCCTGAGCCCGTCGCTGATGCCGGCGCCGCGCCACGGCGGCCAGCTCGCCGCGGTGGTCGGCGGCGACGAGAGCGAGGAGTTCCTGCGCCAGAACGCGCTGATCGCACTGGCCTGGGGGCACGCGGTCGTGACGCATTGCGAGACCGTCCCGGGCCGCGACCACATGCGCGTGCTGCGCGAGCTGGTCGACATGGACTCGCGCGTGCACGCGATCGCGCGCGAGCTGCTCGGGCTGCCGGTCACGCCGCTGGCCGAGGCGGCTTGATCCAGCGCTGAGCCCAGTCGTTCAGCGGCTTCATCGCGGCCAGCAGCTCGCGACCCGCCTCGCTGAGCCGATAGCCGCCGGTGTCGTGCTCGACGATGCCGACCTCGCGCAGCTCGGCCAGCCGCGTGTTCAGCAAGCCGGGTTGGGCCTGCGCCGCCTCCTGCAGCGCGCGAAATGTCAGCGGGTCGCCGCGCAGCTCCCACAGAATGCGCAACGCGCCGCGCCGGCCCAGCAGGTCCAGCGCCACCATGATGGGCCGGCCGGTGCGCGAGCCGCGCACGCGCTTGATCGTGGGGCTCGCTCGAGTCGTGTCTTTCGTGGAACGGGTTGTGGCCATGGCGCCCCGGGAGGTGCTTTGAATTTCGTAGCAAATTGGACTACGCTACGAAAATCATAGCAACTTGAGAAGGCCGCCATGACTGCCCGCATCGCCCCGGCCCAAGCGCCCTACCCGCCGGAGATCCAGGCCTGGCTCGACCGTACGATGCCGCCCGGCCAGCCGCCGCTCGTGCTGTTCACGACGCTGGCGCGCGACCCGCGGCTGTTCGGCAAGTTCTTCAGCGCGGGGCTGCTGGACCGCGGGCATCTCAGCCTGCGCCAGCGCGAGATCGTGATCCACCGGACCACGGCGCTGTGCCGCTCGGAGTACGAGTGGGGCGTGCATGCGGCGATCTTCGCCGCGAAGGTTGGGTTCGATGCGGCGCAGCTGCGCTCGCTCGCATGCGGCACGGCGGATGACGATGCGGGGTGGGCCGATGACGAGCGTAAGTTGCTTCGCCTGTGCGATGCGCTGCATCGCGAGTGCGCGGTCGACGATGCGCTGTGGGATTCGCTGAAGGAGCACTTCAGCGACGCGGCGATGCTGGAACTGCTGATGCTCGCGGGGTTCTATCGGACGGTCAGCTATTTGACGAATGCGTTGCGGCTGCCGAGCGAGCCTGGAGCGGCGCGGTTTCCGTGACGTAGGCCCGCCCCGTTCGCCCTGAGGTATCGAAGGGCTCGTGGCAGGGCTTCGATACCTCAGCCCGAGCGGAGTTGTGACAGGGCTTCGACAAGCTCAGCCCGAACGGAAATCGGGGATCAGCGAGCGGCCACGGAAGCCCGTTCGCGCTGAGCCTGTCGAAGCGTGGTGCGAGGAGCTCAGCCCGAGCGGGGTTGTGACAGGGCTTCGACAAGCTCAGCCCGGACGGATGTTGGGCCTGTGCCAATCCCGTTCGCGCTGAGCCTGTCGAAGCGCTGGTACGAGGGCTTCGATACCTCAGCCCGAACGGAAGGGGCAGCCCGAACGGAAGTAAGGGGCAGTCCGAACGGAGGAGCTGATGCGCGCCCTTACCCCGCCACCCCCGCCCGCTCCAGCATCGCGTGCAGCAGCACGTTGCACCCGGCCGTGATGTGCTCCGGCTTCGCGTCCTCGATCTCGTTGTGGCTGATGCCGTCCTTGCAGGGGATGAAGATCATGCCGGCCGGCGCCAGCCGCGCCATGTAGACCGCGTCGTGCCCGGCGCCGCTGACCGCCGGCATGTTGCTGTAGCCCAGCCGTTCGGCGGCTGCCTGCACGGCG
>DATCSE010000405.1:0-23791 GCA_036568605.1 Burkholderiaceae bacterium | reverse complement strand
GTGCTGGGACCTGCTGCGCCAGCGCCGCGCCAAGCGCGAGTTCGGTGACGACCCCGCCACGGCGCACGAACGGGACGCCGGCACCGTCGAGCGCTACGAAGGCTGAAGGGGGCGGCGCGGGAGGGTCCGCGCCGTGAGTGTCACCGCCCTCCCGCCGTGCGACGCCGGCGCAGTGTTGCGCGCGTTCGCATCGGAACCTGGTCGGCGTTGGGCGACGTGGCCGCGGCGGGTTTCACGGGACGCGACCTCGCTCGCTAAGATCGCGGGACTCATCCAATCGTCGAGGGCAGCGTGCGCATCCTCCTGGTGTCCGACCTGCACTACACGTTGCCTCAGTTCGACTGGGTCGTCCGCACGGCGCCCCGATTTGACCTTGTCGTACTGGCCGGCGACCATCTCGACATCAGCTCGGCCGTGTCACTGGACGCTCAATCCATCGTCGTACTGCGCTATCTCTCCTTGCTGCACGCCAACGGCCACGTGGCCGTGAGCTCCGGCAACCACGATCTCACCGGGCCCGACGCCGGGGGCGAGCAGTCGGCGTTGTGGCTGGCCGAGGCGCGCAGCAGTGGTGTACCCGCCGACGGCGATTCGCTGCTGATCGGCGACACCCTGGTGACCATCTGCCCTTGGTGGGACGGGCCCGCAGGCAGGGTGGCCCTCGAGGCTCGCCTCGCCGCCGATGCGGCGCGCAGGCCGGCGCGCTGGGTGTGGGTGTACCACTGGCCGCCGATGGGATCGCCCACGTGCTGGACGGGACGGCGCCACTATGGCGATGCCGACGTAGGCGCGTGGATCGCCAGGCACCGGCCGAACATGGTTCTAGCCGGACACGTGCACGAGCCGCCCTTCAGGCGGGACGGATCGTGGGCCGATCGAATAGGCGACACCTGGGTCTTCAACCCCGGGCGCCAGATCGGACCGGTGCCGGCCTTCATCGACATCGATCTTGCTGCCGGCTCTGCATCGTGGTCGTCTCTGCTCGGCAGCGAGAGCGTGCGCCTCACCGATGCCGAGCCGCCGCCACGCACGGTTTTCTGAGCGATCAATAGTCGGGATCGGGGTCCCGGGCGGAGCCAGGCCGTGCTCGCGGCGTCTGGCGCTGCGCAAGCTGGCTGAGCACGTGGGACACCATCGACAGTCCCGGCACGTCGCCGTACTGGTGCTTGAGGTCGGCCAGGTAGGTGGTCATGAAGTGCAGGCGTTCGGCCAGGCCCACGGCCATCAGACGCACGATGTCGGGGTGGTTGGACAACAGCGCACGGCCATCGGCCGCATGTCGCAAGACGCATCGCTCGGTGGCCTTGACCGTGGCGGTGTGCGCGGTATCGAGCAGGAGGGACACTTCACCGATCAGCGCACCCGGCCGTGTGATGGTGTTGACGGGCACGTTGCCCTTGCATACCTGCAAGGTACCCGACACCAGCACCCACAAGCCACCGGCAGCACCGCCCTCGGCGACGAGGGTGTCGCCCGCATCGACTTCGATTTCGGGCAGATGCGCCGAAAGGGCCAGGATGTCCGCCATGGCGGCGATCGTACTTGTGCGGGCGCCGATGCGGTGTACGCCCTCTGTCGTATTCGCCTGCCTACCGCGCCTCTTGACAATGCGAGGGTCATCTTCGGTCGAACGGAACACCGTGCGCGATCAATTGCCCGGCGCTCGATGGCGCGAGATGCTCTCCACCGCAGGCACGGCGATGTCCGGCGCATTGACGCATGCGCCGGAAAACGCCGCGTACGGCCTCATGGCGCTGGCGCCGCTGGGCGCCTCGTTCGGCCCTACGGCCATGGGCCTGGCCTTGCTGGGCGCGGCAGCTGCCAGCGCGACGGCATCCGTCGTCGGCGGCGGGCGGCTCGTCGGTGACGCAGGCGCGGCCCTCGCCCTGCTCACGACCGGGCTCGTCGCCGCACTGCTGCCGCACATGCCCGGTTCTCACGGCGACGCAGCCTGGGTGGTGCTCGCACTCGTCGCACTGGGCATCGCGGCCGCAGGCGTGTTGACCGTACTCTTCGGACTGTTTCGCATCGGCGCTCTCGTCAAGTTCACACCGTACCCAGTGCGCCTTGGTTTGGCCACCGGTGTGGGGCTGCTTCTGGTCTGCAGCGCCTTCCCCGCCGTCCTGGGGCAGCCGTTCAGCGCGGGCGGGGCGGCACACCCTCGTGCGCTGGCCGGTGCAACCGTCGTCGGGCTGTTTGCACTGGGCGTGACCAGCCTGGCGTCGCGCGCTGGTACCAAGTTTCCGCCGATGCTGCTCGGGCTCGCGGCGGCGACGCTCCTGCAGACGGCAGCGTCGCTGGGCGGCTTCGGCAGCAGCCTCGGTCCTACCGTCGGCGTGCCGCAGCTTCCGCACGCGTGGTTCGGTGGTACGGCCGCATCGGCCTGGCTCGCCATGCTGGCGAAGCCAGCCGTGCTGGCACTGCTGGGCGGATATGCATTGACGATTGCAGTCATCACCAGCCTGGACGCGCTTCTCGCCGCATCCATCGTCGATGGGCGGTTGCGTGCATCGCGCAATGCCAACCGCGAGTTGGTGGCGCAAGGGCTCGCGAACCTCGCCTCCGCCGCGGTCGGCGGGCTGCCCGCATCACCGGCTGTGCCGGCATCGGTTGGCCTGGTTGCGCACAAGCCGGGGCAGCGGCACATCGCCCTTGCCTACGCCGGTGGATTACTGGGCGTGCTTCTCTTTGCGCCCGCCCTGCTCGGCGTCTTGCCGGTCAGTGCCGTGGCTGGCGTGCTCGTCTTTCTCGGCCTCAGCATGATCTCGTCGACACTGTGGCGGACGCCAATGCACCTGCGGGCGTCGCGCCGCTGGCGGGCACAGGCTGCGAACTGGGCCGTGACGGTCATCGTCGCGCTTGCCACGGTCTTGCTCGGGCTCGGGCATGCGGTGCTGATCGGTGGATCGCTTGCGGTACTGTTGTTCGTTCGCTCGAACATGCGCGACGTCGTCCGCCACGTCTGGACCGGCGAGACGCGGCGTTCGCTCAAGACGAGGCCTGCGGACGTGGCCGAGGTCCTGCACCGCGAGGGCCATCGCATCGCAGTGCTGGAACTCGATGGGCCACTCTTCTTCGGAACGGCCGACGCGCTGCGTGCACGGTTGCACGGTCTGGCGTCCAGCGTGGACACGGCGATCCTCGACTTGCACCAGGTCAGGGAAGTCGACCTCACGGCGGCGCGCATCCTGTACGAGATCTCCGATGACTGGGCGCGCATCGGCAAGTCGCTGGTCTTCGCCGAGTGGGCCGCGCATGATCGGCGGCGCAGCCTGATGGATTCGGTCGCCGGCGCCGAAGGGCCGGCATTGCTTCACTTCGCGGAGAACACGGACCTGGCGCTCGAGCATGCCGAAGAGCGGCTGCTCGAGCGGTTGCAGATAGCCCGTGATATCGGGCAATCGTTGAGCCTGGGCGACACGATGATTGCCCGTGGGCTGAGCGTCGACGAACTCGCCCTGCTGGCCGCCGAGATGACGACGCACCAGTTCCCTCGAGGGCACGTGATCTTCAGGGCAGGCGAGCCGGGGGACGCCCTTTACGTCAGCCTCGAAGGCGAGATCGGCCTTCACGTCCCTGGAACCACGCGCCGGCTGGCCTCGTTTGCGCCCGGTGTGACGATCGGCGAGATGGCGATTCTTGCCAATGCGGCCCGGTCGGCTGAAGCGGTCGCCGAATCGGACGTCACGGTACTGCGCATGTCCAGCGAATCGTTCCAGGACCTGATGCAATCGCAACCAGCACTCGCGGCAAAGCTATCCACGAACATCGCGCTCCATCTGGCGCAGCGCGTGCGCCTGCTGACCGCAGATCTTGCCGGCTGGGTGTCTCGCTCGGGCGCCACCGGGGCAGCGAGTTGAGCGTGCGGGACCGACATCCCAGGCAGCCACCTTCAACTCATCCGTGTGCCGTGAGCGGCGACCGCCGCTCATCCATCCGCGCAACGGCTCGGTCGAGAAGACCTCGCAGCCACACCAGTCCGGGGTCTTGCGTGCGGTACTTGTGCCACTGCAGGCCCTGTTCCATCGACGTGATGGGTAGCGGAGGCGTGCGCAGCTCGATCGGCCAGGCTGGCTGCAGCGCCCGCGCCAGGCGCGCGTGGACGGTGGCGATGAAGTCCGTGCCGACGACCATGGTCGGCAGCGCCGTGAAGCCGTAGCGGGTCACGGCCACTCGGCGCGTCACACCGTAGCGCTTCACGAACCAGGCCTCGAACGAGTCGCCGAAGTTGCCGGGCGGGATAAGTCCTTTTGCGGTTTCAGACCCGCTCACCTGCCGCAGAGCGGTCGCCCCGGCCATCGAGAAGCGAAGCGTGGGCAGCGTGAACGAGCGCTGCCCGTTCAGCGCGGCCGCATCCGTTAGCGATCGGCTTGCGGTACAACGGATCGAGAGTTGGCGATCGGAGTGATAGTACCGCTTTGATCTGATCCAAGAGCCCCTTGCTTGGATTGCTGTCCGGTGTCGCCCAAACTTTCGGCATGAACCACCGGCCAACAGAACCTCTCGCCGGCACAGGCCGCGCAGCTCGTGGACAGCGAGACCCAGCGCTGGGGCGCCGTCGTCAGGCGGCGGGCATCAAGGCCGACTGACGAGAACGCGCAGGGTCAACATCATGGCAATCCAACCGCTGCACGGCATTCGCGTGCTCGACCTCACCAACGTGCTGGCGGGCCCCTTTGCCTGTCACCAACTCGCACACATGGGTGCCGACGTCATCAAGGTCGAAGCCCTCGGGTCGGGCGACCTCGCGCGGCAGCTCGGTGGTGACGTCGAGCTCAGCAAGCGCAACATGGGCGTGTCGTTCCTGGCGCAGAACCCGGGGAAGCGCTCGATCACGCTGAACCTGAAGAAGCCGCGCGCCAAGGACATCTTCCGCCGCCTGGTGCGTACGGCCGACGTGGTGATGGAGAACTTCCGGCCCGGCGTGATGGACCGCCTCGGCCTCGGCCACGGCGAGCTGATGAAGGAGAACCCACGCCTGATCTATTGCGCGATCTCCGGCTTTGGGCAGGATGGACCGCTGCGCGACCTGCCGGCCTACGACCAGATCATCCAGGGGATGTCCGGCATCATGAGTGTCACGGGTGCTCCTGAGAATGCCCCGTACCGCGTGGGCTACCCGGTGGCCGACACGATCGGTGGCATCACCGCCGCATTCGCAGTGGCGGCGGCACTCGCCGACCACAACCGGACGGAGGGCGTGTTCATCGACGTGTCGATGCTGGAAGCCGCGATGGCGACCATGGGCTGGGCCGTGTCCAACCATCTCATCGCCGGTCGTGACCCCCAACCGCTCGGCAACGACAACGTGACGGCGAGTCCGTCGGGCACCTTCAAGACCGGCAAAGGTCTGCTCAACATCGCGGCCAACAAGCAGGAGCAGTTCGAGGCTGTGTGCGAGGTGCTCGGTCATCCTGAGTGGGTGAAGGACCCGCGCTTCGCCGATCGGCATGCCCGCCTTCTGCATCGCAAGGCGCTCCAGCGGCTGATGGAAGAGGTGATGGCGGCACGGTCAGCCGACGAGTGGTGGCGCCTGCTCAACGACGCCGGCGTTCCGGCGGGGCCCGTGTACTCGGTTCCTCAGGCGCTTGCACATCCGCAAATCGCCGGGCGGGGAATGATCGGCACGTTCGCCAATGCACCGGGGGTCGGGCGCGACATCCGCGTCGTACGTACCGGATTCAAGCTCAATGGCGAGGCTCCGTCGGTGGAAACGCCGCCTCCGCAATTGGGTCAGCACAACGACGAGATCCTTTCCGAGCTGGGATGCTCACCCGCCGAGATCAAGGCGCTCAACGAAGAAGGGGCGGTCTGAACCATGACGGACGAAGTGCAACGCCGCGAGGGCGAAGATTGGTGGCGCACGTCGATCATCGAGATGAGCCCCGGCGTGATACGGTACCGGGGTTACCCCATCGAGGATCTGATCGCCAAGCGCGTGAGCCTGGCGCAGATGATCTGGCTGATGACGCGTGGCGAACTGCCGACGCGGGCACAAGGCGCCTTGCTCGAGGCTGCGCTGATGTCCGCGGTGGATCATGGACCGCAAGCTCCCAGCATCGCGATCGCGCGCATGGCGGCAACTTGCGGCGTGGGTCTGAACAGTGCGATGTCGTCGGCGGTCAACGTCTTGGGCGACGTGCACGGTGGTGCCGGCGAGCAGGCGGTTGAGCTATACCAGGACATCGCCGCGCGCATTGACGCCGGTGCAGCACCTTCTGAGGCTGTGCGCGATGGCTTGCAGGCGTTCGTTGCCGCCAACGGCAAGGTGATCCCGGGCTTCGGTCATCGCTTTCACCCGGTCGACCCTCGCAGCGCGCCATTGTTGGCGCTGGTCGACGAGGCGGCCGCTCGAGGGGAGATCAGCGGGCGCTTCGCGGCCATCGGTCGCGAGGTGGAGGCACAGCTTTCCGCCGGCAAAGGCAAGCCGATCCCGATGAACATCGATGGCGCCACCGCCGTGATCTATGCCGAACTGGGCTTTGCCGCGCCGCTGGCACGCGGGCTGTTCTGCCTGTCGCGCTCGGTCGGAATCCTGGCTCACGCCTGGGAGCAGACCGGAGAGGGGGCTCGCATCAAGGGTCCGCTGCCCCGACGCTATACCTGGACCTACGACGGCCCGGGCGAGCGCGCCGTCCCCGATCAGGCCTGAGCCTCAGCGCGCCGTGCCACTGCCAAGCGCGCTTGGTTGACCAGCGCCTGGATCAGACGGGTGCGGACCGATGCGCGCGGCCAGATCACGCCCAGGCGACGCCGGAAAGGCTGGTCGATCAGCGGCAGCCTCGCGATGCGCAAGCCGCGCAACCAGGGCACCGACGCATCGGGTGCCAGCGCGACGCCGAGCCCACGGTCAACCAGCATCGCAATGGCTGGCAGCGAACTGAGCTGGAAGCGCTCCCGCGGCACGATGCCCGCCTTGCGCAGGTAGTCATCGGCCTGCTTGCCGCCGCTGAGGGCTCGGTTGTAGCGGATGAACGGCTCCTCGCGCAGCAGCGCGTGCGCGTCGCGACGGGCCCATTTCGGGGGCGCCATCACCACCAGCGGTTCATCGGTCAGCTGGTCCCAGTTCAACGTCTTGGGCAGGACGAACGAGGGATGCAGGCAGATTGCGGCGTCCAGCTCACCCCGCGTCACGGCGTCGTACAGGTCCGTCGTCAGCCCGGATCGGATGTCGACCCTCGCTTCCGGATAGACCTTCACAAAACCGGCCAGGATTTCCGGCACGACGCTGTGCAGCGCGGTGTTGATTGCACCGAGCTTCAGTTCGCCGGCGGCGGCCTCGTCGTTGATGGCCGCCTTCAAGTTGCCGAGCTCGCGAAGTATCGTGCCAGCGCGCTCGACGAGGCGATGCCCCGCCTCGGTCAACGCCACCGTCCGCCCGGAGCGGACGGCGATGCGCGTGCCCATCTCGCGCTCCAGCAGCTTCAGCTGATGAGCGACCGCGGCCGGGGTGATCTCGAGTCTGCGCGCGGCTTCGGACATCGATCCGGACTCGACGACGAGCAGCAAGGTGCGGAAGTAGTCGGTCTCCACGTGTGGATTGTCGATCAGCAGGCGACGACGGTTGCACTCAAATGGCTCCCATCGCGCAGCTTCCGTCGGAGCGGGTCCTCGGAGGTCAAGGAGCCGCAGCTCGGCCTTTGGATGTCCCGGCGCGATCACAGTACCGCCGTGCGCATGCCGCCGCCTACGCAACTTTGAGGGCGCCTAGCGTTGCCGGTCCGTGGACCGTCGGAGCACAGGCCTGTCACGCCGGGGGGCGCGGGTTCGAGCCCCGACCACTCCCCCATATCGTCAAGCGGGGCAATCACATAGCAGTGGTTGCCCCGTTCGTCTTCTGGAACGCCGACCTCAGTACGGTTCGATCACGAAGATCATCAACTGATTGACCTGGTTCGGCGCGAAGTTGTCGTCCGACGCCAGGATCAGCGTGCGCCGGCCGTCCGGCAGGCGCGGTCCCCATGCCGCAGCCTCGATGTTGTCGATGCGGCCGATGCCCGCCTTGTTGAGATCCAGTACCAGGCGCTTCGTCATCGGCTTGAATCGACCTTCACGCAGCGCAGGGACGTCGGCTACATCGGTCGCGCCATCCACGCTCGCTTCGTACAGGCGCACCGAAAACTCGAACAGCCGATCGCCGATCTCGCGGCCGGACCGCTCGACGACCAGCAACCTGTCCCGATCGAGCGCCAGAATCTCGCTGACGCCGTTGTCGCTCAGCCGCCGTCCGGCGACGCCCGGCGCCGGGATCGCATCGACCGGATACGCGAACTGCGCGTAGCGCGGCGAGTCCACGGGCTGTCGGGTGAAACGCACGAAGGCGCCGCGATCGACTGTGGGCACGGGCCCGTCTTCGTACAGCGGTGCCTCCATCGCCAGCCAATAGCTGCCACCGTCGGGCGTGTAAGCCAAGCCTTCGAGACTCAGGTTGTGGCGCGAACCCAGCTCCTGATCTGGATGCACCGCGAGGTTCTTCGGCAACGCCAGCTGACCGATGAGTTCGCCGCCACGACCCATGCGACGGATCCACGGATCCAGGCCGATGCGGCGATCGCCTTCGCTGGTCCAGACCAGGTGGCCGTTGCGCGGATCGACCCGCAACGCTTCGCCGTCCGGCACGTCGCCGCCTTGGCCAGGGCCGGGGTAGAGCGAGCCATCCGCTTGCTTCATGTGAACGACGCTGTCGATCGTGACGCTGCTGAACCCGTGAGCCGAAATGCCGATGCGAGCGGTGTAGAAGCGCGCGGGCGCGTGCTCGGAACGGTCGTCGCTGAGCAGGAACCAGGTGCCCGAGGCCGGATCCCAGTCCATCCCCGAGATGCCGCCGAAGTGCTGCATCACGCCGGTCGGCGTTCGGCTCAGCGTGGTCGTGGCGAGCCAGGTGACAGACTTGACGGCCGGCGGCGCGAGCGCAGCGCTGGTCGTGGCGGTGTTCGGGCCGAGCCAACTGCCGGGGCGGCTCGTCGAGCACGCCGCGATGACCAGTACCGTCATCGCGCAGACCGCCACCCTGGCAACCGTACCGGCCCAAAGCCGCTCGACCCGGCGTGCGGTCGCGCGTGCCGCCATCATTAGATCTGCGCCCGCAGCGTCACGAAGAAGGTACGCGGGCTGCCCAGGAAGTAGCGTCCCGTCGTCAGCGGGTTGGAGGTCGTCAGCTCGGCACCCAGTCCGCCGAGGTAGCGCTTGTTGAAGAGGTTGTCGACGTTCATCGCGAGCTCGACGCCCTTCAGCAGGTTGAACGTGGGTCCGAACTTGTAGGCTGCCGACACGCCCACCAATGCATACGCAGGCATGAACTCCTGCGGATAGGTGCTGGGACCGCCCTTGATCGTGCCGTTGTTCGGCACGTCGTGATAAGTGCCGGCTGCCTTGCTGACGTACTTGACGTTCGTGGTCAACCGCATCGGGTCGGTCGGCCGCCAGGTCACCTCGGCGAACGCGGAGTGGTGCGGCGCGCCCAGCACGCGGTCGCCCGCGGCGATGCCTTCGGCCGGCGTGTCGCGGGTGTAGTGCGCATCGTTGTAGGCGTAGTTGCCGTAGAACGAGAACCGCCCCACCGTGGTCTCGCCGGTGAGCTCGATGCCGCGTGAGCTGATCCCACCCTGGTTCAGGAAGGTGGTGGTCGCGTCGCGCGAGAAGATGTCGCCGTTCGGATTGCCGTTCTGGATGGAAATGCGGTCGCGGTAATCGATCGAGTAGACCTGCACGGACAAGCCGGTCTTGCCGGATGTCCAGCGCACGCCGGCGTCGATGTTCGTCGATGTCTCCGGCTTGATGCCCGTCTTGGCATCGATCGCGCTGGTGCCTTCGAAGACCGAGTCCGGGATGGCGCTGAAATTCTTCGCCGCGCTGGCGAATACCTCCAGCTGGTCGCTCAACCGGTACAGCGCGCCAAGCTTGGGCAGCAGGTTCGACGAGACGGTCAGGGCGCGCTCACCGGCGAACTCCACGGGCGAACGGTAGGTCTCGGCGAAGCGCTGGTAGGTGACGCCCACGTCGAGCTCGAGCTTGTCGCCGAGCAGGTGCATGCGATCCTGCAGGTAGACCATCGCCGAGTTGGAGCGGTAGTGCCGATCCTGCGTGATCGAATACAGCGCACTGTCGACGTAGGCGTAGTCCACGGTGGGATCGGTCGCGAGGTACCAGTTGCGGGTCTTCTCGCGGTTGATGTGCTCGTACCAGCCGCCTGCGCGCAGGTCATGCACCTCGGCGATGGTCGCGCTGACTTCGGCGAGGGTCCCCATGCGGCTCATCTCGTAGCCGCCGAGCCGGCGCGAGGCCTCGCGCGGCCCCCATTGCGCCCGCGGGTTCATCGCGTACTTCGCGGCAGCGGGGCAGCCCGCGGCGCTCAGGCTCGCTGCCGTGACCCCTGCGGGGTAGGTCACCGAGGAGACCGGGATCAGCGCGCCGTTCGCATCGCGAGCGTACTGGTTGGCGAAACACTCCTGCGCCGTCGCCACCGGCTTGCCCCCCTCTGCCACCGAGCTGTAGACGACGCCGTTCGCCGGTACCTGCTTGTACGGCACGTAGAACCAGCCCTCGCCCTCCTGGTGGTGGTAGTACGGGCTGGCCGTGAGCTTGCCGGTATCGCCGAAGTGGACGGTGCCGTCCAGGTGGGCGAACCATTCGCGGCTGCCGATGCCCCGCGTCCGGCGGTTGTTCTGGTCGATCGCGGGGTTGCCTGTCCACTGGTCGGTCAGTCCGTCCGAATCCGGTGTGTTTTCGAAGTTGGCCAGGTAGTACGGCGCGCTGATCGCGCGCAGGGCCACGGCGCCGTAGTCGTTGTCGTTCAGGTCGTTGTAGCTGACCGTGGCCCGCAGCGAGTTGCCGCCGCCCAGGTCCTGCAGCACGCGCAGGTCGGCGTGCTTGCGTTCGCTGCGGCCCGACTGGTCGTTGGGCCAGGTACGCACGGTCGATTGGGAGGCATCGACATAGGCGCGCGTGCCGCTGCCGAACTCGCCGGTGTCATAGCGGAAGAACTCGCGGTGGTAGCCGTAATTGCCCAGCGAGAACTCAACCTCGCCGCCCGGCGTGCGGCTCGGGTCACGAGTCTTGAAGTCGATGAAGCCGCCGAGTGCCTGGTTCGACGGCGTACCGATCTCGCCGGCCGTCTGAGAGACGTCGATGCGCTGCAGATTGGCCGGCTCCAGCAACCGGTTCGGCATCGTGCCGCCGTTGGAGAGCGTGGACCCGTTCGGAATGCCGTCGACCGACACGCCGATCTGCTCCTTGTTGAGCCCGCGCATCGACAGGCGCATCGAGAAACTTCCGCCCAGCGCATCGCCGGAGCTGACCTGCAAGCCGACCACGCGGTTGACCACCTTCAACGGATCGAGGCCGGCAGGCTGTTCCCGGATCGTCGCGCGATCGACCACGCTGTTCGCACGCGCCTCGCCCTTGCCGAGCAAGGATCCGGTGATGACCACGGCGTCCAGTTGCCGAGGCGCCGTCGTCTCGGGTTCGGAGGCCGCGGCGGCAGGCGGCACGCTCTGCGCGGCCGCGTGGCCGACGTGCAGGGCAATGACGGACCCGGCTGCCCAAAGTTGAGCGGTGTTGCGCATGGGAATTCCTCAGGTTGACGGAGTTGGGAGGGGTGATCGCTTCGAGATAGGTGGTCCGTACCGGTATCTCGATAGAAGTCGATGATCTCAACTCGTCACTACTGGATCATGACATCATGTTGCGATGCCAGTGAACACAGGTACGTACCACATATGAGACAACAAGCAATCCCCATGCCGAACGTCGTCAACGGCCGGGACTTCCTCCGTTTTCTGTCAGGGCAGTGCGCGCGTCCGGCGCTATCTCCGCTGGCTCAGCAGCCGCACGGTCAGACGCTCGAAGCGCTCGAGGTCGATGTCCCGCACGACCTCGACCGGCCGCTCGCCCAATCCCGGGCCGCTGCCCGGCGGCCAGCTGAGCGTGTCGCCATAGGCCGCGCCGTCGCCGGTCTCCACGTCCACCAGCAGCGTTTGCCGGCGGGTCACCAGGGTGGGGTCCAGCCACGCCGCGGCCGCGAGCTCGTCCCACATCGGAAAGCCCTGGCCGTGGGCGACGACATAAGCGGCGAAGGGCGCCGTGCCGCGTCCGATCTCGGCATACAAGGACGGGCTGAACATCGTCCTGGTGGTCGGATCGACCGGCACCTGGGTGATCCTGCGCCATGGCTCGTGCAGCACCAGCGATGCGGCCTCCGGATCCCAGCGCATGTTGAACTCGCGCCGCGGCGAGTGGATGTATTCGTCCGCGAACGCGTTGTTGGCCGGGACCGGGTTGAAGCTCCCGCCCATGAACACCAGCTCCTTGGCGAGCGAGGCGAACTGCGGGTCCAGCCGGGCGGCCAGCGCCACGTTGGTCAACGGCCCGCCGCACCAGATCGTCACTTCGCCGGGGAACTCGCGCACGGTGCGGGCCATGAAGGCGGCAGCGCTTTCGCTGCGCGCTTGCAGCCGCGGCGTGCCGGCCGGCGAGGGCGGCACGAGATACGGATCGGCGTGATAGGCGGGTCGCTGGACCGAGCCGGCGTCGGCCGCGCGTTCGGTCCATGCGCCCTTGTAGACCAGCGGGCCGTAACGGCGCTCCCAGGCCTTGGTCCGCGCTTGGCTGTTGACCAGCGGGTAGACCGCGCCGGCATAGACCGGCACCTCCGGTCGTTGTGCAACCTCCAGCAGGCGCAGCACGGCGGACACCTCTTCGTCGCGCCAGCCGTCTCCGCTGGTCACGGTGATGCCCAGCACGTCGACATCGGAGGACTGCAACAGCATCAGCACGGCCTGCATGTTGGATCCGCCGGGACCGAAGGTGTCCTGGTCGACGATGACCTTGCGGCGCGCTTCTGCTGCCTGCGCCACGCCAGTACACAGGAGACAGATCGACAGGCCGAGCAAAGTGATCCAGCGCAATGTGCGCCGCTGTGTGTGAAGTTGATGCATGGCGGGTTGCCTGGTCGTGGTTAGGTGGTTGGGTGGGGGGGCCAGGCGGCGCAAGTGCCGTGCCGGGTCCGGCCGTGGCGGCGCCGCTTTGCGTGGGTGGTTTCTTTGAATAGGTACGTACCAGAGTGGAGCGATCTCCGCTCTAGGTCGGGGCGCGGCGCACCATGTCGAGTCTGGCGGGCCTCGTCAAGTTCGTCGGATGCGATCCTGCATCATATATACTGGACCGTACCAGTGGCACGGTGTTTGCAAAGGCCTTGCCGGTGCGGCACGTCGCACGCACCGTACTCCAGTCGACGAGGGCTGCTCATGGATTCGATCTTTTCTTCTCCGCGCCGCGGTGTGCTCATGGCCGGCGTCTTCTGCTCGACCGTTGCGTCGGCGCAGGACGTCGCGGCCCCCGCGAATCCATCCTCGGCGCCGCCGCTGCAGCTGCAGGCCGTGACCATCACGGCCGAGCGCCGGGAAGAGAACATCAAGAACGTGCCGGTATCGGCCTCCACGTTGAGCGGCGACATCATCGATGCGATGAATGCCGGCGGGCAGGACATGCAGATGCTGACGGGCCGCGCGCCCAGCCTGGGCGTCGAATCGTCGTTCGGCCGGGCCTATCCGCGCTTCTATATCCGCGGCTACGGCAATGTCGACTTTCATCAGAACGCGTCGCAGCCGGTCTCGCTGGTGTACGACGACGTGGTGCAGGAGAGCCCCGTGCTCAAGGGTTTTCCGGCCTTCGACATCGAGCGCATCGAGGTGCTGCGCGGGCCGCAGGGTTCGCTGTTCGGCCGCAACACGCCGGCCGGCGTCGTGAAATTCGATTCGGTCCGGCCCGGCCGCGAGTTCGGCGGCTATCTGAGCCTGTCCGAAGGGACGCACAACACCGCCGGGGCCGAAGGTGCGCTGAACGTGCCGCTCAACGCGGACTGGGCCATGCGGGTGTCGCTGCTGGACCAGCATCGCGACGACTGGATATCCAATGCCCATACCGGCGAGGCCGACCAGTATGGCGGCTACAACGACAAGGCGGCGCGCTTCCAGCTGCTGTACCAGCCGAGCCGTGATTTCAGTGCACTGGCCAACCTGCACGCCCGAGCGATGAGCGGCAGCGCCTCGCTGTTCCGGGCCAACATCATCCAGAAAGGAACGAACGACCTCGCGCCCAACTTCGATGTCGGCTCGGTCGAGACCGACGGGCAGAATGGCCAGCGCCTGGAGACCTACGGCAGCAATCTGCGCCTGCGCTGGAACCTGGGGCCGGTGATCCTGCATTCGATCACGGCACTCGAGAAAGTGCATGTGTTCAGCCGTGGCGACATCGACGGTGGTTATGGTGCCGTGTTCGCCCCGCCGTCGGGGCCGGGCCTGATCCCGTTCCCGGTCGAGTCGGCCGACGGGACTTCGGGGCACCATCAGTTCACGCAGGAATTGCGAGTGGAGTCGAACCGGCCCGGCCCGCTGGGCTGGCAGGCGGGCCTCTACTACTTCGACGAGAAGTACCAGGTCAACAGCTACAGCTACGACACGCTGGCCGGCGGCTCGCTCTCGAGCCTGATCGTCTCGCACCAGAAGAACACCGCCTGGGCCGCTTTCGGCTCGGTCAAGTACGCGCTGAACGACCGCCTCGACCTGCGGGCCGGGCTGCGCTATACGCATGATCACAAGGACTTCGCTACCGATCCGAACAACCTGCCGTCGGGTGGCTCCGACATCGACACATCCCGCGGCCTGACCGCGGCACCGACCGACTCCAAGATCAACTGGGACCTGAGCGCCCTCTACAAGCTGACCGGGGACACGAACCTGTATGCACGCGTGGCCACCGGCTTTCGCGGGACGACGATCCAGCCGGCCGCGCAGTTCAACTATCAGTCGATCGCGAAGCCCGAGACCGTCATGTCGTATGAAGCCGGCTTCAAGTCGGATCTGTTCGACAAGCGCGCTCGCCTCAGCTTCGGTGTGTACCAGTACACCGTCAAGGACCAGCAGCTCAGCGCCGTCGGCGGCACCGACAACGCGACGGTGCTGGTCAATGCGAAGAAGACCGACGGACGCGGCGCCGAGTTCGACTTGCAGGCCTACCTGAGCGAACGTCTGCTGGTCACGCTGGGCGGCAGCCACAACTTCACTGCGATCCGCGATCCGAACCTCGCGGTCGTCACCTGCCGCGGCTGCACCGTGCTGGATCCGAGCGGGCCGGTCGCGGGAACGGCGCTGATCGACGGCAACCCGCTGCCGCAGGCGCCCAAGTGGGTTGCCAACTTCACCGCGCGCTACGGCGTGCCGTTCGGCGATGGCGAGCTGTTCGCGTTCACCGACTGGGCCTATCGCAGCGAGGTCAACTTCTCCCTGTACGAGTCGGCCGAGTACCGGGGCAAGGGCTTGCTGATCGGTGGCCTGCGGCTGGGCTACAACTGGGGCAACGGCCGATACGAAGCTTCTGTCTTCGGTCGCAACATCACGAATCGCGTGCAGCTGGTCGGCGGGCTGGACTTCAACAACCTGACCGGGTTCGTGAACGACTACAACACCCGCACCCTGGGCGTGCAGTTCCGTGCCAACTTCTGAACGGCAATGAGGCAACCGCCATGGCTGCACTGGACGATTCGATGACGACGCCGGCTTCCGAAAGCCGCCTGGGCCGCTACTTCGGCGTGCGCGCGCACGGCTCCACCGTGGCGCGCGAGCTGCTCGCCGGGCTCACGACCTTCGGCGCCATGAGCTACATCATCGCCGTCAACCCGCTGATCCTGTCGGCCGCCGGCATGGACCGCCACGCGCTGATCGCGACCACGATCATCGCCTCGGCGATCGGCACGCTGCTGATGGCGCTGTGGGCCAGGCTGCCGATTGCGCTGGCGCCCGGCATGGGCTCCAACATCATCTTTGCCCAGGTGGTCGTGCTGCAGCTGGGTGTGTCGTATCGGACCGCTTTCACGATGGTGCTGATCGGCGCGCTCCTGATGCTCGGCCTGAGCGTATCGCGCTGGCGCGAAAAGATCGTCATCGGCCTGCCGCCGCCGATCCGGCTCGGCATCCAGTGCGCGATCGGGTTCTTCGTGGCCTACCTCGGCATGAAGAACGGCGGTCTGGTCATCGATCGCCACGGCGCGCCGGCCTTCGGCGATCTGAGCGACCCGGCCGTGCTGCTCACGCTGGGCGGCGTGTTCGCCACCTTGATGCTGGTTGCCAGGCGCATCCCGGCGGCACTGCTGATCTCGATCGTCGCGGTCACGCTGATCGGCCTGGGCGTCACCGGCGCGAACGGCAAGCCGGTCACGCCGATGCCGCAGCAGTGGCTGGACTGGCCGCGCTGGCCCGGCGAGCTGATCTTCGCCTTCGACTTCCACGAGTTCGCATCCAAGTTCTTCGTGGTGCTGCCGATCACGCTGTACTTCTTCATTTCGGACTTCTTCTCGGCCACGGCCACGCTGGTGGGCGTGACCCGGCGCGGCAAGATGATGACGCCCGAGGGCGACATCCCGAACGCGCGCCGGGCGTACGCGGCCGACGGCCTGGCCAGCGTCATCGGCGCGGCCGCCGGCACGTCGACGGTGGTGGCCTATGTCGAGTCGGCGGCCGGCATCGAGGCCGGCGGGCGCACCGGGCTGACCGGGCTGACCGTCGCCGTGCTGTTCGGGCTTGCCTGGTTTGCGTGGCCGCTGATCGCGATCGTGCCGCCGCAGGCCACCGCGCCCGCACTGGTGCTGGTCGGGCTGCTGATGCTCGAGGACTTGCGCGATCTGGATGCCACATCGGCGCAGACCAGCATGCCGCCGCTGCTGACCTTGATGGTGACCGCCGTGACCACCGACCTGATGCTCGGCATGGCCGCGGGCTTGTTCTCCTACACGCTGATCGCGGCCGCGCTGGGGCGCCGGCACCTGCTCACGCCGGTGCTGCTGAGCCTGGATGCGGCCTTCGTGGTCTACATCCTGCTGATGCGTCATGCGGGTTGAATCGGTTTCCAGGGCCATCAGCTGGTTCGTACCGCGGTTGATGACGATCGGCATAGCATGTGGCTCCGCCTCGCGGCACTCCAACTCGTCAAACGATGCCCCCTTCACGCCACAAGCCCGAAGAACCCGCCGTGCCGCGCTACCGCCTGCTGGCCGACGCGCTGCGTCAGACCATCGAGCGCGGCGAACTCGCCGACAACAGCGCACTCCCGTCGGAGCGGGACATCGCCGAGACACATGCGGTCAGTCGCGATACCGTGCGCAAGGCGGTGCGCTACCTCGAAGAACGCGGCGTGATCTACAGCGACCACGGCCGCGGCACCTTTGTGGCGCCGGCGCTGGTGCGGCGCATGTCGCGCTTCCTGGACAGCTTCTCGCAGGACACCGGCGCCCGTGGCGGCATCCCCGGGCAGCAGATCGTCACGATCGAAACGACGGCCGCCTCGATGGCCGTCGCCGGCCTGCTGGGCATCGCCGCCGGCGATCCGCTGATCCGGATCAAGCGCATTCGCACGGTCAATGGCGCGATGGTCGGGCTGCAGGACGCGCACCTCGTCGTCACCCCCGGTCTGGCGATCGACCGTGCGGCGCTCGAGAAGGCGGGCTCGCTCTACAAGCTGCTGGCCGAGCATTTCGGCATCGTCCCGGCCGAGGCGATCGAGAACCTGTGCGCCGCCCCGGCCGATGCCGACGATGCGGCGCTGCTCAAGGTCGAGCGGGGCTCGCCGCTGCTGGTGTGCGAGCGAGTGACCTTCTCCGAAAGGCGTCAGCCGATCGAATACTGCCTGATGAAGTACCTGCCGAGCTATCGGTACAGCGCGCGCGTCAGCAAGCACAGCTTCCAGAACTGAGCGCCGGCTGGGCCGGCGCGATTCGATGAACGACATTTCTCCGACGCTTCCCGGCGACACCCTCGAGGACCGCATCCTCGGCTCTCTCCATCTGGCCGGCATGGGCGATGCACTCGGCGCTCCCACCGAGCAATGGAGCATCGACGAGATCGCCGCCGCCCATGGCGGCCTGCTCACGCGCTTCGTCGCGCCGCTGCCCGACACCTTTGCCGGTGCCAACGGCGGCGGGGTCGCCGAGGTCACGGACGACGCGAGCCAGATGTACTACCTCGCGCGGGCCCTGATCGCGGCCGATGGCTTGCTCGATGTCGAGGGCTGGGTGAACTGCCTGCTGGATTGGGCCGACACCAGCCCGAAAGCGAGCTTCATGGGCCCCAGCACCGCGGGCATGGTGCAAGCGCTGCGCGAGGGCCGCGACGTGGCACGCGTCGGGACCATCGGCCAGTCGCTGCGCAAGATGACGACCGTCGGCAACACGAATGGCGCTGCGATGCGGGTCGCGCCTTGCGGGCTGCTGCACCCCGGAAGGCTGGAGGCGGCCTGCGAGCAGGCCTACATCACCTGCCTGCCGTCGCACGACACCGACGTGGCGATCGCCTCGGCCTGCTGCATCGCCGCCGGCGTGTCGACGGCACTGGTGGCGCAGGGAAGCGGCGCGCTGGACAGCGTCATTCGCGCCTGCGAGCAGGGGGCCGCGCTGGGCGAGCGCATCGGCAGGGAACGGGCCCGCGCGATTGCCGGGCCGCGCATGAGCGCGCGGCTGCAGATGGCGCTGCAGATCGCCGCGACTGCGAAGGACGACCGCGCCTTCATGCAGCGCATGGAGGCCGAGGTCGGCAACTCGGTGCTCGCCGCCGAGTCGGTGCCGGCCGCGGTCGGCGTGGTCGCGTATGCCCGTGGCGACCCGCTGCGCACGATCGCACTGGCCGCATCGATCGGCAACGACACCGACTCGATCGCCACGATGGCCGGTGCGCTGGCGGGCGCCCTTTGCGGCATGCGGCGACTGCCGGCCGCCTTGCTGGCCGAATTCCGCGCCGTGAATGCTGCTGAATATCGGATCGATGACCTGGGCCGCGGGCTGGCGAGGCTTGCGCGGCGCATGCCGTCATGACACCGCGTGGACCGGGTCGCGCGGTGCGGCTCTCGCACCTGACCTTCACCGGCGCCGACGATTCGGTGGACCCGGGCGAACTGGCGCGTCTGTCGGCGGAAGCGCCGTTGATCGAGTGGGGCATTCTGCTGTCCGCCGAGGACGAGGGCCGGCCGCGCTTTCCTTCGAAGGCCTGGCACGCCGCGTTCCTGCGGGCCGCGCCCCGCGTGCGCTGCGCCGCACATGTCTGCGGCGAGACGCTGCTGGCGATGGTCGCAGCGCAGGGCCTGTCCGGACCGTACCAGCGGATGCAACTCAATTTCGACCGGCGTACCTTGCCGCCTGCCGTGCTGCAAAGCCTGCTGGACGCGTCGCGCCGCAGAGACACGGCGACCGCAACCGCATCGCCCGTGCGCTGGCCGCCGGTCTGGATCACGCAGCATCACGAGGCCAACGCGTCGTTGCATGAGCGCTTTGCCGGCTGCCATGCGGTGCTGTTCGATGCATCCGATGGAAATGGCCTGAGCCCGGTCGAGTGGCCGCAGGCCTTGCAGACCGTGCCCTGCGGCTATGCGGGCGGGCTGGGCGCTCACAACATCGAGGTGCAACTGCCGCGCATTGCGGCGGCCGCGGCAGGAAGCGCTGGTGCCGTCTGGATCGACATGGAAAGCGCGCTGCGATCCGGCAACGCCGGTGAGCGCTTCGACCTCGAGCGGGTGCGCGGCGTCGTCGAGATCGTCCGCGCTTTCGCGGACCGGGGCGCACTGGATCCGGATGCGACGCTGCACGTTCCCGCCGGTTCGCATCTTTCAGCATGAATCCGCCATGACCACCAAGACCATCGACCTGCTGTGCATCGGGAACCCCTGTGCAGACGTCGTGATCCGCTGCGAACGCCTGCCGGCCTGGGACGACAAGTGCGCCGGTACTGCGCTGGGCACCCATGCCGGCGGCACCGAAGCCAACGTGGCGTGCGCCGCGAGCCGCCTCGGTTGGCGAAGCGCCGTGCTCGGCGAGGTCGGCGACGATGCCCATGCGAGCTTTCTGATCGACGCCTTTGTCGCCGACCAGGTCTCGACCCGCTGGCTGACGCAGCGCGCTCAGTGTGCCTCGGCATCGACCATGCTGATGGTGTCGCCGGAAGGAGAGCGGGCCATCGTCTGGGTGCCGATGCCACCGGCCGCATGGCCGCCTGCGGAGATCGAAGAAGCATTGGCCCTGAGCCGTTGGGTCTACACGATGCCGTACGACCTCGGCAAGCTGGCGACGCTGCACGCCGCGGCCCGACGCCATGGCACCCAGCTGGCCATCGACGTGGAGCGCGAAGCTGCACGCGAACCGGGCTTGCTCGCGCAGTTTCTGCAGTACTGCGACATCGCATTCATGAACCAGTCGGGATACGCAACCGCGTTCGGAGCGGAGCCCGACGAGGCTGGCTTGCGCGCGCTTCGAGCACAGGGCGATGCGCACACCATCGTCGTCACGCTGGGCTCACGCGGGGCCATCGCCATCGATGCGAACGAGGTGGCCGCCGTGCCGGCGTCTGTCGTCGACGTTGTCGATACCACAGGCGCTGGGGATACCTTCAATGCCGCATTCCTGGTCGCCCATGCCCGTTCGAGCTCGCTGCGAAGCACGCTTCGATTCGCCTGCGACGCGGCCGGCCACACGGTGGGCCGGGTCGGCGCGCGCAGCGCGATGCCGCACCTTGGGGACGTCGTGATCTCGGCGGAATGACCACTCCCCAAGCCGCCCACCCGCGAAGGGCGCATCCAACTCCACGGATCAACTTTGGAGACGGGCGTACTCTCGAGCCGCCCTGGCCATCGAGGATTGCCTCATCACCAGCCGACCGTCGCGCCACTCCCACCGATGCGTCGGCCGCAACGCCTCGATGAACTCCACATCGTGCGACGCGACGATGAGCGCCCCTTCGAAACCTTGCAGTGCACGCTGCAGCATCAGGGTCGTGTCCAGGTCGAGGTGATTGGTCGGTTCATCGAGCAACAGCATCCGGGCCGGTTCCTTGCGCCACAGTGCACAAGCCAGCGCAGCCTTCAGACGTTCGCCAGCACTGAGCAGGCCGATCGGCAGCAACACGCGTCCCGCGTCGAGACGCAGGCGGGCCAGGTGTGTTCTCAGCTCGCTGCCGTGCAAGGTGCAGTCCAGCGTGCGCAGGCATTCCAGCAGCGAGCTGTGCGGCGGCAAGGTGTCGCCGCCGTCCTGGTCGAGCGCAGCGGTTCGAACCTGTGTCGTCGCACTCCCTTGCTGCGGTGCGATCGCACCGGCGATCACGCGCAGCAGCGTGCTCTTGCCGCAGCCGTTCGGGCCCGTCACGGCGACGCGTACCGGCCCGACGAGCGTTGCATCGATGAGCGAGCCACCGACGTACGGGAGGCGCAGCCCCTGCAGTTGCAGCACCGGCTTGTCGGCCGGCACGCGGCTGCTGGGCAATGCCAGAGAGATGACGGGCGGCTGCTCCGCCCGTTCGGCCGCGGCGCGCACGGCACCGTCCACCGATCGACGCTTGTCGGCATCGCGTTGCGTGTCGCGCGCGGCGGTGGCTTCGGACGTTTCGCGAAGGCAGTTGATCGTCATCGCGGGCAGATTGGCCGTGCGCGCCATGCGACGCCCGCGTGCCTGCCGCCGCGTGCGTGCGGCTTGTTCGCGACTCTGCTTGGCGAGCGCTGCGGCGCGCTCCGCGCGGGCATGCTGCAAGGCCGCTTGGGCGGCAGACGCATGGCCGTCCCGCAGGGCACGGTAGAGCGTGTAGTTGCCGCCGTACAGCGCCAGCCCGCGCGGGCTCAGTTCGGCAATGCGGTCGACGGCGCGCAACAGCTGCCGATCGTGGCTCACGACGACCACGGTTCCCTTGACGGCCTGCAGCCATTCCAGCAGCCAGGCTCGGGCCTCGGCGTCGAGGTGGTTGCTGGGCTCATCAAGGATGACGCTGTGAGCATCGGTCGCCATCGCGCCTGCCAGGGCCACGCGCATTCGCTCACCGCCGCTCAGGCCGGCGACCGCGTCGGCGGGCTGCAAGCCGGGCAGGCCGGCTTCTGCCAAGGCCTGCGCCACGCGAGCAGGCAGCTCCCAATGGCCATCGGCCAGGATCAAGTCGTCCGGCGTTGCCAGCCCGGCCGCGACCCGCTCCACGGCGGCCAGCACCGCGCCGAGGCCCATCGCCTCGCCGACACTGCGCCTGTCCTGTGGCAGCAGCGGCGGGGCGAGCAGGTGAACGCGGCCGCTGCGCCATGCCGTGCCGGACGAGGGCATGCGGCCCGCAAGAATCTGCGCGAGCACGCTCTTGCCGACGCCGTTGCGACCGACGATGCCCAGGCGCTCGCAGCCGATGGACAAGTGCAGCGGCGATTGCCACAGCGGCCTTCCATCAGGCAGATGCCACTGGACGTCGTGGAGATGAAAAGAGGAGTGACCTGGTGAAGCGGGTGCAGGCGCCCCGGGCGTGGGGCGGCCCGTCGAGAACGATGACATTGCAAGCTTTCCGTTCGAACGAAGACATGCCACGCCGCGAGGCAGCGTGGGTCGGCATCCGGGAAGGCTTACATCGGCATGGAGATCGTTCCGGGGCAGTGAAGGCGCGCGATCTTAGCGAGCGACTCTTGTCGCGTCAACGCGCCGAGTTGCCGGTGCCGCGCTTGCGGCGCGCTGGTGTGGCCTCTGCCAGTGCCTGACTGACCAGCGAGCGAGCCGCCCAGGCCGCGGCGGCGAGTGCCTCTTCGCTGCTCGCGCGGCCGATGTCGCGCATCGCGATCACGGCCTCGGTGCCCATCACCATGGACAGCGCTTGCTTCAGCCGCTTGCGCGCCGCCGGCGTCAGCACCTCCTTCAGCGAGTCGACGATCGGTTCGATGTAGCCCATGCGCCGACCGGGCCGCAGCGACGTATCGCGGGAATCGCTTTCGAGCCACACCGTCATGAACGAACGCTCCATCACGTGCAGGCCGACCTCGTCTTCGATCAAGAGTTGGGTCAATTCGATTGCCGCCTGCCCGATGCCCTCTACGGGATCGTCGCCGGGCTGCCAGAAACGCTCGAGCGGCTTCATGCCGCGATCGGCCGCCGTCTCGCTGACCAGTGCCTCGACCGACGAGAAGTAGCGATACGCGGTGGCACGCGACACCAGCGCGCGCTCGGCCACTTCGGCGAAGGTGGGGTTGTGGCCCTCGTCGCGCAAGGCGAGAGCCGCATCGATCAGCGCCTGGCGGGTTCGGCGCTTCTGGTTGGCGCGGCCCTCTGAATCGGGGTCGCGGTGCGCTGGGCTTGACTTTGCAGTGGGCATGGAAAATAATGAGACAAGTGTCTTATGACGAAACCATGTTCTCATTATAGACAGTTGTTCAACCCATCAAGCAGGAGGGCCCTCCGATGAATGCAGAGCTCCAACAGCGCTTCGATCGAATGATCGACCGCCACTTCCGTTTCGAGGCCGAGGACGATGTCGAGGGTGTGTTGAGCACGATGGCCGACGACGTCGAGCACGATGTCGTGGGATATCCCACCGGGCCGGTGCGCGGCAAGTCCGCCGCGCGCGGGTTCTACGACGGCCTGTTCACCGATCTCGCGGGAGAGAAGGTGACCACGCTACGCCGCTACTACGGCCCGGATTTCGTCGTCGACGAGAGCGTGTGGGAGGGCACCGCGCCTGGCGCGCCGTTCGGCATTCCGGGCCATGGGCGGCGCCTGAGCTTCCGGCTCCTGCACATCTTCGACATGGCGCCGGACGGCGAGATCAAGCGAGAGAACGTCTGGCTGGACTTCGCGTCGATTCTTCAGCAACTGAACGCACCCCGGAACGCATGAAGGGGTGCCGACCCTGGGTCGGTGTCGCATCGATCCCTTCATGAACGCCTGGAATCAGGCGCCGCCTATGCCTTCGACGACGCGGCCGGTACCACCGCATTCGGGACATGTTGCGCCGTGGATGCGTCCTCGGCC
>DATCSE010000404.1:0-5673 GCA_036568605.1 Burkholderiaceae bacterium | reverse complement strand
CGATGGGCCAGATCACCGGCGCACTGGTCGGCGTGGCGTTGGTGCTCGCCGCGGTCTTCGTGCCGATGGCGTTCTTCGGCGGCTCGACCGGCGTGATCTACCGCCAGTTCACCGTCACCATCGTCTCGGCGATGACGCTGTCGGTGCTCGTCGCGATGGTGCTGACGCCCGCGCTGTGCGCGACGCTGCTCAAGCCCGTCGCGAAGGGCCATGCGCTGGCCACGACGGGTTTCTTCGGCGCATTCAACCGCTGGTTCGACCGCAGCAACCGCGGCTACCAGGGCATCGTGCACCACATGCTCCGCCGCGGCTGGCGCTACATAGCCGGCTACGCGGTGATCGCGCTCGCGGTCGGCTTCGTGTTCACGAAGATTCCCGCCGGCTTCCTGCCCGACGAAGACCAGGGCTCGCTGTTCGTGATCGCGCAGCTGCCGCCCGGCGCCACGCAGGACCGCACGCTGAAGGTGATCGAGCAGATCGAGCACCACTTCCTGGTCGAGCAGAAGGACGCGGTGGACTCGATCTTCACGGTGGCCGGCTTCAGCTTCGCCGGCAGCGGGCAGAACACCGGCTTCGCGTTCGTCAAGCTCAAGCCCTGGAACGAGCGCACGCGGCCCGAGCTGAAAGCGCAGACCGTTGCGAACAACGCGATCGGCCACTTCCTGACGCTGCGCGACGCCTCGGTGTTCGCGTTCGCGCCGCCGGCGGTCTCCGAGCTGGGCAACGCGAGCGGCTTCGACCTGATGCTGCAGGACCGCGCCAACCTCGGCCACGAGGCGCTGATGAAGGCGCGCAACCAGCTGCTGGGCGCGCTGTTGAAGGAGCCCGGCCTGGTCGCGGTGCGCCCCAACGGCATGGAGGACACGCCCGAGTTCAAGCTGGAGATCGACCCGCACAAGGTCGGCGCCCTCGGGCTCTCGATGGCCGACGTCAACAACACCTTCTCGGCGGCCTGGGGCAGCAGCTACGTCAACGACTTCATCGACAAGGGCCGCGTGAAGAAGGTCTTCATGCAGGCCGATGCGCCGTTCCGCATGCTGCCCGGCGACATCGACAACTGGTTCGTGCGCAACGCCAGCGGCGCGATGGTGCCGTTCAGCGCGTTCTCGCAAGCAAGCTGGACCAACGGCTCGCCGCGGCTGGAGCGCTACAACGGCGTGCCGTCGGTCGAGATCCTCGGCATGGCGCTGCCCGGCACGCTGTCGAGCGGCCAGGCGCTGGACCTGGTCGAGCGCCACGCGGCCGAGCTGCCGGCCGGCATCGGCTACGAGTGGACCGGCGTCTCGCGCCAGGAGCGCGAGGCCAGCGGCCATGCGGCGCTGCTGTACTCGGTGTCCATCCTGGTCGTGTTCCTGTGCCTCGCGGCGCTGTACGAGAGCTGGTCCATCCCGTTCTCGGTGCTGCTGGTGGTGCCGCTGGGCGTGCTGGGCACGCTGGTCGCGGCGATGCTGACGTGGAAGATGAACGACGTGTACTTCCAGGTCGGCCTCTTGACGACGGTAGGCCTCGCGTCGAAGAACGCGATCCTGATCGTCGAGTTCGCGAAGGACCTGGTCGCGCAGGGCACGGACCTGATCGAATCGGCGATCACCGCGGCGCGCATGCGGCTGCGTCCGATCCTGATGACTTCGCTCGCGTTCATCCTCGGCGTGCTGCCGCTGATGCTGGGCCATGGCGCCGGCGCCGGCGCGCAGAACGCGCTGGGTACGGCCGTGGTCGGCGGCATGACGACCGGCACGGTGCTCGCGATCTTCTTCGTGCCGCTGTTCTTCGTGATCGTGCGCCGCCTGTTCGATCGGCGCCCCAAGCCTGCCGCGACAGCGCCGCAGCTCCACACCGATGCTCCCTTGCTGGAAGGCCACTGAGATGACTCGCCTGACCTGGATCACCCTCGCCTGCGCCGCAGCACTGAGCGGCTGCAGCCTGATGCCCGCGTACGAGCGGCCCGCGTTGCCGGTGCCGTCGGCCTACTCGACGACCGCGGCCCACACGGGCACCGCGTCGGCCGAAGCCGGCGACATCGGCTGGCGCGAGTTCTTCGCCGACGAGCGCCTGCGCCAGGTGCTGGCGCTCGCGCTGACGAACAACCGCGACCTGCGTGTCGCCGCGCTGAACATCGAGAAGGCGCGCGCGCAGTACCGCGTGCAGAACGCCGATCTCTACCCGAGCGTCAACGCCACCGGCGGCCAGAGCGCGACGCACACGGCCGAGAGCCTGCGCACGCCGGGCGCGCCGGCGCTGACCCGCCAGTACAGCGCGAGCGTCGGCATCAGCGCCTACGAGCTGGATCTGTTCGGGCGCGTGCGGAGCCTGAGCGCGCAGGCGCTGGAGCAATTCCTCGCGACCGAGGAAGCGCGCCGCAGCACGCAGATCAGCCTGGTCGCCGAGGTCGCGAATGCGTACCTGACGCTGGGCGCCGACCAGGAGCGGCTGGTGCTCGCGCAGAGCACGCTGACCAGCCAGAGCGAGTCGTACCGGCTCAACCAGCGCAGCTTCGAGGTCGGTGTCACGTCGGCGCTGGCGCTGCGGCAGGCGCAGACCAGCGTCGACAGCGCGCGCGTCGACGTGGCGCGCTACACCTCGCAGGTCGCGCAGGACCGCAATGCGCTGGTGCTGCTGGTCGGCTCGGCCGTCCCCGACGAGCTGCTGCCGAGCAGCCTTGCCGATTCGCTGAACGCGCTGCCCGATCTGCCCAGCGGTTTGCCGTCGGCGCTGCTGGAGCGCCGGCCCGACATCCTGCAGGCCGAGCACACGCTGAAGGCGGCCAATGCCAACATCGGCGCGGCGCGCGCGGCGTTCTACCCGCGCATCAGCCTGACGGCCTCGGCCGGCTCGGCCAGCGCCGATCTGTCGGACCTGTTCAAGGCCGGGTCGGGCACCTGGTCGTTCGTGCCGCAGATCTCGCTGCCGATCTTCGACGGCGGCGCGAACCGCGCCAACCTCGACATCGCGAAGATCAGCCGCGACATCAACGTGGCGCAGTACGAGAAAGCGATCCAGACCGCGTTCCGCGAGGTGTCGGATGCGCTCGCGCAGCGCGGCACGATCAGCGACCAGCTGCAGGCGCAGGAGTCGCTCGTCGATGCGACGGCCGAGGCCGACCACCTCTCGCGTGCGCGTTACACGCGCGGCGTCGAGAGCTACCTCACCGTGCTGGACTCGCAGCGCTCGCTCTACAGCGCGCAGCAGAACCTGATAGGCACGCGGCTTTCGCGCATGTCCAACCTGGTCACGCTGTACAAGGTGCTGGGCGGCGGCTGGCTCGAGGAGCGGCGCAACATCAGCGCGGCATCCGGGGCCGGCGCCTGAGGCCGCCGGCCAGGAGCGGACCTCAGCGGGCCAGCTTCGCCGCGATTTCCGCGACGTGCCTGCCTTGGAATCGCGCGCCTTCGAGTTCGTTGGCCGAAGGTTGGCGCGAGCCGTCGCCGCCGGCGATCGTGGTGGCGCCGTAGGGACTGCCGCCGGTGATCTCGTCGAGCTTCATCTGGCCGGCCCACGCATACGGCAGGCCCACGATGATCATGCCTTGGTGCAGCAGCACGGTGTGCGTGCTGAGGATGGTGCTCTCTTGGCCGCCGTGCTGGGTCGCCGTGCTTGCGAACACCGAGCCGACCTTGCCCACCAGCTTGCCGGCAAACCACAGGCCACCGGTCTGATCGAGGAAGTTCTTCATCTGTGCCGCCATGTTGCCGAAGCGCGTCGGCACACCGAAGATGATCGCGTCGTACTCGGGCAACTCGTCCACGGTCGCCACGGGAGCGGCCTGATCGAGCTTGAAGTGCGAAGCCTTCGCCACCGCTTCGGGCACGAGCTCGGGCACGCGCTTGATCACGACCTCCGCTCCGGCGCTGCGGGCTCCTTCGGCGACCGCCTGCGCCATCGTCTCGATGTGGCCATAGCTGCTGTAGTAGAGAACGAGAACCTTTGCCATTGCGAAATCTCCGGTGAATGGGTACGCGCATCTTGAACCGCTGCAGGGGCATCAGATTGCAGCGGGTCGACGACAGGCTTCAACGGCATCGAACGATAGGCGCGGCCCGCGATCTCGTTCTAGTTATCGCGTCCCGCGCTCTCGTCTCGCAGGCTGCCCCAACCGGTGGCCACGCGAAACCAGCGGCCCTCGTCGTCCAGTTCGCTAGGGTCCACGTCCTCGCCGGTCAGCGTGAGGGCCTCTCCGTTGAAGTGCTGCGCGATGGCGCGCTTCGTGGCCTTGAACGGCGGCACGACATATCCGCCCACGTCCACGTCATAGCATCTGAACGCGTACACGGTGACGGGCACATCGAATGCGCTGGCCATCTGTTCATGATAACAATGGGTCACGCCGCCGCGTCGCGGCGGACCGGGACCGCGGCATCGGGCGCGGTGCCCGGCTGCAGCGCGCGCAATCCGTCGATCACGATGCCGAGCGGTCCGGCCACGTCGGCCAGCAAGACTCGAAGGGCCGCGTCGTCGGCCTGCTCGTGACAGGCCCGCTCGAGCGCGGCACTGGCCTGCTGAACGGCCTGCGCGCCTATCGTGCCGGCCATGCTCTTGAGGTCGTGGGCCAACCGGGCCGCGGTGGCCATGTCGCCCGACGCGCGCGCGGCGCTGAACTGGGCGACGAAGTCCCGCTCGTCATGGAAGAAGATGTCGAGCAGGCGGCGGTAGAGCTTCTCGTCGCCTCGCGTGTGCGACAGTCCGGTCGTCGTGTCGACGCCCGGCAGCGCCCGCCAGCCCGTTGCCGCAGCCTCGCTCGCGGCGCCGCGCGCCGCCCCGTCAGGGCCGGGCGCCGGCTTGGCCGGGTGCACCCAGCGTGCGATGACCGCAAAGAACTCGTCCACGTCGATCGGCTTGGAGATATGGTCGTTCATGCCCGCAGCCAGCGCCTTCTCGCGATCCCCGACCATCGCGTTGGCGGTCATCGCGATCACCGGCAGGCGCGCCAGCTCCGGGCGCTGCCGCAGCGCACGCGTCGTGGCGTAGCCGTCGAGGATCGGCATCTGGCAGTCCATCAGCACGCCGTCGAACCGCTGCCGGGCCAACAGATCGAGCGCCTCCTGGCCGTTGTTGGCCACCGTCACGACGATGCTGGCGGTGCGCAGCAGATCGACCGCGAGCTCCTGGTTGAAGGCGTTGTCCTCGACCAGCAGGATCTGCGCGCCGCTGACGTGCGCCCGGTGCCGATTCAGCGACTCCTCGCGCTGCACGACGCGCGAGTCTGCGCCGATCGCGTGGCCCAATGCGGCATGGCAGGCATCGAACAGCGTCGATGGACTGACCGGCTTGGTGAGCACCGCCTGGATGTCGACCCCGGAAGCGGCCAGTCGCTGCATCGCGGCATCGCGGCTGAAGGCCGTGACCATCAGCAGCGTCGGCGGCGGATGGTGCTGCGCCGCGCGAAGGACTTCGCGGGCACAGTCCAAGCCGTCCATCACCGGCATCTTCCAGTCGAGCAGCACCAGGTCGTACGGACGATCGGTCGCATCGGCATCGGCCACCTGGCGGACGGCTCGTGCGCCATCCGCGGCGGTCTCGACATCCAGGCCGATGGCACGTGCCATCGCGGCGACGATCTCGCGGGCACTCGCGTTGTCGTCGACGATCAGGGTGCGTGTTCCCCGCAGCGCACCGGGCTCGCGCGACGCTGCATCCACCGAGGCGGGCCGCACGCCCAGCCGCACGGTGAAGAAG
>DATCSE010000403.1:0-9878 GCA_036568605.1 Burkholderiaceae bacterium | reverse complement strand
GTTGAGTGTGACGCCCGAGGGTCGCCCGGTGCTGACGGCCGAGCACTTCGATGCGAGCACCGCGTGGACCTTCGTGCTCGTCAACCCGACACACTCGCATCACGAACGCGGCGCCGACGAGCCGGCAATCGCGGCACGCGTCTACCGCCGCGACGGCGCATGGGACTGGCACGGCTTCGCGCGCCTGGGCGCACGCACCGGCCCCAGCGTGGGCGGAGCGTTCGCGTGGGTCGCGAGCGAGTCGCTGGAGCTGCACGCCTCGGCGCGTTACCTCGCGCGAGCCGACACGCTGGCCTTCGATGGCGGTGAAAGCAGCACGCTGGTCACGACCAACCCGTGGCAGCCGGCCAGCGTCTCGCACGCGGTGCAGGCGTTGATCGGCGGCACCTGGACCAACGAGCAGCAGGTGAGCCTGCTCGCCGAAGCGTGGTGGGACGGTACCGCACTGCGCAACTCGCAGTGGGACGACTGGGCCTCGCGCGATGCCCGCCTCGGCATGTTGGCGGATCGGCCGGGCGTGCCCGTGGCGGCGCTGGCCGGCAACCTCGCGTGGCAGGCCAGCGCATTCAACGCGTCCAGCAACCTGCGCCGCATGAACCTGTTCTTGCGGGCGAGCTGGCAGTACGACAAATGGCAGCCCGCGATCGATGTGCTCTACACGCCGGCCGATGCCGGCCGCATCGTCACCGCGTCGGTCGGGTGGCAGGGCGACCGGCTGCGCCTCGACGGCGGGCTGCGTGTGTACGGCGGGCCGTCGAGCGCGGTGCTGGCGCAGGTGCCGGCGCGGCGCATCGCGTACGTGGCTGGCACGTGGGCATTTTGAGCTGCTCGCTGGCCCTCACCCCCGTCCTCTTCCAGAGGGAGAGGGGGTGAGCGGTTCAGGGCAGGAAGTTCAGCGTCTCCGGCAGCGGCAGCACGATGGGCATCTCGAAGATGGGTCCCGCGCCGTCCGGGTCGATCGCGGTCATGCCGCCGGACGCAAAGAACAGCGCGATCTGCGTCTGCGCCGCAACCGCATACGGTGCCGTCGCGGCGCTGCCGATGTTGGTCAGGAACACATGCGGGTTCTTCGGCACCGCGTTGTTGGCCGCGTACGCGAGATCGTTGCGGTAGTACAGCGCGCGGTCGGCGAGATCGCCGGCGCGCAGGATCGCGGTGGTCGTCGGGTTCGGCACCGTCATGTCCCCCTTCGCGAACTGCACGATCACCGGCTTCGCGGCATTGCCGTGCAGCGGCTGCTTGCGGATCAGCGATGCATACGACACCGGGTTGCCCGCCTGCTGCACCCACTCGTTGCGCTCGAGCACGAGCTGGATCGCGCTCGCGCCCGGCACCGTGTTGACCGACGGCGCCTGGTTGCGCAGCGGGATGTTCTCGTCGAAGTTCAGGTTGAACGGCACCGGCACGTTGGGCGTGGGCGGCAGGTTCAGCAGCTGCGGCTGCCGCGTCGCGAGCGCCAGCGCGGTCAGGAAGCGGAAGCCGCCGAGGCGCGCGACCTCGGTGATCGAGCCGCCCGGCACGTTGGGCACGCCGGCCTTCACGTCGCTCGCGACGCCGAGGAAGATCGTGCCGTAGATGCCGCCGAACGACTGCCCGGCGTAGTAGATGCGGTTCGCGTCGAGGTCGACGCTGCCGTCCCCTTCGACGTCGATGCCGACCTGGATCTGCCGCACCAGCTGCATCAGGTCGACCACCGTCTGGCGCAGCCCGTCGCGGCTGGAGATGATGGTCTGCGCGCCGACCGCGCCGACGCCTTCGGTCGAGCCGATCGCGCCGTCGCCGTCCTGATCGAAGCCGCGGCCGCCCGACGGCACGACCACCGGTGCCTGGCCGGACTGCAGCACGTTCAGCGTGCCCAGCGCGCCGCCGCCGTGGCCGACCACGCTGATCGCGATCGTCGCGATGCCCTTGGAGGCGAACACCGACGCCACCGTCCACGGCGCACCGAACAGGCTGTCGGTGAACCCATGGCCGAAGATCGCGACCGGCCAGCCGCCCGCAGGCCGCGGCCCGCCCGGCAGGAACAGCTCGAACACCAGCTCGTTGGTGCCTTGCGGTTGCGGCTGCCCGGTCAGCGAGCCGGTGGGCGGGATGAACTTCGCCGCGTTCTCGTAGTCGGGCGAGCGGAACGTGCCGAACGCGATGAGGCCGACCGCGCCGGGCACGACGTTCAGTGCCGGCGTCGGCACGAACGAGCTCGTGAACGACGGCGCGGTGCCGGTCTGCTGGTTCCATTGGATGCCGGTGAGCGTGGCGGTCGGGAACACCGCACGCACACCGCCGCCGTTGCCGATCATGAAGTTCACCGGCGCGGGCGTCGAGCGCTTGATCTGGCGCTGGATCTTCTCGAGGTCGCCGGAGACGCTCTGCGTCGTGAACAGCGAGAGCGCCGCGATGCGCTGGCGCTGCGGATGGTGGCGCGCCGCGTGCTCGGCATCGAGCAGCGACTTGCGGTAGCCCATCAGCGCGTGGTCGCGCCACTCGTCCAGGCCGGGGGCCGCCTTGAAGCGGCCGAAGCGCCCGGGCTCGATCGCGTCGCCGGACGCGTCGCGCACACCGTCGGTCACGACCAGCAGATAGCGCGAGTGCTCGGCGAGCAGTTCGTCGGACTCGGCCACCAGCGTCTTCGCCGCGGCGTCCCACTGGATCTGGTTGAGGCCGACCTTGTGGCCGAAGCCCAGACCCGACAGCGTGTCGCCGAGGTTCACGAGGTAGACGGTGTCGCGCGTGACCGTCGTGATGTCGATGTCGCCGGTGAACGGGATCGTGATGCGCGGCTGCGTGTTGAAGCCGTCCAGCGTGTTGATCACCGCGATGTCGGCGCAATCGGAGACTTGCACCGTGCAGTCCGGCTTCGGCAGCTTGACGCGCTTGAACGTGTTCTGGGTCCAGTCGACCTGCGTGTAGCGGTCGCTTGGGAACGGACTGGTCGCGGGGTCCGAAAAATCGAGCCGGACGCTGACGCCGGCCGCAGCCGCGAAGAGCGGCGCAGCGGCGAGCAACGCGCCGACGAACGAAAGGCGAGTGCGCATCGGTTGTCTCCTGCCGTTTGTGATCTTGTGATGTGCGCGGACCGCGTCTGCGCGGCGCGGGCCGGCCGGCGCCTAATATCGCTCGCCGTAGGCCGAGGGCCGCTAGGGAATACGCTGTCACGTTGGCGACGTGCCGGACAATCGGCTTTTGCCGCATGGGGATGACATCGCGATGACCACCTCCCGCCGCCTGATCAGCTCCGGCTCGAGCTTCGAACACGAGATCGGCTATTCGCGTGCCGTGGTCGATGACGAATGGGTGTTCGTCTCGGGCACCACCGGCTTCGACTACGCGACGATGAGCATTGCCGACGATGTGCTCGCGCAGACCGAGCAGTGCCTGAAGAACATCGAGGCCGCGCTGACCGAGGCCGGCGCGACGTTCGCCGATGTCGTGCGCGTCGTCTACGTGCTGCCCAATGGCGCCGACTTCCCGGCCTGCTGGCCGGCGCTGCGGCGCGTGTTCGGCGACGTGCGCCCGGCCGCGATGATGATCTCGGCCGGGCTCGCCGACCCGCGGATGAAGATCGAGATCGAGGTCACGGCCCGCAAGCGCGCCGCGGCGGGCTGAGCGCTTGCGCGGCTAACCGACCGCGCTGGTTGGTGCGGCCTCCGGCACGGCCGGCTGCCGGCGCCCGCGGGCCAGGCGCCGGCCCAGTGCGATGCCGGGCTTCTCGACCGCCACATGGCCGATCGCCGCGAGCAGATACGAGACCGGCACCGCAACGGCCAGCGCGGCGGCCACTCGAGCACCGCTGCCCCACGTGGACTGGTTCGCGGCGAGCCAGCCGCAGACCGGGATCACGATCAGCAGGTGCACCAGGTACAGGCCGTACGACAGCTCGCCCAGCACATGGCCGATGCGGCTGCCCAGTGCGCGGGCTGCCAGCCGCGCGAGCGTTCCGGCTGCGCCGGCCAATGACTCGCGGTGCAGCACCAGCACGAACATCGCGCCGATGCCGAAGCGCACGAGGAGCCGCGCGTGCGGCGGGCCGTCCAGCGGCAGCGCCATCAGCACGCAGGCTGCGAGCGACGCGGCGACCTTGCGGCGGCCGGTCATCGCCATCGAGCCGGCCGCCAGCATGCCGGCGAGGAAGATGTGCAGCTTCAGTGCGAGCAGCGACGGCTCGTCAAAGTGCAGGCCGCCGGCTCGCGCCAGCAGCGCGGCCGCGACACCCGTCGCGGCCAGCAGTGCGACGCCGCGCGCCCAGCCGGCCTTCGCGATCAGCAGCATCAGGAACGGGAACACCGCGTAGTACTGCATCTCGAGGCCCAGGCTCCAGTCCGGCAGCGCGGTGCGGAAGTGATAGGCCGGCGACAGGCCGAACAGGAAGCTCGCGTGCATCGCGATGTTCGCGAGGCTGCGGTCCGTGTAGCGCCACGCCGGCGTCTGTGTGCCCGGTGCGAGTTGCGCGATCGCATCGCGCGACTCGCCCACCCACGGGCCGACGATCAACGCCGCCGCGAGAAGCACGTAGTACAGCGGCGCGATGCGGAAGAAGCGCCGCAGCCAAAAAGTGCGCCAGGTCGACAGCTGCTGCCACGGCTCCTGCAGGCGCCGCTCACCGTAGTGGAACGTCATCAGGAACCCGGAGATCAGGATGAACAGATCGACGGCGTAGTTCGGGCTGGACAGCAAGCTGACTTTGACGCCGCTCAGGATCAGCACGTGGCCGATCAGCACCCACAGCGCGGCCAAGCCCCGCAGCCCATCGAGGAACGAGGTATCGGGCCGGGAACTGTTGTGCATCGATGCAGCCTAGTGTCGGTACGCAAGGGATTCGCCGCTGTTTGTGTGATGTGCTGCAAATTGCTCGGCAGCGCGAACCGTAGGCCGCGAGTCCGGTCTCGGCAGTTCGACCGGCAGCGCCAAGACCTCGGTGACTTCGAATGATTGCCGCGATGCGGGCACTTCGCTTGCCGTTGGTGCTACCAATGCACACATGTCGTCGCGCAGATGCCGCGACGCGCACTTGTCCCCATCCTACAAGGAAGAGAAGCATGCATACGCACACGCTGCACAGTCACTGGCGACACCGCTTGCGGACCCATGTCTCGCCGCGCCCGCGCTTTCGCAAGGCGGTCGAGCCCAACGCCTCGGGCCGCGAGCATCGCAGTTGGCACTCCATCGTCGACGATCCGCGCCGCGCCCGGCTGCGCCCGGTTCACCTGCTGCCGTTGATCGTCCCGGCGATGGCGCTGCTGCTGCTGATCTGCATCGGCCTGATCAACATCGCGGTGCTGTAGCGAGCGCGGCACAGGCGGGTCACGCGGCCTTGCGCTGCGCGGCGCCGCGCCACTCGTCCATCAGCGCCGCCCACTTCGGCCGCACGACGGCGAGGTGGCGGTCCTTCACGTGACCGTAGCCGCGGATCTCTTCGGGGATGCGCGCGATGCCGAGCGCGAGTGGCAGGTTGCTCGCGCTCAGCCCCGCGAGCACCTCGTCGATCGCCGCGCGGTACTCGACGATCAGCTGGCGCTCCATCTTGCGCTCGGCGGTCCGGCCGAACGGATCGAGCGCAGTGCCGCGCAGGCCCTTCAGCTTCGCGAGCCACTTGAAGCCGGTCAGCATCCATGGGCCGTAAGGCTTCTTCTGCAGCTCGCCGGCCGCGTTCTTCTTCGCGGTCAGCGGCGGTGCCAGGTGGAAGTTCAGCGTGTAGTCCCGACCCATGGCGCCTTCGAACTGCGATGCGATCTTCGCGAGGAACGCCGGGTCGCTGTGCAGCCGCGCGACCTCGTACTCGTCCTTGTAGGCCATCAGCTTGAACAGGTAGCGCGCGACCGCTTCGGTCAGCTTCTTCGTGTTGAGCGGCGCCTCGGCCGCGCGCACCTTGTCGACATAGGCCCGGTAGGTCTGCGCGTAGGCGGCGTCCTGGTATGCGGTCAGGAACTCGACGCGCTTGGCGATCATCTCGTCGAGCTGCACGGTCTTCTTGACGAACTCGATCACCTGCGCCGGTTTCGTCAGCGCCTGTACCGCGGGCAGGTCGTGCGCGGCGCGCCGGCCCCATTCGAACGCGAGCTTGTTGTTCTCGATCTGCACGCCGTTCAGCTCGATCGCGCGCATCAGCGCCGCATGGCTCAGCGGCACGCGGCCCTTCTGCCAGGCATAGCCCAGCATCAGCGGGTTCGTGTAGAGCGAGTCGCCGAGCAGCGCGACCGCGATCTTCTCGGCGTCCAGCGTGCCGACCTGCGAGGCGCCGGCCGCGGCTGCGATCGCGGTCTCGCAACTTCCTTCGGGGAACTGCCAGTCCGGCTGCTTCACGAATGCCGCGGTCGGCGTGCCGTGCGTGTTCAGCGCGACGAAGGTGCGGCCCTCGCGCATGGTCGCGAGCGTTGCCTTGTTCGCGGCGACGATGGGGTCGCAGCCGATCACCAGATCGGCCTCGGCGGTGCCCACCTTGGTGGTCCGGATCGCGTCGGTGCGGTTCGCGATCTGGATGTGGCTCCAGGTCGCGCCGCCCTTCTGCGCGAGGCCCGCGGCGTCCTGCGTGACGATGCCCTTGCCCTCGAGGTGCGCGGCCATGCCCAGCAGCTGGCCGATGGTGATCACGCCGGTGCCGCCGACGCCCGCGACGACGATGCCCCAGGGCTCCTCGGCCAGCGGCAGCGTCGGCTCGGGCAGCGGCGGCAGCTTGGCCGGGTCGGGCCGCTCGGCCTTCGCCTTCTTCGCCGACTTCAGCTGCCTGCCCTCGACCGTGACGAAGCTCGGGCAGAAGCCCTTCACGCACGAGTAGTCCTTGTTGCAGGTGTTCTGGTTGATGCGGCGCTTGCGGCCGAACTCGGTCTCGAGCGGCTCGACCGACAGGCAGTTGCTCTGCACCGAGCAGTCGCCGCAGCCTTCGCAGACCAGCTCGTTGACGACCACGCGCTTGGCCGGATCGACCATCGTGCCGCGCTTGCGGCGGCGCCGCTTCTCGGTCGCGCAGGTCTGGTCGTAGATGATGACGGTGGTGCCCGCCAGCTCGCGGAACTGCTTCTGGATCGCGTCGAGCTCGTCGCGGTGATGCACCGTGACGCCCTTCGCGAGCCGGCCGGCGATGTCGCTCGCTTCGTACTTCTCGGGCTCGTCGGTGACGACGACGATCTTCGCGACGCCTTCGGCATCGAGCTCGCGCGTCATCTCCGGCACCTTCATCGTGCCGTCGACCGGCTGGCCGCCGGTCATCGCGACCGCGTCGTTGAACAGGATCTTGTAGGTGATGTTGACCTTGGCCGCGACCGACTGGCGGACCGCGAGCAGCCCCGAGTGGTAGTAGGTGCCGTCGCCCAGGTTCGAGAAGATGTGCTTCTCGTTCGTGAACGCGGCCTGGCCCGTCCACGAGACGCCTTCGCCGCCCATCTGGCTGAAGGTGGTCGTGCTGCGGTCCATCCACACGGTCATGTAGTGGCAGCCGATGCCGGCAACGGCGCGCGAGCCCTCCGGCACCTTCGTGCTGGTGTTGTGCGGGCAGCCGCTGCAGAACCACGGCGTGCGCTCGGTCGATTCGATCGTCGACGCGGCGAGGCTCCTCTCCTTCGCCTCGATGATCGCGATGCGCGCGTCCATGCGCGCGGCCGTGTCGGCGTCGACGCCGAGCTTCTTCAGCCGCTTCGCGATCGCCTTCGCGATGATCGCGGGCGTGAGGTCGGCCTGCGCGCGCAGCAGCCAGTTCTCGCTCGGGTTCGGCCGGCTCCATTCGCCGCCGGACGACGCATTGCCCTCGGGCTCGTCGAACTTGCCCAGCACGTTCGGGCGCACGTCGGGGCGCCAGTTGTAGAGCTCTTCCTTCAGCTGGTATTCGATGACCTGGCGCTTCTCCTCGACGACCAGGATCTCGGTCAGGCCCTGCGCGAAGTCGCGCGTGATCGTCGCCTCCAACGGCCACACGACGTTGACCTTGTGCAGCCGGATGCCGAGCTGGCGGCACGCCGCGTCGTCCAGCCCCAGGTCGTGCAGCGCCTGGCGGGTGTCGTTGTAGGCCTTGCCGGAGGCAATGATGCCGAAGCGATCGTTCGAACCGGCGATCACGTTGTGGTTCAGCTTGTTCGCACGCACGTAGGCGAGCGCCGCGTACCACTTGTAGTCCATCAGCCGCGCTTCCTGCTCGAGCGGCGCATCGGGCCAGCGGATGTGCAGGCCGCCCGCGGGCATCCGGAAGTCCTCGGGCAGCACGATGTCGACGCGGTCGGGGTCGACGAACACGCTGGCCGATGACTCGACGATCTCCTGGATCGTCTTCATGCTGGACCAGACGCCGGCGAAGCGGCTCATCGCGAACGCGTGCAGCCCCATGTCGAGGATGTCCTGCACGCTGGACGGGAAGAACACCGGCAGCCCGCAGGCCTTGAAGATGTGGTCGCTCTGGTGCGCGGCGGTCGAGCTCTTCGCGATGTGGTCGTCGCCGGCGATCGCGATCACGCCGCCGTGCTTCGAGGTGCCGGCCATGTTCGCGTGCTTGAACACGTCGGAGCAGCGGTCCACGCCCGGCCCCTTTCCGTACCAGATGCCGAACACGCCGTCGAACTTGTTCGTCTCCTGGTAGAGATCGAGCTGCTGCGAGCCCCACACCGCGGTCGCGGCGAGCTCCTCGTTGACGCCGGGCTGGAACACGATGTGCTGCGCCGCGAGGTGCTTCTTCGCGGCCCACAGCGCCTGGTCGTAGCCGCCCAGCGGCGAGCCGCGGTAGCCGCTGATGAAGCCGGCGGTGTTCAGGCCGGCGTACGCATCGCGCTTCTTCTGCAGCATCGGCAGGCGCACCAGCGCCTGGACGCCGCTCATGAAAGCCCGCCCGTTCTCCAGGGCGTATTTGTCGTCGAGGGTGACGTTCTCCAGAGCCTTGCGGACGGCTTCAGGCAGCGGCGCATTCATCGTGTCGGCACTCCGGCGGTTGGTGCGTGGTGAAGCGGCGCGACGGCAGCTCGTGACCACCGCGCGCACGGCCACAGTGTAGAGATTCGCGGCGAACAAGTCCTTTCTATGTTTGCCCGCCAGGACCGTCATGGAGCAATAATCTTGCTCAGATCGCGGATAGGGAGATCGAATGGCGCTCAAGAAGGCGAAATTAGGGAGAAACGCGAATAACGCGCCGGCGCCCGCCACTGACGCGGCCGCCGAACCGCACGGTGCCGAGCTGGACCGCTACGACATCGCGATCCTGCGCGAACTGCAGCTCGATGCGCGGCTGTCGAACGCCGAGCTCGCGTCGCGCATCGGCATCTCGGCCGCGCCGACCTGGCGCCGCGTGCGCTGGCTCGAAGAGCAGGGCTACATCACCGGCTACCGCACCGAGATCGACCGCCGCAAGATCGGCCTGGGCGTGCTCGCGTTCGTGCGCGTCGACGCGGATCGCAACACCGCCGCCGCGACGCGCCAGCTCGAGGATGCGATCCGCCGCATCCCCGAGGTGATCTCATGCCACTACATCTCGGGCTCGGGCACCTTCGAGCTGCAGGTGCTGACGACCGACCTGGACGCGTTCTCGAAGCTGTCGCTGGACACGCTGCTGAACCTGCCGCATGTGAACAACCTGCACACGAGCTTCTCGCTCGGTGAGGTCAAGGCGGGCGCGGCGCTGCCGCTCGGGCACCTCGGCAAACGGCTCGCGCGGTAAGCGAGCGCGAGCGTCAGCCCGAGACGCGTGGCCAGCGTTGCTTCAGCATCTCGGCCGCGCGCGACTCGCAGGCTTGCGGCGACAAGTGGCTCAGGTCCGGTTCGACGGCCGCCCGGACCGTGTTCTCGGCCAGCGGCGCGGTCCGGCGCAGCACGACGCCGACCACCTCGTCACTGGGCGGGTCGACATTGCAGCTGTAGGTGAAGCCGCGGGAGCTGCTGCCGTTGCGCACCCGCCCGGCACCGCGCAGCAC
>DATCSE010000402.1:0-9101 GCA_036568605.1 Burkholderiaceae bacterium | reverse complement strand
GCACGCACCCGATCGCCTACGACGAGAAGGCCGACCTCGTGTTCCACCGCCGCGAGACGCTGCCGTTCCACGCCAATGGCATGCGGTTCGATGCGTACGACGCGGCCGGCGCGACGCTGCTCGAGAAGGTCTACTACTCGGTCGGCGGCGGCTTCGTGGTCAGCGACGAAGTCGCGCACGATGGCAGCCGGCAGAAGGTCATCGCGCCCGACACGACCGTGCTCGCGCACCCGTTCCACAGCGGCGCCGAGCTGCTTGCGCTGACGAAGGCGCAGAACTGCAGCATCGCCGAGCTGATGCGGCGCAACGAGCGGCACTGGCGCCGTGATGCCGAGATCGACGCCGGTCTTTTGAAGATCTGGGACGTGATGCAGGCCTGCGTCGCACGCGGCTGCAAGACCGACGGCACGCTGCCCGGCGGCTTCAAGGTCAAGCGCCGCGCCGCCGACCTGCACCGCCAGCTTTGCGCGAACCCCGAGGCGGCGCTGCGCGATCCGCTGCAGGTGCTGGACTGGGTCAACCTGTACGCGCTCGCGGTCAACGAAGAGAACGCCGCAGGCGGCCGCGTCGTCACCGCGCCGACCAACGGCGCGGCCGGCATCGTGCCCGCGGTGTTGCACTACTACGCCCGCTTCACCGTCGGCGCGACCGAGCGCGGCGTGATCGACTTCCTGCTGACCGCCGCGGCGATCGGCATCCTCTACAAGGAGAACGCGTCGATTTCGGGCGCCGAGGTCGGCTGCCAGGGCGAAGTCGGCGTCGCCTGCTCGATGGCCGCCGGCGCGCTGTGCGCGGTGCTGGGCGGCACGCCCGAGCAGGTGGAGAACGCGGCCGAGATCGGCATGGAGCATCACCTCGGGCTGACCTGCGACCCGGTCGGCGGGCTGGTGCAGATCCCCTGCATCGAGCGCAACGCGATCGCCTCGGTCAAGGCCATCAACGCCGCCCGCATGGCGCTGCGCGGCGATGGCACGCATCACGTGAGCCTGGACAAGGTCATCAAGACCATGCGCGAAACCGGCGCCGACATGATGACCAAGTACAAGGAAACGGCGCGCGGCGGGCTGGCGGTGAACATCGTCGAGTGCTGATGCCGCTCGCGTTCCGCTTGGAACGCGTTATGCATGCGGGCCCTGCACGAGCCGCTCGACGCAGGAGCCTTGCACCATGCCGGACAAGACCGCCACGAAGTTCTCGCATGTCAAACCGGCCGACATGCCGTGGCGCAGCGACGGGCTGCGCGACTTCTTCCTGTACAAGGACCTGGGCGTCGCCGACGCGACCCATGGCGCGGTGATCGCGCACCTCGTCAAGGCAAACATGGCACCGGAGAAGGGCACCGGCTGGCACCGTCACGAGGCGGCGTTCCAGATCGTCTACATGACCAAGGGCTGGGCCAAGTTCATGTACGAGGATCAGATCACCCTCGTCGAGGCCGGCGACTGCGTGCACCAACGGCCCGGCATCGTGCACTACCTGTACGACTACTCGCCGGACATGGAGTACCTGGAGATCGTCTCGCCGGCGGACTTCAAGTCCATCGACATGCCGCCGGTGTGCGAGGTGCCGGCGCCCCATACGTGGGACTGACACGCGCGCTCAGAAGTCCATATCCAGCTCTTCGATGTCGTCCGGCTCTGCCTTCGCCGCGGCCACCCACTCCTGCATCTCCGGCATTGCCATGATGGTCTGGCAATAGAGGATGCACGGCTTGTTCAGCTTCACGTCGTAGGTCAGGAAGCGCGTGACCACCGGCGCGTACATCGCGTCGGCCATGCTGCGCTGCTTGCCGAACAGGAACGGTCCGCCATAGGTCGCGAGGCACTCGGTCCAGATCTCGACGATGCGGTCGATGTCGGGCTGCGCGCCGGCCCAGATCTTGTAGCCGGGGTGGCGCGCCTTGAGGTTCATCGGCAGCGAGGCGCGCAGGTTCGCGAAGCCCGAGTTCATCTCGCCGCTGATCGAGCGGCAATGCGCGCGGGCGATGCGGTCGGCCGGCATCAGACCGGCGTCGGGCTCGATCTCGTCCAGGTATTGCGCGATCGCCAGCGTGTTCCAGACTTTCGCGCCCTCGTGCGTCAGGCACGGCACGCGGATCGACGGCGCCAGCAGCAGCAGCTCCTTGCGCACGTCGGCATCGTCGGGCGAGACCATCACCTCGGCGAACTCAATCCCGGCGAACTTGCACAGCAGCCAGCCGCGCAGCGACCACGACGAGTAGTTCTTGCTGCTCAGGGTCAGCGTCGCGCCGGAGCGCGCAGGCTTCGCAGCCGGCTTCGCGCCCGCCTTGGCCACGGGCTTGGATTTCGGGGCAGCGGCAGCCACGGCCATGGGTGAGTCTCCTGCGCAGCGTTCAAAGGAATTCGAGCAATCGCTGTGCCATACCGCGACAACGCATCAGGGTTCCCTGAATGGCGCGCAAGTTGCTCCTATGGGTGACCCCACAAGACGTCGCCCCGAGGATGATGTATCACGCGTATCAGACCCACGCCGATCTGATGTGGCCTTTGCGCACCGCGGTGCGCTTCACCACGCCGATGCTGCTCGACCCGGCATTCGATGCGTTCCGGTTTGCCGGCCCGGCCTCGCCGCGCCAGATCGCCGCGGCCTGCAAGCTGCTCGAACTCGCCGAAATCACGCACGAGCGCCCCGCCTGGGGCATCGACACGGTCCTCGTCGATGGCGAGCCGCTGCCGGTTCTCGAGGAAGCCGTGCACAGCACGCCATTCGCGACGCTGACGCGCTTCTCGACGCCCCGCTCCACAACGCAACAGAAGGTGCTGCTGGTCGCGCCGATGTCGGGCCATTTCGCGACGCTGCTGCGCGACACGGTCCGCACGATGCTGCAAGGCCACGAGGTCTACATCACCGACTGGCACAACGTGCGCGACGTGCCGTTGACAGCCGGCCGCTTCGGGCTGGACGAGTACACCGAGCACCTGATGCAATTCCTCGAGATCATCGGCCCGGGCGCGCACCTGATGGCGATCTGCCAGCCCTGCGTCTCGGCGCTGTCGGCAGTGGCGCTGATGTCGGAGGATGCGCACCCGGCCACGCCGCTGAGCCTGACGCTGATGGCCGGCCCGATCGACTGCCGGATCAGCCCGACCGAGGTCAACAAGCTTGCGACCAGCCGGCCCATCGAATGGTTCGAGCGCACGCTGATCAGCCACGTGCCGCTCGGGCATCGCGGCGCGGGGCGGCGCGTCTACCCCGGCTTCGTGCAGCTCACCGCGTTCATGAGCATGAACCGCGAGCGCCACGCGACCGCGTTCCGCGAGTACTACCAGCACCTGCTGGACGACGAGTTCGAGAAGGCCGAGGTCACGCGCACGTTCTACGAGGAGTACCTCGCGGTCTCGGACCTCTCGGCCGACTTCTACCTCGAGACCGTGCGGCTGGTGTTCCAGGAGTACGCGCTGCCGCGCGGCGAGCTGACCTACCGCGGCCGCAAGGTCGACCCGGCCGCGATTCGCCGCACCGCGCTGCTGACGGTCGAAGGCGAGCGCGACGACATCTGTGCCATCGGCCAGACGCTGGCCGCGCAAGACCTCGCGAAGAACCTGCGGCCGTACCTGCGCACGCACTACGTGCAGCCCGGCGTCGGCCACTACGGCGTGTTCAGCGGGCGGCGCTGGCAGAACCAGATCTACCCGATGGTGCGCGACGTGATCCAGGTGTCGCGCTGACCCGCGCCGCTAGCCCTCGACCAGCGACAGGATGTTGCCGGCCGGGTCCTTGAACCAGGCGATGACCGGCCCGCCCGGATCGCGGCAGATGCCCTTCGCATCGGTCTTCAGGCCCGGCAGATCGTAGCGCTCGAAGCGCACGCCACGCTGGCCCAGCTCGGCGACCGCCGCCTCGACGTCAGGCACCTGGAAGTTCAGCACGGTGTGCGTTGCCGGCTGGTGATTTGCCTTCGGATACACGATCACCTTCATGCCGCCGGCGAGCTGCAGTTCGAGCACGTCCATCTTGCCGATGCGGGCGTCCAGGCCCAGCGTCTGGCCATAGAAGGCTTGCGCCGCTTGCAGGTCGGTGGTCGAGAAGCTGCCGAATGCGGGACGGTTCTTCAACATGATGCATCGCTCCATTTGTCGACGAGGCGCACCCGGTCGACGACACGTCGACGGGCGCCTCCTTCTTTGACGAAGGACGATGCACTGGATCGACAGCAAAGCGCGTCCGGACGTAACCGCGCCCGCGGCGCGCGTCAGCTCGGCCGCTTCGGGATCGCCAGGCCCCGCACCACCGCCGGCCGCGCCTTGAAGGCCTGCAGCGCGCGTGCGACGTTCTTGAAGTCCGCGAACCCGACCAGATCGCCCGCCTCATAGAAGCCGACCAGGTTGTTGATCCACGGGAAGCTCGCGATGTCGGCGATTCCGTAGTCGTCGCCCATGATCCACTCGCGCCCCTCGAGGTGCCGCTCCAGCACCGCGAGCAGGCGGCGCGACTCGTCGACATAACGCTGCAGGGGCCGCTTGTCTTCGTAGGCCTTGCCGGCGAATTTGTGGAAGAAGCCGACCTGACCGAACATCGGCCCGATGCCGCCCATCTGGAACATCACCCATTGCAGCGTCTCGTAACGGCGCGCGGCATCCTGCGGCAGCAGCTGGCCGGTCTTCTCGGCCAGGTACCAGAGGATCGCACCAGACTCGAACAGCGGCAGCGGCCGCCCGCCGGGGCCGTTCGGGTCGATGATCGCCGGGATCTTGTTGTTCGGGTTCAGCGACAGGAACTCGGGCGACGTCTGATCGTGCGTGTCGAAACGCACCAGGTGCGGCTCGTACGGCAGCCCGATCTCCTCGAGCATGATCGAGACCTTGACGCCGTTGGGCGTCGGCAGCGAATAGAGCTGCAGGATGTTCGGGTTCTGCGCGGGCCACTTGCGGGTGATCGCAAAACTGGAGAGATCGGCCATGGCGTGGTCGTCAAGCTGAAGTTGTTCGAAGGCCGGCATTCTGACCGGCGGCTGACGACCCCACACGACCATGGCCTTGAAGACCCTCCGTGCTGCGGCGCAGCACGATCGCGTAAGCTCCAACGCTCCCCCTCCTTGCTCGCCCATGTCCCCCGGACTTGCATTGTTCGCGCTCGCGCTCGCCTCGTTCGGCATCGGCACGACCGAGTTCGTCATCATGGGCCTGCTGCCCGATGTCGCACGCGACCTGGACGCGACGATCCCGCAGGCCGGCCTGCTGGTCAGCGGCTATGCGCTGAGCGTCGCGTTCGGCTCGCCGTTCCTCGCGATCGCAACCGCGCGCATGGACCGGCGCCGCGCACTGCTCGTGCTGATGGCGGTGTTCACGTTGGGCAACGCGCTGTGCGCGTTGGCGCCGAACTACGCGCTGCTGATGGTGGCACGCGTGGTCACGGCGTTGTGCCACGGTGCGTTCTTCGGGCTGGGTTCGGTCGTCGCGGCCACGCTGGTCGAGCCGGCGAAGCGCGGGCGCGCGATCGCCGCGATGTTCGCCGGCCTGACGGTCGCCAACGTGCTGGGCGTGCCGTTCGGCACCGCGGTCGGCGAGGCGATGGGCTGGCGGCCGACGTTCTGGATCGTCGCCGCCTTCGGGGTGCTCGCTGCGGCTGCGTTGTACCGCTGGCTGCCGCGCCGGCTGCCGGGTGCCGCGGTCGCGTTCGCGCGCGAGGCGCGTTCGCTCGCGAACCGCCAGGTCGTGCTGGCGATGGCGATCAGCGTGCTGGCCTCGGCGAGCCTGTTCAGCAGCTTCACCTACATCGCCCCGCTGCTGCAGACCGTGACCGGCCTGCCGCAGCGCGGCGTCACCTGGATGCTGCTGCTGTTCGGCGTGGGGCTGACGCTGGGCAACGTCGTCGGCGGGCGGCTCGGCGACTGGAAGCTGATGCCCTCGGTGATCGCGGTCCTGGCCTTGCTGCTCCCGACGCTGGCCCTCTTCACCGTGACCAGCACTGCGGCGTGGCCGGCCGCCGCGACGATCTTCGTCTGGGGCGTGCTGGTGTTCGCCCTGGTCTCGCCGCTGCAGATGCGCGTCGTCAACGAAGCCGCGCATGCGCCGAACCTGGCGTCGACGCTGAACCAGGGCGCGTTCAACTTCGGCAATGCGACCGGCGCGTGGCTGGGCGGGCTGGCCTTGACCCATCACGTCGACTACCGCGAGCTGCCCTGGGTCAGTGCGGCGATCGCGCTGGCCGCATTGGGACTCGCGGCGCTGTCGCACCGGATCGACCTGACCCGCGCCGGCCGCACGTTCAACCTGCGTCAGGCGCGATCGGCCACCTGACGCAAACGCGCCGCATTGGCCGCGCAGACAGCCCGGAACACCTCGCCGATGCGCACATCGGCCGCCGCACGATCCCAGAACGTGAGTGCCGCTGCGCAGGCCGCGTGCCACGTCGTCCGCTGCTGCGGCGGCGGCAGCGGCGGCTCGAATGCGCGTCTGGGCAGTTCACCGCCCGCCAGGGGTGCGTACAACATCGGCAGCATGTCGTAGGCCGGCGCGAGCACGAGCCGTTGCGAGCTCGGCCGGAAGCTGATGTTGCCGGTGTGCATGTCGCTGTTCGCGATCAGCCGGCCAAACCACCACAGGTGCTCTATCCGCCGTACGTCGCCGGTCTCGAGGAGACTGCCTTGTTCGAGACGCGCAGCAAGCACCCGCCAATCGGCAGTGCGATCACCCAGGAACGCCCCATCCACCACGGCGAGACTGGTCAGCGGACTGCGGCCGAATGCGCCGTGCCGGTCGAAGCGCTCGACTTCGAGAAATGTGCGGCCGGCATGCGTGACGATACGGCTGCGTGCGCCGGCGACACCGGGCATTGCCGCCAAGCACTCCAGCGCGAGGTGTTCGGCCACCAGCAGATCCGACCAGCGCCGCACCGCAGCCGAATCGTCGGCGCCCGAAAACTTGACCAGCACATGCGGCGTCGCATCGCCGGCACGCATCTCGCGCGCTGCGGCGAACTTCGGGAACTCGCCTGCCGCGCTCGACCCGGCCACGCCAGCGCCGATCGCGTGTTCGGCAGCGCGCGCATACGCCGCTCCCACCGTGCGCAGCTTCAGCGGCTCCGGCGGCGCGACTGTGCTCGTCTGCCAGCGCTCGAATGCCGCATCCCCCAGGATCAGGTTGCCACTGGTGTCGACTCCGCTGCGGCTGAGCACGTAGGCAACGTCGTCGTCGCCCCATTCCTGCGGGTTGGCCGAGACGCCCAGCGCACGATGCTCGGCGCGTGCGAACTGCCGGCCCATGTAGCCCTGCGGACGCATGTCGTACAGCGGGTATGGGAGGCCACCCCACCAGCCATCGCGCGATTCGTCAGGGACCGGCCAGTCGGTCTCGGACAGTGGCATGCAGCTGCCCTCCGGCTGCACCAGCGCTAACGCACCCAACAGTTCCGCGCGGCCTTCGTGATCGATCTCGTAGACCGGCAGCGGCGCGGCTTCCCCACGGAGGCTGCGCCGCAGCGCGTACCGGGTGCGGCGCGCCTTGCCTGTGCTGACTACCTTCTCACCGATTTCGTGCAGCAGCCGGTGCAGCGTGGGCACACTGACAGCCAGCTCGCGCGCGAGCTCCGGCGCTGCGATCGGCGAACGCCGGGCCAGCACGCTCTCCAACTGGTCACGAGCGGTCTGATTCCTCGGTCTCATGCACCATTATGAAACGATTTCTGAGAAGATATTCTCGAATCGCTTCATAGGCAGATGCAGTTCGATTTGGCATCTTTATGAGAAGATTCTTGCCAGCTTCACAGCCAGACCGCCTCACCTCACTCTTTCGCAGCCGGCATCCCGTCCGCGATGCCGCCGATCGGGCCGTCGAGCCTGCGAACCGGCTCCGCTGACGATGCAGCGGCATAGTCCATCGCCTTCTTCTTCGGATCGCGCACCAGATAGCTGTACAGCACCGGCACGACCACCAGCGTCAGCAGCGTCGACGTGATCACGCCGCCGATGATCGCGCGGCCCATAGGCGCCTGCAGCTCGCCGCCTTCGTCCAGCGCCAGCGCGAGCGGCAGCATGCCGAAGATCATCGCGCCGGTGGTCATCATGATCGGGCGCATCCGCACCAGTCCGGCCTGCAGCAGCGCCTCGGCGGTCGCGAGGCCGGCCTTGCGCGCGTGGTTCGCGAAGTCGACCAAGAGGATCGCGTTCTTCGTCACCAGCCCCATCAGCATCACGAGGCCGATCATCGAGAACAGGTTCAGCGTCGAGCGCGTGACCAGCAGCGCGAGCATCACGCCGATCAGCGCGAGCGGCAGCGACGCCATGATCGCCAGCGGCTGCGTGAAGCTCGCGAACTGCGACGCGAGCACGATGTAGATGAAGATCACCGCGGCCGCGAGCGCCATCAGCACGCCGGTGAAGGCCTCGGCCTGGTCCTTGGACTGGCCGCCCATGTCGAAGCGGTAACCCTGCGGCAGCTGCGTCTGCTCGATGATCTTTTTGATGTCGTTGCCGACGTCGCCGCTCGGCCGTCCGCTGACGCCGGCATAGACGGCCTGGCGGCGCTGCAGGTCCTGGCGCTTGATGACCTCGGGGTTCGTGATCGGCACCACGTCGGCGACCCGCGACAGCGCGATCGGCGTGCCGTCCTTCGCGTACGCCACCGGCAGCTCGTCGAGTTGCGCGACCGATTCTCGGCGCAGTTGCGGCAGGCGCAGCTCGACCTCGACCTGCTGGCCATCGGGCGCGGTCCAGTAGGTCGCGACGTCGCCGTTGACGAACGGGCGCAGGCTCGCGGCCAGCTGCGTCGGCGTCAGCCCCAGCTCGCGCACCGCGTCGGGCTTCAGGCGCACCGCGAACGCCGGCAGGCCGGGTTTGACGGAAGTCTCGAGGTCCGTCACACCCTTGACCTTCGCGACCTTGTCGGCGAATTTCTGCACCTCGGTCTCCAGCACCGCCGGGTCCGGACCCATCAGCGAGACGAAGATTGGGCGCTGCCCGAGCGACACGTCGATCCCGGGTATCGGCCGCAGTGCCTCGCGGATCGCGTCCTCGACCTGTTTCTGCGAGCGCTTGCGCTCTTTCGGCTTGACGAGCTGAATGCTGACCTGGCCGGTGTTGCGCGCGCCGTTGCTGAAGTCGCCGCCGCCGACCGTCGCCGTGATCATGCGCACCTCGGGCA
>DATCSE010000401.1:0-12588 GCA_036568605.1 Burkholderiaceae bacterium | reverse complement strand
GTGCGAGGCAGACGCCGGCGATGCTCGCGAGCGCGGAGCAGGTGCCCGCCAGCAGCAAGGCGTTGCGCTTCTGGTTGACGCCGAACGCGGCGGCGATCGCCCCGTCCTCGGCCGCGGCGCGCAGCGCCTTGCCGAGGTCGGTGTAGCGCAGCACGGCCCAGACCGCGAACGACAGCGCGGCCGCGAACACCAAGGTGATCAGCTCGGGCACCGGCACGAACAGCACGCCGACCTTGAACTTCAGGTGCGCGTAGGCCGACTCGAGCTTGCGGAAGTCGGCAGTCCAGATCGTCTGGATGATGGCCTCGACGATGCCGGTCAGCCCGAAGGTCAGCAGCAGCGAGTTGAACGGCGTGATCGCGAAGCGCGCGACCAGCGCCTGCAGCAGCGCGCCCAGCGCGAAGAACGCCGGCACCAGGACCGCGAGGGTCGCGAGCGGGTCCATGCCCAGCGTCGCGAGCTGGTAGCACAGGTACGCGGCGAGGAACGCGAACGCGAAGTGTGCGAGGTTGATCAGGCGCAGCAGGCCCCAGCTCAGGCTGAGGCCCAGGCCCATCAGCCCATACAGCGCTCCGACGAAGACGCCCGAGAGCACGCTTTGCGCGAGCAGCGTCGCGCTGGGCAGCGAAAAGCCCGCCATGTGCGCCTGCTCAGGGCGCCAGCAGCTTCGCGCCGCCGCTGGTGACTTCCTTCGGCCACACCACGACCCAGTGCCCGTTCTGGACCTGCTTGATGCGCATCAGGTCGTCGCCGTAGTTGCCGGTGCCGTTGAAGCGCAGCTTGCCCTGGATCGTGTCGACGCGGTTGGCCTTGAGCCAGGCGCCGATCGCCTTGTCGTCCAGGCCCTTGGTCGCGGCGACGCCGGCTTCGAGGATCTGCCAGGCGGTGTACGAGGCCGCGGCCTGCGTCTCGACCGACGGGTCGGGCAGCCCGGCCTTGGTCGCGCGTTCGCGGTACAGCTTGACGAATTCGGCCGCGCCGGTGTTCGCGGTGAACGGCGGCTGGTCCTCGAAGATCGTCACCGACAGCGCGTTCTTCGCGTCGGGCAAGGTGACCAGCGGCCCGGGCGCCGGGTACAGGTAGAAGTGCTGCGGCGGGACGTAGTCGATCTTCTTCATCGCGTCCAGCAGCAGGTTGCCGTCCAGGCCGATCGCGCCGACCCAGACGAAGTCGGGGTTCGCGTCCTTCACGCGGTTCGCGATCGGGCCGAAGTCGCGGTTGCCGAACTCCCATTCGAGGAACAGCACCTCGGTCAGCCCGCGCTTCTTCAGCACCTCGCGCGCGCCGGCCGTCATGAACTGGATCGACGGGAACTTGCTCGTGACGACCGCGACGGTCTTCGGCGGCTTGGGGCCGGCGGCCAGCGCATCGAACAAGGTGCTCGGCACGGTGGTCGCCGGCTCCGACCCGAGCGACCACGCGGGGAACTGCATGTCGTACTTCGCAAGCGACGGGATGCCCAGCGTGTGGTGCACCAGCACCTTGCCGTAGCGCTGCGCGACGCCCATCGCCGAGAGGATCGCGCCGGTCGCGTACGGGCCCAGCAGCAGGTCCACCTTGTCGGCGGTGACCAGCTGCTCGTACAGCGTGCGTGCGAGGTCGGGCTTGGACTGGTCGTCCTTGACCACCCATTCGAGCTTGCGGCCCAGCCACCCGCCGCGCTGGTTGGCCTGCTCGATGTAGATGTCGCCGACCAGCTTGTGGATCTGCGCGGTCGCCGACAGCGGGCCGGTCAGCGCGAGCGTGCTGCCGATGCGAATCGTCGCGCCCTGCGCGCGCACCAGCGCGGCGGCGCCGCTCAGGCCCAGCATCGCCGCGGCCACGGCGCTGCGGCGTGTGAGGTTGGGGGTCTCCATGGTGCTTGTCTCCTCTCGTTGTTGATCTCAATCGACCTGCGCGCCGGAGCGCTTCACGAGTTCCGCCCACTTGGCGACCTCGGCCTGGTTGAACCGTGCGAGCTCGTCGGCCTTCATCCCGCGCGGCTCCATGCCCTGGTCGTGCAACCGCGCGGCCACATCCGGCTGCGCCAACGCGGTTGCCGCGGCGTTGCGCAGCGCTGCGAGGGTGGCCGGCGGCGTTGCGGCCGGCGCGTAGAGCATGAACCACGCGACCAGGTCGAAGTCGGGGATGCCCTGCTCCATCAAGGTCGGCACGTCGCGCGCTGCGGCGCTGCGCAGTGCACTGCTGGTGCCCAGCGCACGCAGCTTGCCCGCCTTGATCTGCGGCATCACCGCGGCCGGGTGATAGAACATGAAGTCGGCCTGCCCAGCCATCACGCTGGTCAGCGCGACCGCGCCTTCCTTGTACGGCACGTGGATCATCTTGCCGCCCAGGCGCTGCGCGAGCAGCTCGCCGGCCAGGTGGCCCGAGGTGCCGTTGCCCGCCGATGCGAACGTGATGCCGCCGGGGCGTGCCGCGAGCGTGGCGAGATCCTTCAGCGACTGGGCCGGCGAATGGGCCGCGACGACCAGCAGCGTCGGCGTGTAGCCGACGAACGCGATGGGCGCGAAGTCGCGCAGCGCGTCGTACGGCAGCTTCCTGAACAACGACGCGTTGATCGCGTGCGTGCCGACGGTGCCCATCACCAGTGTCTTGCCGTCCGGCGCGGCCTTGGCGACCTGGTCCGAGCCCACCGTGCCGCCGGCGCCGGCGCGGTTGTCGACGATCACGGTCTGGTGCAGCGCCTGGGCCAGGCCGTCGGCGACGACGCGGGCGACCGTGTCGGTCGTCGTGCCGGGCCCGAACGGCACGACCAGCCTGACCGGCGCGCCATGGCTGTCCTGTGCGTACGCGAGGGGTGCGAGCGCCGCGAGCCCGCAGGCAGTCCCTGCGGCTTGCAGCCAGAGTCGTCGACTCGTCATGCGGCCGCCTTGTCCGCGAGGTTCAGTGCGCGACGGATCTCGTCGTTGTGTTCGCCCAGCATCGGCGGCGGGCGCACGTCCAGCGCACGCTGTCCGTCGAACGAGACCGGCGAGCGCACGGTGCGGAACAGGCCCATCACCGGATGCGTCGCCGAGGTCGTCAGCTCCAGGTGCCGGGCCTGCGGATCCTCGAGCGCTTCGCTGGTGTCGTACATCGGCGCGTGGGGCACGTCCTCGGCCTGCAGGCGTTCGCACCACTGCTCGCGCGTGCGGCGCGCAAAGCGTTCGCCGAGCAGGGCGATCAGCACTTCCTGGTTGACGATGCGCGCCTCGCGGCTGGCAAAGCGCGCGTCCTCGAACAGGTCCGGCTGCTCGATCGCCTTCGCGAGGCCCTGCCAGAACTTCTCCGGCGAGGACATGTGCAGCGCGATCCACTTGCCGTCGCCGCAACGCAGCACGTACGACTGCGAGACGCTCGGGCGGCTGTACGGCCCCATCACCTCGCCGGCCTGGAAGTAGTGCGTGAACGCGTCGAGGTTGAAGTGCGCCATCGCCTCGAGCATCGACACCTCGACGGTCCGGCCCGTGCCGCTGCGGCCGCGCTCGACCAGCGCGCCCATCGCGCCGTACGCGGCGTAGAAGCCGGTCAGCGCGTCGGCGATCGCGGGCCCGACGACGCGCGGATTCTCGGGGTTGATCAGCAGGTTCAGGAAGCCGCTGGCGGCCTGCGCGACGGTGTCGTACGCGGGGCGGTTCGCCGCCGGGCCGGTCGCGCCGAAGCCGCTGATCGAGACATAGACGAGCTTGGGATTCAGCGTGCGCAGCCGCGCGGCGCCGGCGCCCAGCTTCTCGGCGACCCCGGGGCGGAAGTTCTGGATGTAGACATCGGCCTCGGCGATCAGCGCGTCGAACACCGCACGATCGTCGGCGTTCTTCGTGTCCAGCGCGATGCTGCGCTTGTTGCGGTTGTAGGTCTGGAAATGCGGGCTGTACAGGCCGCCCTTGAACGCGCGGAACGGATCGCCGGTGCCGGGCGCCTCGACCTTGATGACGTCGGCGCCCAGGTCGCCGAGCAGCATGCCGCAGGCCGGGCCGGTGATGAACGTGCCCTGCTCGACGACCTTGATGCCGGCCAGGACCTTCATGCCGCGTCGCGCGTCGCCGGCGTATAGCCCGGCGGCACCGCGCCGTCGTAGACCACTTCGCGCGTCGCCTGGTACGACAGCGCGAAGCCGGCCGGCTGCTGCATCTCCTCGTGCAGATGCGCGATCAGCCCGGCCGTGCGCGCCAGGATGGGCACCCCCTTCAGCGCCTGCACCGGGAAGCCGGCGCCCAGCAGCACCGCAGGGATCGCGCCGGAGACGTTGAGCTTCAAGTCCTTGTTCAGCACCTCGGGGATCAGCGCCTCGGCGGCTTCGGCGATCTGCACGAAGCGCAGGTCGGTACCGGCGCGCTGGGCCACATCGAACAGCGCGCCGACCCGGGCATCGCGCTCCTTGTGCAGCGGGTGGCCGTAGCCCGGGATCGCCCGGCCGTCTGTGCGCCAGGCCTTCATCACCGCGAGCGCCGCGGCCTGGAGCGGTTGGCCGGCGCGGACCTGCGCATCGATCTCGCTGTACATCCGGCCGGCCGTCTCCGACGAGCCCAGCACCACCGAGCCGCAGCCCAGGATGCCGGCCGCGACCGCGCCCTGCATCGCGTCCGGCGCGGCCGCGTAGGTCATGCGCGCGGCCTGCACGCTGGGCACCAGGCCATGTTCGGCGATTGCCACCAGCGTCGCGTTGAGCACGGCGGCCTCGCCCGCGCTCGGCAGCCGGCCAACCAGCAGCAGGAAGAAGTGGTCGACGAACGAGATTCGGCCTATCAGGTCCTTCGCGAGGTCGCGGCCACGCACGAGGATCGTGTGCTCGTCGGACGTGCAGATCGCGGTGCGCGGCACCGTCGCCTTGCCGATCTTCATGGGTTCGCCTTCGGGGTCGGCGCGAGCCGGAAGTCGTAGCTCGCCGAGTAGTAGGGCACCTTCATCTCGCGGCCGTCGACCGCCTTGCCGGGCGCATGCTTGTCGAACTCGACGACCAGGCTGTCGCGCTTGCCGAACACCGCGTCCTGGTCGATGTACGGGCTGCCCGCGACGAACAGGTGCGTGGTCAGCGGCACGTGGCCCTCGGCCGAGATCATCATGTGGATGTGGCCGGGTCGATAGATGCTGCGGCCGGTCGCGCGCATCATGTCGCCGACCGGGCCGTCGTCGGGGATCGGGTAGCAGGTCGGGTAGATCGACCAGAACCAGTAGCGGCCCTCGGCATCGGTGCGCAGGCGGCCGCGCGCCCGCATCGTCGGGTTCGGCGAGAGCTGCATGTCGTACTTGCCGTCGCCGTCGCCGGACCACACATCCAGCAGCGCGCCGGCCAGCGGCTTGCCGTTCGTGTCGGTCACGCGGCCCATGTAGAACGCCGGCTCGCCGGGCACGCCTTCGGCGATGTCGGCGCCCAGCGGCACGTCGGGCGCGCCGGGCCAGTAGAACGGGCCTTCGACGGTGGCCTCGGTCGCCTCCGTGGCGCCCTGTACCGTGCCGCTCGCGCGTGCCTGTGCCAACGCGACCACCATCATCGACAAGCCCAGCGTGTCGGACAGCAGGATGAACTCGGGCCGCTTCTCGTGCGAGATCTGCCCGGTCGCGGTCAGGAACTTCAGCCCGGCCAGCCATTCGTTGGGCGTCAGGTCCACCTCGCGGGCATAGGCGTGGATGTGTTTCACCAACGCCGTCATCAGCTGGCGCAGGCGCGGCTCGGGGGTGCCGGCGAACGCGTCGACGACGTCCTGCATCAGCTTCGTCTGGTTGTACTCGGACATGCCTGTCTCCTGGCGCGCCGGTGCGGCGGAGTCGCTCGCCGGCGCAGCTGTGATGGGGGCACGATACGGCGCCGGCCCGGCCCCGACAAATGATCAATTCCCATCGACTCGATCGATCGCGTCGATTCGACCATCGGGTTTTCATGGAGACGAACGATGGTCGGATCGGCTTCATCATCGATTGCATCGTCTGCCTGTCTCCGGGAGTCGTATGGAGCTCCGGCACCTCCGGTACTTCGTCAGCCTGGCCGAGTGCCTGAGCTTCACGCGCGCGGCCGAGCGCGTCCACGTCACGCAATCGACGCTGTCGCATCAGATCCGCCAGCTCGAAGAGGAGGTCGGCCAGCCCTTGTTCGATCGCATCGGCAAGAAGGTCGTGACGACCGAAGCGGGCGAGCTGTTCCTCGCGTTCGCGACGCGCGCGCTGAAGGAGGTGGACCTCGGCCTCGCGATGCTCAAGCCCGCCGGCAGCGGGCTGACCGGCGAAGTGCGGATCGGGGCGACGCATACCTTCAACATCGGGCTGATCCCGGAATGCGTCGCGCTGTTCCTGGCGCGCCACCCGACCGTGCGGGTGAGGGTCGAGGAACTGTCGGCCGATCAGATCGGTGCGAAGCTGCGTGCCGGCGAGCTGGACATCGGCATCGCGTATCGCCCGACCGGTGCCACCGACCTGTGGTTCGAGCCGCTGTACAACGAGGAGATGGTGCTGGTCGTCTCCGACACGCATCCGTTCGCCGGGCGCAAGCGCATCCGCATGGTCGAGCTGCACCGGCAGCGCCTGGTGCTGCTGCCTGGCCATTTCGCGACCCGTCAGATGCTGGACGAATGCTTCAAGGCGAGCGGCGCCGAGCCCATCGTCGCCGCCGAGATGTCGACGATCGCGCCGATGCTGGGCCTGGTGCTGCGCACGCAGATCGCGGCGATCGCCGCGATCAACGCGGTGCCGGCGGCGATGTCGGGGCTGCAGATGATTCCGCTCGAGAGCCCGACGCCGATCCGCACGCCCGGCATCCTCTGGCGCCAGGGCGACGAGAAGGCCGTGCCGGTGCAGTCGTTCGCGGTGGTCATACGCAAGACGGCGCTGGGCAACAGCCTGCGGCGCGACGGGCCGGGTTGAGCGGCGTGAACGGGTGACGTACACGCGCGGTGCGCCGCGGTACGAGCCGATGGGGTGCTCGCTCGCGGTGGTCCGGAGCGCCGCGATGCCCCGCGAATCACCCCGCCCGTCGCGGTTCGCTACAGTAGTGCCTCAAACCCACCGGAGCACATCGCATGGCCAAGAAGGGCAACGACAACAAGCAAGGCGCGAAACAGTCTGCGGTGCAGATCGGCATCAGCGAGAAGGACCGCGCGGCGATCGCCGGCGGACTCTCGAAGCTGCTGGCCGACACGTACACGCTGTACCTGACGACCCACAACTTCCACTGGAACGTGACCGGGCCGATGTTCAACACGCTGCATCAGATGTTCATGACGCAGTACACCGAGCTGTGGAACGCGGTCGACCCGATCGCCGAGCGCATCCGCGCGCTGGGCCATGCGGCCCCCGGCTCGTATGCCCAGTTCGGCGCGCTGGCGTCGATCAAGGATGCGCCCGCCACGCCACCGAAGGCGCTGGACATGGTGCAGGCCCTGGTCGCCGGCCACGAGGCGGTGGCGCGCACTGCGCGCGGCGTGTTCCCGATCGCCGAAGGCGCGAACGACCAGCCGACCGCCGATCTGCTGACGCAGCGCCTCGACATCCACGAGAAGACGGCCTGGATGCTGCGGTCCCTGCTGGAGGACTGAGAAAGACTCGGCCCCGGGACCGCGCCGCACGCATTGGCATGCGCATCGCGATCGTCACCTTCGACGGCTACAACGAGCTGGACTCGTTCATCGCGCTCGGCCTGCTGAACCATCTGAAAGCGAACGGCTGGAAGGCCGAGATCGCGAGCCCGAGCGCGCAGGTCACGTCGATGAACGGGGTGACCGTGACCGCGCAGCAGCCGCTCGAGTTCGCGAACGAGGCCGACGCGGTGCTGTTCGGCAGCGGCATCTACACCCGTGCGATCGCCGAGAACAGCGCGCTGCTCGACCGGCTGCAGCTCGACCCGCTGCGCCAGCTCATCGGCGCGCAGTGCTCGGGCGCACTGCTGCTCGCGCGGCTCGGATTGCTTGCGGACATGCCGGCCTGCACCGATCTGGCGACCAAGCCCTGGCTGATCGAGGCCGGCGTGCGCGTGCAGGATGCGCCGTTCCATGCCCGCGGGCCCGTCGCGACCGCGGGCGGCAGCCTCGCGTCGCAGTACCTCGCCGCCTGGCTGATGCTGCGCGGCGCCGGTGAAGCGGCGGCGACCCAGGCGCTGCTCTACGCGGCGCCGGTCGGCGAGAAGGAGGCGTATGTCGAGCGGCTGCTGGCGGCCGTCCGGCCGTTCGTGCCGCCGCGCGCGCCGTCCGGCGGCGGCGCAGCGTCGCCCTCGCGGTGATCGCGATGCCGCGGTCGTGGTCCGCCTGGTTCGCGCGGCTCGCGGTGCTGCTCGTCGCGCTGCCGGCGGCGCTGCTCGCGATCGCCTACCGCAGCGAGCCGCTCGGTTCGTGGTGGCTGGAGCTGTTGCAGTACGTGCCGTACCCGGCGTTCCTCGCGCCGGCGCTGTTCACGCTCGTGTTGTCGTGGCGGCTGGGCTGGGCCTGGCGTGTCGTCGCGGCGAGTGCGCTGCTGCTGATCGTCACGGTCATCATGGGCCTCGTGATCGGCCGCGCCGACGCGGGCTCGGTGCCGCTGCGCATGATGACCTACAACATCAAGGCCTACCGTGCCGACACCGAACCGCTGATCGCCGATGCGCTGATGCGCGAAATCGAACAGCGCCAGCCCGACCTGCTCGTGATGCAGGACGCCTGGGCGCTCAGCGACGGCAAGCACCGTGTTGCGAATGACCTGACCCCGGTGGCCGAGTCGCTGTTCGCGGGGCGCCACGTGTATGCGCGCGACCAGTACGTCGTCGTCAGCCGCCATCCGCTGCGCGATTGCCATCTGGGCGATCTGTCGTTCCGCGGCCAGCCGCATCGCTACGTGCGTTGCACGGTGCTGGCCGACGGCGTCGAAGTCGACCTCGTGACCGCGCATCTGCTGTCGCCGCGCATAGGGCTCAACGCGGCGCGACGCGAGGGGCCCGACGGCATCGAGGACTGGCAGCGCAACTTCGACGACCGGCTCGCGCAATCGCGCAAGTTGGCGGCCGACATCGCTGCCTCGCCCCGGCCACGCCCGCTGATCGTCGCGGGTGACCTGAACGCGCCCGAAACCTCGCCGGTGATCCGCACGCTGCTGGCACGCAACCTGCGCGATGCGTTCTCCAGTGCCGGCTTCGGCTACGGCTACACGCTCGGGCATTCGCTGCGGCTGGGCATCTCGTTCCTGCGCATCGACCACATCCTCGTGAGCCCGGAGATCGGCGTCGTCGGCGCGTACGCCGGCGGCAAGGACGGCTCGGAGCACCGGCCGGTGATCGCCGACCTGCTGCTCAGGCGCGAGCGGCGCTGAGCGTCGGCGTCATCGTTCGATGTCGTCGATGTGCTTGGGCCAGCTGGCCTTGAGCAGGCGCGACAGTGCGCGATCGGCGAGCAGCTTGCCGCCGGTCTGGCAGCGCGCGCAGTAGTTCGTTTCGTTGTCGGCGTGCACGATGCGTTGCACCGGCGAGCCGCAGACCGGGCACGGCTGGCCGTAGCGGCCGTGCACGGCCATGGCCGGGTGGAACGCGGTGACCTTGTCGGGCCAGCCGCCGTGTTCTGCCGCTTCGGCGCGCAGGCGCTCGGTCCAGTCGGCCAGCGTCGCACGGGTCGCCTCGAACAGGCGCCGGGTGGCGTCGGCATCGAGCGCACGGGTCAGCGTGACCGGCGAAAGCCGCGCGCGGTGCAGGATCTCGTCGCCGTACGCGTTGCCGATGCCGCTGAACAGGCGCGGGTTGGTCAGCGCGCGCTTCAGCGTGTGGTTTTCGCTCGTCAGGCGCTGTGCGAACGCGGCGAGGTCGCAGGTCAGCACGTCGATGCCGCCCGGGTCCAGCGCCGCGAGCGCGGCGCGGCCGGCGACCAGGTGCAAGGACGCGCGACGCTTGCTGCCCGCTTCGGTCAGGACCAGCGTGCCGCTGCCAATGCCGGAGAATTCGAACGTCGCCAGCGCGATCTTGCCCGGCAGCTTCGCGCCGGGCGCGAGCCAGCGCAGCCGCCCGGCGATCATCAGATGGATCACGAGGAACCACGGTTCGTCGCCGCCGCTACTGCCGCCGGCCGCATCGAACTGGAGCACGACCCGCTTGCCCAGCCGCTCGATGCCGGCGACCCGCCGCCCCTCGGCCTCGGCGATCGCCGGCACCGCGGTGCGCAGCAGGAACGGGTTCAGCAGCCGTATGCGCTGCAGCACCGTGCCGACGATCCGCTCGCGCAGTGCGCCGGTGTAGACCTCGACGTCGGGCAACTCGGGCATCGGCGCAGTGTGCCATCGAGGGCGCCGAAGCCGGCGGCGCGGGATAATCCGGGCTTTTCAAAGGCGGCGGGCGCGGGGACGCGCACCGGCCGCACCGTTGTCGTCATGTCCGAATCCACGCCGCTGGCCCAGCAGGTGCGTCGCCGCCGCACCTTCGCGATCATCTCCCACCCCGATGCGGGCAAGACCACGCTGACCGAGAAGCTGCTGCTGTTCTCCGGCGCGATCCAGATCGCCGGCTCGGTGAAGGCGCGCAAGGCCTCGCGGCACGCGACCTCGGACTGGATGGAGATCGAGAAGCAGCGCGGCATCTCGGTCGCGTCGTCGGTGATGCAGATGGAGTACCGCGACTGCGTGATCAACCTGCTCGACACGCCGGGTCACCAGGACTTCTCGGAGGACACCTACCGGGTGCTGACCGCGGTCGACGCCGCGCTGATGGTGATCGACGCGGCCAACGGCGTCGAGCCGCAGACGCGCCGGCTGCTGCAGGTCTGCCGGGCCCGCAACACGCCGATCCTGACCTTCGTCAACAAGATGGACCGCGAGGTGCAGGAGCCGCTTGCGCTGCTGGACGAGATCGAGCGCGAGCTGGGCATGGCGGTCGTGCCGTTCACCTGGCCGGTCGGCATGGGCAAGCTGTTCGGCGGCGTGATGGACCTGCGCAAGGAGCAGATGCGTGTGTTCGTGCCGGGCGAGGACCGGAACCGCGACGATGACGAGATCATCGAGGGCCTCGCCAACCCGGTGTACGCCGAGCGCTTCGGCGATGCCTACGCGCATGCGGCGCACGACATCGAGCTGGTGCAGGTGGCCGCGCCGGCGTTCGACGAGGCCGAGTTCCTCGCCGGGCGCCAGACGCCGATGTTCTTCGGCTCGGCGATCAACAACTTCGGCGTGCGCGAGGTGCTGGACGCGCTGGTCGACCTCGCGCCGCCGCCGGGCTCGCGCCACGCGATCCAGCGCGAGGTGCAGCCGGACGAAGGCAAGCTGACCGGCGTCGTCTTCAAGATCCAGGCCAACATGGACCCGGCGCACCGCGACCGGATCGCGTTCGTGCGGGTCGCGAGCGGGCACTTCAAGCGCGGCATGCGCATCCGCGTTTCGCGCTCGGGCAAGGAGATGCGGCCGAACACGGTGGTGTCGTTCCTGAGCCAGCGCCGCGAGCTGCTCGACGAGGCATTCGCCGGCGACATCATCGGCATCCCGAACCACGGCGTGCTGCAGCTGGGCGATACGCTGACCGAAGGCGAGACGCTGCAGTACACCGGGCTGCCGTTCTTCGCGCCGGAGATGTTCCGCAGCGTCGAGGTCGCCGATCCGCTGAAGACCAAACAATTGCGCTCCGGGCTGACGCAGCTCGGCGAGGAGGGTGCGATCCAGGTGTTCCGGCCGGTCGCCGGCTCGGTGCTGCTGCTGGGCGCGGTGGGCCAACTCCAGTTCGAAGTCGTCGCTCACCGGCTGGAGCACGAGTACGGCGTGAAGGCGCGCATCATGGCGGCGCGCTACAACGTCGCGCGCTGGGTCACCTGCGACGAGGCCGACGGTGGCGAGCGCGAGCTGAAGCGTTTCATCGACGGCAACGCCCATCGTGTCGCGCTCGACGCGGTCGACGCGCCCTGCGTGCTGCTCGAATACGCCGGCGAGCTGCGCGCGATGCAGGAGAACTGGCCGAAGATCAAGTTCCACGCGCTGCGCGAGCACGCGGGGCTGGTGTTCCACAAGCAGCTCGACGCCTGAGTCGACGCGCCCCCGGCGCCGACTCGCCGGGGACAAATACCGAGCGGGCGCGCCGGCCGCGGTCGGACAATGGACTTCTCGGGCTCTCCGAGGAGGCGCCATGAAGAACGTTGTCGTCGCTGCCCTGCTCGCGCTGCTGCTGGCAGCCTGCGCCAGTGCACCGCCGCCGCTGCCGCCGGCCGGCGACCTGTTCCACGACGAGCTTTTCAGTGCGCCCTCCGAGACCATCGATCCGGCCGCGCCGCTGGCGCTCAGCGACGCGATGCGCGCCTATCTCGCGACCAAGACGATCAGGTCCGGACGCCAGGCCGACCGGCGCAAGCAGCTGGTCGACGCGCTGTACCACGGCGACCTGAAGCTCGAGTACGACGCCGCGATCACGCGCACCGCGTCGCAGGCCTTCGATGCCCGCTCGGGCAACTGCCTGGCGCTGGTGCTGATGACCGCGGCCTTCGCGAAGGAGCTCGGGCTGACGGTGCAGTACCAGGCCGTGATCGGCGAAGAGGGCTGGAGCCGCGCCGACGAGCTGTACATCGCGCTGGGTCACGTGAACCTCGCGCTCGAGGACCGCGCCTCGCCGATCGAATCGCGCATCCTGCAGCGGCCGATGATCGTCGACTTCCTGCCGGCGCGCGACCGCAACGCGCTGAACACGCGGCCGATCGG
>DATCSE010000400.1:0-12558 GCA_036568605.1 Burkholderiaceae bacterium | reverse complement strand
CGCCCAGCCGCTCGAGCAGCCGCCGGCCGGCCAGCATAGTGCCGCCTGTCGCGATCAGGTCGTCGATCAGCACGATGCGGACGCCAGGCTTCACCGCGTCGGTGTGCATCTCGACCGTCGCCGAGCCGTACTCGAGTTCGTAGGTCTCCTGCACCGTCGTGAACGGCAGCTTGCCCTTCTTGCGGATCGGGATGAAGCCGACGTTCAGCTCGTACGCGAGCACCGAGCCGATGATGAAGCCGCGCGCATCCAGCCCGGCGACCGCATCGGGCCGGACATCGAAATAGCGGTGCACGAACTGGTCGATCAGCACGCGGAACACGCGCGGGTTGGCGAGCAGCGGCGTGATGTCGCGGAACTGCACGCCCGGCGCCGGCCAGTCGGGCACGGTGCGGATGTGGTGCTTGATGTAGTCGGGCGGGTTCGTGCTGTCTGGGTTCATCGTGGTGCTCGCCGTCGTGGTGGCCGTCGTGGCCGTCTCCTGGGGCGCCGCGATTGTCGCTGCGTCAACCGCGGCCGAGCAATTTGCCTTCGGCCAGCGTCAGCGCTTCGGGCATGCCGGACAGCACCAGCGTATCGCCGGCGGCCAGCACCAGCGAGTCCTCCGGCGCGATCACCGCACCAGCGGCGCGGCGCACCGACACCACCGTGACGCCGACCGCATGCAGCGCCTGCTGCGCGAGCGTCTGCCCGAGGTGGCTGCCGGCCGCCGGCAGCGTCACGCTGAGCAGGCGCGCGGTCTGCAGCTCGTCGACCGTGTCGTCGTCGGCGCCGTGGAAATAACCGCGCAGCAAGCTGTAGCGCGCGTCGCGCTGGTCCTGCACGACCCGGATCACGCGCCGCATCGGCACGCCGACCAGCGCCAGCGCGTGGCTCGCCAGCATCAGCGAGCCTTCGATCGCCTCGGGCACGACCTCGGTCGCGCCGGCGGCCTGCAGCCGCTCGAGGTCGTTGTCGTCTATCGTGCGCACGATCACCGGCACCTTGGGCGCATGGGTCTGCACCAGGTGCAGGATCTTCAGCGCCGACGGCACGTCGTGGTAGCTGACGACCACCGCGCTCGCGCGCGCGAGGCCCGCAGCCATCAGGCTCTGCAGCCGCGCCGCATCGCCGAACACGACGCTCTGCCCGGCTGCGGCGGCCTGGCGCACGCGGTCCGGGTCCAGGTCCAGTGCCATGTACGGGATGCGCTCCTTGTCGAGGATGCGCGCGAGGTTCTGCCCGCTGCGGCCGTAGCCGGCGATGATCACGTGCGCCTCGGTGTTGATCGCGCGCTTGGCGATCGTCGTCATCGCGACCGACTGCATCAGCCAGTCGCTGGCCGACAGCCGCATCACGATGCGGTTGCTGTACATCACGATCAGCGGGGTCGCCAGCATCGACAGCACCATGCTCGCGAGCACCGGGCTGTGCAGCCGCGCGGCGAGGAGTTGCTGGTCGGCGGTCAGCGCGAGCAGCACGAAGCCGAACTCGCCGGCCTGCGCCAGGTACAGCCCGGTGCGCAGCGCGACCCCCGGCGCCGCGCCGAATATGCGCGCGAGCAGCGTGACCAACCCGAACTTGAACAGCACCGGCAGCAAGGTCAGCGCCAGCACCAGCAGCCACTGGTCGAACACCGCGTGCATGTCCAGCTTCATCCCGATCGTGATGAAGAACAGTCCCAGCAGCACGTCGTGGAACGGCCGGATGTCGGTCTCGACCTGGTGCTTGTATTCGGTCTCCGCGATCAGCATGCCGGCGACGAACGCGCCCAGCGCGAGCGACAGCCCGGCCAGCTGGGTCAGCCAGGCCAGCCCCAGCGTGACGAGCAGCAGGTTCAGGACGAACAGCTCCTCGCTCTTGCGCCGCGCGACCAGCGTCAACCACCACCGCATCACGCGCTGCCCGCCGACCAGCAGCACGGTCAGCAGTGCCGCGGCCTTGAAGCCGGCGATCGCGAGCTCGCGCAGCAGCACCTCGGGCGACGAGCCCAACGCCGGGATCACGACCAGGAACGGCACGACCGCCAGGTCCTGGAACAGCAGCACGCCCATCACGCGCCGGCCGTGCTCACTCTCGAGCTCGAGCCGCTCGGCCATCAGCTTGACGACGATCGCGGTGCTGCTCATCGCCAGCGCGCCGCCCAGCGCGACCGCGCTCTGCCAGTTCAGTCCCCAGGAGCGGCCGGACAGCGAGAGCGCCCACGCGAGCAGCGCATTGCCGGCGACTGCTGCAAGCACGGTCAACGCGACCTGGCTCAGGCCCAGCCCGAACACCAGTTTGCGCATGCTCTTGAGCTTGGGCAGGTTGAACTCGAGCCCGATGACGAACATCAGGAACACGACCCCGAACTCGGCGAGGTAGTCCACCACGCCGGCGTCCTTCGCCAGCGCCATCGCGTTCGGGCCGATCACGATGCCGACCGCCAGGTAGCCCAGCATCGGCGGCAGCTTCGCGAGGCGGCACGCGACCACACCGCCGACCGCGGCGACCAGATAGAGCAGGACGAGTTCGAGCGTGGATGCCATTCGCGTCTTTATCGCAAGCGCCGTGCCGCGTGACCATCCGCGCGAGCACGGAGGCCGACGGCGGGCTGCAGGCGAGCCCTAGAATCGACCGATCCTACTGGACGCGACGCCCTTTCGTGCCTGTTCCTGTGCCTGCAAAACCCTCGACTGCCGCTGTTGCCGTCCGGCCCGCCGCCGGATTCGATGCGGCGCGCGCGCTGCGCCTCGCGCACGACACCTTCGACATCGAGGCGCGCGCGCTGCTGGGCCTGAAGGCCCGCACCGGCGCGACCTTCGGCCAGGTCTGCGAGGCGATGCTCGCGTGCCGCGGGCGCGTCGTCGTGATGGGCATGGGCAAGAGCGGTCATGTCGGCCGGAAGATCGCCGCGACGCTCGCGTCCACCGGCACGCCGGCGTTCTTCGTGCACCCCGGCGAGGCCAGCCACGGCGACCTCGGCATGGTCGCGAGCGGCGATGTCGTGCTCGCGATCTCGAACTCCGGCGAGAGTGACGAGCTCGCGGTGATCCTGCCGGCGATGCGGCGGCTCGGCGTCACGCTGGTCGCGATGACCGGCAACGCCGGCAGCAGCCTCGCGCAGCACGCCGACCTGGTGCTGGACAGTGCGGTCGAGGAAGAAGCCTGCCCGTTGAACCTCGCGCCGACCGCCAGCACGACCGCGCAGATGGCGCTGGGCGATGCGCTCGCGGTCGCGCTGCTGGATGCGCGCGGCTTCCGCGAGGAGGACTTCGCGCGCTCTCACCCCGGCGGCGCGCTGGGCCGCAAGCTGCTGATGCACGTGCACGATCTGATGCGCAGCGGCGATGCGGTGCCGCGTGTGCCGGCGTCGACCAGCTTCACCGAGATGCTGCGCGAGATGACCGGCAAGGGCCTGGGCTTCACCGCGATCGTGCAGCCCGACGGCCGGGTCCAGGGCATCTTCACCGACGGTGACCTGCGCCGCCTGATCGAACGCGAGGTCGATCTGCGCGCGCTGACCGCCGCCGACGTGATGCACCCCAGCCCGAAGCTCGTGCGCGCCGACGCGCTCGCGGTCGACGCGGCCGACGTGATGGAGCAGCACCGCATCACCAGCGTGCTGGTCGTCGACGCGCAGGGCCTGCTGGTCGGCGCGCTGAATTCGAACGACCTGATGCGCGCGAAGGTGATCTGACGATGGCGGTGCACGAGACGACACCGGTGCTGCGCCATGCGCCCGAGCTCCTGCTGAACGCGCAGGGCATCCGCTGGGTGATCTTCGACGTCGACGGCGTGCTGACCGACGGCCGCATCTACATCGGCGAACACGGCGAGCAGTTCAAGGCGTTCTCGACGCTGGACGGCCACGGCCTGAAGCTGCTCGCGAAGTTCGGCATCGTGCCGGCCGTGATCACCGGCCGCGATTCGCCGGCGGTGCGGCGCCGCGTCGCGGACCTCGGCATCGCGCATGCGGTCTACGGTGCGGTCGACAAGCTGGCGGCCGCGAACGCGCTGATGAGTGAGCTGCACCTGGGTTGGGACACGCTGGCCGTGATGGGCGACGACTGGCCGGATCTGCCGCTGCTGCAGCGCGCGGCGTTCGCCTGTGCGCCGGCCAACGCGCATCGCGAAGTACGGGCGATCGCCGACTACGTGACCGAGGCGCACGGCGGCCATGGCGCGGCCCGCGAATGCTGCGACCTGCTGCTGATGGCCGCCGGCCGTTATGCCGAGGCACTGCGCAGCCATGCAGTCACGCTGGATGCGGCGCACTGACGGCGGCCGTCGCGCTGCCGCGCACCCTGGCCATGGCCGCTGCTGACAAGTCGCTGGTCGAGGCGCTCGCCGACAGCGGGCCCATGCCCGAGATCGCGCTCGCGCCGGCGCTGCCGGCCGGCGCGCCGCGGCCGCGCATCCCGTGGACCAGCCGCATCGTCGACACCATTTCGACCTACCTGCCGGTGCTGCTGATGGCGGTGCTTGCGCTAGGCAGCTGGTGGCTCGTGAAGAACACGCCGGTGCTGGACGCCGATCGTCCGGCCGTGCCGCCGCGCCACGAGCCCGACTACACGATGCGGCAGTTCACGGTGCAGCGCTTTGCCGCGGCCGGCGCGTTGCGTGTGCAGCTCGAGGGCGACGAGCTGCGCCACTACCCCGACAACGACACGCTGGAGATCGACAACCCGCGCATCCGCTCGATCGGCGTCGACGGCCGCATCACGACCGCGACCGCGAATCACGCGCTGTCCAACAGCGACGGCAGCGAGATCCAGTTGTCGGGCGGCGCGCATGTCGTGCGCGAATCGCTGGGCGGCGATCAGGCGATCGAGTTCCGCGGGGAGTTCCTGCACGCGTTCATGGCGACCGAGCGGGTGCGCTCGCACCTGCCGGTGGTCGTGACCCAGGGCACGACCGAGATCCACGCCGACGGCATGAACTACGACAACCTGACCCGCACGGCCGAATTCAAGGGCCGGGTGCGCGCGACGCTGGCGCCGGCGGTCGGCAAGAAGAACCCATAGCCGAGGGCGCACGCATGACTTCACCGCTGGTCTTCATCACCGGCGCCTCGAGCGGCATCGGCCAGGCGCTTGCGATGCGTTTCTACCGCGCCGGCTACAGCCTCGCACTGGTCGCCCGCCGCACGGACGAAGTGCAACGCTGGATAGACGCGAACGGCATCGCTGCGGGCCGCGCCGCGGTCTACGCGGCCGATGTGCGTGATGTCGAGGCGATCGTCGCCGCCGGCCGCGCGTGCAGCGCGGCGCAAGGCGTGCCCGATGTCGTGATCGCGAGCGCCGGCATCAGCATCGGCATGGACACCGCCCAGCGCGAAGACCTGGAAGTGATGCGCGCAACCTTCGAGACCAACAACCTCGGCATGGCCGCGACCTTCCATCCCTTCGTCGCGGCGATGTGCGCGCGGCGCTCCGGCGCGCTGGTCGGCATCGCAAGCGTCGCCGCGATCCGCGGCCTGCCGGGCCACGGGGCGTACTGCGCGAGCAAGGCCGGCGTGATCGCATACTGCGAGAGCCTGCGCGGCGAGCTGCGTGCCAGCGGCGTGAAGGTCGTGACGATAGGCCCGGGGTACATCGACACGCCGCTGACCCGCGGCAACCCGTACAGCATGCCGTTCCTGCTCTCGGCCGAAGCGTTTGCCGACCGCGCGTACGACGCGATCGTGGCCGGCGTCAGCTACCGCGTAATCCCGTGGCAGATGGGTGTCGTCGCCAAGCTGATGCGCATGCTGCCGAATGCGCTGTTCGACCGGCTGCTCGCCGGGCGACCGCGCAAGCCGCGACGCAGCGCGAGCTGAGCCGCGCGCGCAGCCAATCAAAAAAACAAAAAGGCGGCGCGCCGTTGTTGCGCTGCCGCCTTCGTGTTGCTCGCAATCAGGCTTCAGTAGCCGCCGCGACCGCCACCACCGTAGCCGCCGCCACCGCCGGAGCGGCCGCCGCCACCGTAGCCACCGCCGCCGGAGCGACCGCCGCCACCGTAACCACCGCCGCCGCCACCACCGTAGCCGCCGCCACCGCCGCCGCCATAACCACCGCGGCTGCCGCCGCCACCGCCGTAACCACCGCCGCCGCCGGAGCGGAAGCCGCCGCCCGGACGGTCTTCACGAGGCCGCGCCTCGTTGACGACGACCGCGCGGCCCTCCAGGGGCTGGCCGTTCATGCCGTTGATCGCCGCTTGGGCTTCGGCGTCCGTGCCCATCTCGACGAAGCCGAAGCCCTTCGAGCGACCGGTTTCGCGGTCCATCATCACCTTGGCCGACGTGACGTTGCCGTACTGCGAGAACGCCTCTTGCAACTGGTCGTCGCGGACGCTGTACGAGAGATTACCTACGTAGAGTTTGTTGCCCATGGGAGAGCCCCTTTCGATACCGGAAAAACCATGTGGAGCTTCTACCCATCGAGACCCATTCGACCGAAGGTGCTGCTTCCATACACAGATTTGTGAATATAAGTGAATTGCATGCCGCGATGCCAGCAGGTTTTCCGGGCAAGTGTTGTTTTCGGCATTCACTTCCTCGGGTTTCCCCTGGGGTTTTGCGATGCGCAGCGCAACGATGACGCGCTGCATCCCTAGATTGAAGTTTTGAAGTCCAACACGCCGACGAACACCATGACCTCGCCGCGCATCGCAAGCCTGGTGCCCAGCCTCACTGAACTGCTGTTCGCGCTCGGCCTGGGGCCATGGGTAGTGGCCCGCACGGGCTTTTGCATCCACCCGCGCGATGCTGTCGCGGCCGTGCCCAAGGTGGGCGGAACGAAGGACGTGAATCTCGCGAAACTGCGCCGGCTCGCGCCCACCCACGTGATCGTCAACGTCGACGAGAACCGGCGCGAGACGGTCGAGGCGGTCCGTGCCTGGTCTGGTGCGGACGGCGGGCCCCCGGCGCCGCAGATCGTCGTCACGCACCCGCTCGCGCCGCAGGACAACCTCGTGCTGATCGCCGACCTGCTCGCGCACTTCGGCGCGCTCGCCGGCGTCGCCGAGCGTGCAGCGCGTCTTGCCGATGCGCTGCGCTCGGAGCTGGAGCTGACCCAGCCCGACGGCCGCCCTGCGCAGCGCGTGCTGTACCTGATCTGGCGCGCGCCTTGGATGACCGTCGCACGCGACACCTACATCGCCCGCATGCTGGCGCGCGTGAACTGGCAGACGCTGCCGGCGCAGGACGGCGGCGCGTCCGGCGCGGCCCGTTATCCGACCTTGCGCGGCGACGAGCCCTGGCTCGCGCAGGTCGACCGCGTGCTGCTCAGCTCCGAGCCGTATGCGTTCGGCCCGCAGCACCTGGCCGAGGTGCGCGCGCTCTGTCCGAATGCGCAGGCCCGCCTGGTCGACGGCGAGATGCTGAGCTGGTATGGCGCGCGCGCCGTTCCGGGGTTGCGCTATCTGCGCGAGATTGCCGCCGCGTCCTGACTCCGACGGGAAACACTCGGCCACAATCGACGCATGGATCTCCTGAAGCCGCTGATCGCGCTCTTGGCCATCGTCAATCCGATCGGCGCGATTCCGTTCTTCATCCATTTCACGTCGGCGTTCAGCCGCGAGCAGCGCAAGCGCACCGCGCAGGTCGCGGCGTTCAGCGCGTTCATCGTGATCGGCGTCAGCGCGATCGCCGGGCTGAAGATCATCGAATTCTTCGGCATCTCGCTCGCGTCGTTCCAGGTCGGCGGCGGACTGCTGCTGATGCTGTCGTCGGTGCAGATGCTGTCCGCGCAGCCGGCCGAGACGCGCAAGGACGACCTCGCCGAAGCGGCCGACAAGGTCGATGCCGGCGCCAGCATCGCGATCGTGCCGCTGACCATCCCGCTGCTGACCGGCCCGGCGACGATCTCGACGATGGTGATCTACGCCGAGAAGACGCGCCACTGGTGGCAGCTCGGCGTGCTGGTCGGCTACGGCGTCGTGATCGGGCTGGCGGTGTGGCTCGCGTTCAGCCTTTCGGGCCGCATCGCGAAGGTGCTGGGCAAGACCGGCATCAACGTGATGACGCGGCTGATGGGCCTGCTGCTCGCGGCGCTCGCGGTCGAGGTGATGTCCGACGGGCTGGTCAAGCTGTTTCCTATCCTGGGCGCCACCGGGCGCTGACAACGACGACGCATGGACCACGACAACAACGAGAACACCTACGACTACATCGTCTGCGGTGCCGGGACCGCCGGCTGTCTGCTCGCGAACCGGCTCAGCGCCGACCGGCGCAAGCGTGTGCTGCTGATCGAGGCCGGCGGCCACGACGACTACCTCTGGATCCACGTCCCGGTCGGTTATCTCTATTGCATCGGCAACCCGCGCACCGACTGGTTGTTCTTCACCGATGCCGACCCGGGCCTGAACGGCCGCAGCCTGCGTTATCCGCGCGGCAAGGTGCTGGGCGGCTGCTCCAGCATCAACGGGATGATCTACATGCGCGGCCAGGCGCGCGACTACGACGGCTGGGGCCGCGGCGACGGCCACGGCGCGAACCCCGACTGGAGCTGGGACCGGTGCCTGCCGTACTTCCTGAAGCACGAGGACTTCCACGCCGGCGCCGACGAGTTCCACGCCGCGCCCGGCTTCGATGCGAGCGGCGCGCGCAGCGGCGGCGAGTGGCGCGTCGAGAAGCAGCGGCTGCGCTGGGACGTGCTGGATGCGTTCGCGCAAGCTGCGCAGCAGGCCGGCATCCCGGCGACCGGCGACTTCAACCGCGGCGACAACGAAGGTGTCGGCTACTTCCACGTGAACCAGCGCGCCGGCATCCGCTGGAACGCGAGCAAGGCGTTCCTGCGGCCCATCCTGCGCCGCCCGAACCTGCAGGTCTGGACCGGCGCGCAGATCAGCCGCGTGCTGCTCGAACGGAGTGACACGGGCGTCGTCGCGCGCGGCATCGAGGCGCTGCCGCAAGGCGGCGGCGCGCCGCTGACTGCCAGGCTCGCGCCGGGCGGCGAGGTCGTGCTCGCGACCGGCGCGATCGGCACGCCGCAGCTGCTGCAGCTCTCCGGGATCGGCGCGGGTGCGCTGCTGCACGAGCGCGGCATCGCACCGGTGCACGAGCTGCCCGGCGTCGGCGAGAACCTGCAGGACCACTTGCAGATCCGCGCGGTCTACGCGGTCGACGGCGTGAAGACGCTGAACACGATGGCCGCGACGCTGTGGGGCAAGGCGATGTTCGGCATCGAATACGCGCTGCGCCGCAGCGGCCCGATGAGCATGGCGCCGTCGCAGCTGGGCGCGTTCACGAAGAGCGATCCGGCGCAGCCGCACGCGAACCTGCAGTACCACGTGCAGCCGCTCTCGCTGGACGCATTCGGCCAGCCGCTGCACACGTTCAACGCGTTCACCGCGAGCGTCTGCAACCTGAACCCGACCAGCCGCGGCGCGGTGCGCATCGTGTCGAACCGCGCGACCGATGCGCCCAGCATCGCGCCGCGCTACCTGAGCACCGACAGCGACCGCCTGATCGCCGCGAACAGCCTGCGCCTGACGCGGCACATCGTCGAACAGCCGGCGCTCGCACCGTACCGGCCGAAGGAGGTCAAGCCCGGCGTCGAGTACCAGACCGATGCCGAACTGTGGAAGCTCGCCGGCGACATCGGCACGACGATCTTCCATCCGGTCGGCACCGCGAAGATGGGCCCGGCCAGCGACCCGGCCGCGGTCGTCGATGCGCGCCTGCGCGTGCATGGCGTGCGCGGCCTGCGCGTGGCCGACGCGAGCGTGATGCCGACGATCACCAGCGGCAACACGAACTCGCCGACCTTGATGATTGCCGAGCGCGCGGCCGAGTGGATCCTCGGCGCCGGCTGATCCCGGCCTGAGACGTTCGACACACCGCCATGATCCCGGCCCTGCTGCTCAACGCCGGCGTCAATCTCGCCGTCGGGATCGGGCTGCTGCTGGTCTGGCGCGCCGACCGCACGCAGCCGTTCTCGCGCTGGCTGGGCTGGTCGTTCGTCACGCAGGCGTTCGTGCCGCCGGCCTACGTGGTGTTCGCGAGCGGCGTCGCGCCCTGGGCCGGCGTCGCGCAGTGGGCGCTCGTCGTCGTCGCGGCGATCAGCCTGACGCTGTGGATCGTCGGCGTCAGCCACCTGGCGGGCCTGCCGCTGACCGGCCAGCAGACGTGGGCCGGTGCGGTGCTGCTGGTGCTGGTCGGCGGTGCGATCGTCGCCGTCGATCCGCGTGCGGGGCAGGCGGTCAGCGCGACGCTGACCGCGCTGGCCGGCGCGATCGCGCTGCTGTGGGGGTTGCGCGGCCCCGGCATCGCCGAGCGCGTCGCCGGCATCGCGATGGTGCTGCTCGGGCTCAACCAGTTCATCTTCGTCGCGCACGGCGACGCCGGGCTGCAGTGGCAGGCCGGCATCGCGACGACCTTGCGCGTGGTGCTGGGCCTCGCGCTGTTCTACGCCGCGGCGCAGCGCTCGCGCAGCGAGGCCGAGCGCGTGCGCCAGCAACTCGTCGCGATCACCGAGCGCTCGCACCAGGGCGTCGCGGTGATGCAGGGCGAGGAGATGAAATACGCGAACGCGGCGCTGCTGCAGATCTACGGCCTGCCGGCTGACGGCGGCGGGCGCATGTCGACCGGGCAGCGGTGGCGCGACGCGACGATGCCGGAGAACGAGCGCGCGCTCGCGCGCGCGCGCCACCGCAAGCTGGTCTCGGGCGAGCTGGCCGAGGACCACTGGGAAGGCGAGCGCCGCGGCTTCGATGGCCGTCTGCTGCACCTGCGCTTCAGCGCCTGGCGCATCGACTGGGACGGCCAGCCGGCCGAGCAGATCGTCGTCACCGACGACACCGCACGTCATCACGCGACACAGACGCTGCTGCACCAGGCCACGCACGACGAACTGACCGGGCTGCCGAACCGCAGCGCGCTGCTGCAACGGTTGCGCGAGCTGTGCGAACGCGAGCCGGCGCAGCCGTTCGCGCTGCTGCTGCTGGACATCGACCGCTTCAAGCTCTTCAACGATGCGCACGGTCCGTCGGTCGGCGACGAGGTGCTGCGCTCGCTCGCCGATGCGCTGCAGGCGGCACTGACGAGCCGCGCCGCGGTGATGCGACTGGGCGAGGACGAGTTCGCGCTGCTCGCGGTGCCGGATGCGCCGCCGGCCGATGCCGAACGCACTGCCCGGGAGCTCGCGCAGCAGGTGCAGACGCTGCTGATGCAGCCGCTCGTGACGGAGCGGCACGAGTTCTTCCTCGACGTCTCGATGGGCGTCGCGCTCTACCCTGCCAGCGCGCGCGGGCCCGAGGCGCTGCTGCGCGCCGCGAACGCCGCGATGCACGAGGCAAAGCGCACGCCGGGCACCTCGCTGCAGTTCGCCGAGGAGCGTTTTGCGCGCGGCTCGGGCGCGACGCTGGAATCCGAGCAGGCGCTGCGCGCCGGGATCAAGAGCGACGAGTTCACGCTGGTGTACCAGCCCAAGGTCGACGCGGCCAGCGGAGCCCCGGTCGGCTTCGAGGCGCTGGTGCGCTGGGACCGGCCCGGCGTCGGCCGCGTCGGCCCCGCGGAGTTCATCCCGGCCGCCGAGCGCACCGGCCTGATCGGCCCGCTCGGCAACCTGATCCTGACGCAAGCGTGCCAGCAGATCGCCGAGTGGCGCGAGGCCTTCGGCCGCGTGCTGCCGGTGGCGGTCAACGTCTCGCCGCTGCAGCTGCTCGACCCGGGCTTTCCGGAGCTGGTGCTGCGCACGCTGCGCCACTACGACATCCCGTCGCACACGCTCTCGCTCGAGATCACCGAAGGCGCCGTGGTCGCGCACATGGAGCAGGCGCGCGAGCGCATCTGGCACATGCGCAGCCATGGCGTCGAGGTCGCGCTGGACGACTTCGGCACCGGCTTCTCGTCGCTGAACATGCTGCGCAGCCTGCCGCTGACCGCGGTGAAGATCGACCGCTCGCTGATCGATCCGATGCCGGCGCCCGACGCGACGGCCATCGTCAAGGCGATCTGCGATCTCGCGGCGGTGCTGCGCCTCGAAGTCGTGGCCGAGGGCGTCGAGACCGCCGAGCACGCGAGCGCCGCGCTGACGGCCGGTTGCCGGGTGCTGCAAGGCTACTTGTACGCGCGGCCGCTCGAGGCCTCCGATGCCGCGGCGTGGTTGCAGCGGGCGACCGGGCAGGCGCCCGCCGCGACGATGGCCGGCCGATGAAAAGCTAAGCAGGATTTCTTGGTTCACCGGGGCCGGAGGGTTGCCTAGAGTGCGAACCTCTGATCACTTGCACGGCCGCACCCGCACGGCCACCGGACCCTGCCATGAATTTCGCCGCGCTCTTCCGCCGTTCCCTGTTTGCCGGCGTGGCCGCCTCGGCGCTCGCGTTGTCGGCGCTGCCGGCGCGTGCCGACACGACGCTCCTGAACGTCAGCTACGACCCGACGCGCGAGCTGTACCAGGACTTCAATGCTGCGTTCGCGAAGCAGTGGAAGGCCAAGACCGGCGAGACGGTGACGATCCGCCAGTCGCACGGCGGCTCGGGCAAGCAGGCGCGCTCGGTGATCGACGGACTGGAGGCCGACGTCGTGACGCTCGGGCTGGCCTACGACGTCGACGCACTGGCCGACCACGGCAAGCTGGTCCCGCAGGACTGGCAGAAGCGGCTGCCGAACAACGC
>DATCSE010000399.1:0-9474 GCA_036568605.1 Burkholderiaceae bacterium | reverse complement strand
GCGGCGCACCGTGTCGACGATCTTGTGCTTCAGCACCGCGGTCAGCCACGAGCGCAGCGCGGCACGGCCGGCGTAGACGGCGCGACCGGACAGCACGGCTTCGAACACGTCGTGCACCACGTCCTCCGCCAGCAGCGGATCGTGCAGCCGGCGCTGGGCGAAGCGCACGAGGTAGCTGCGGTGGGCGACCAGGTCGACCCAGCCGACGTCGGCCGGCAGCGGCGGCATCAGCGGCGCGGCCGTGGGAGCGGGATGGCGGGCGAGGGCGGCTGTGTTCATGGACGGGGCAGGGTTGTGAGGGTCGGTGCCTGAACTTTCGTTGCCGCAGATCGCACCAGCCTCACCGAAGATCACAGGGAGATCACATTTGCATCAGCGCTCGATGACGCCGTGGACCGGCCCGGGCGCCGCGGACGTAAGAACCTCGCCGGTCGGACCGACAATCCGGTCATGGCCTCGCCCATGACCGCCTCCAGCACGCCGCCCAGGCGCGCCCGCATCCTCGTCGCCGAGGACCAGGCCGATATCCGCGATCTGCTCGTGATGAACCTCTCCGGCGCCGGCTACGAGGTCGCCGCGGTCGGCGACGGCGCGAGCGCGCTCGCGCAGCAGAGCGAGCGGGCGGCCGACCTGCTGGTCCTCGACCTGATGATGCCGCTGATGGACGGGCTGGAGGTCTGCAAGGCACTGCGCCAGAAAGGCAGCGCGACGCCCATCCTGATGCTGACCGCGAAATCCACCGAGCTCGACCGCGTGCTGGGCCTGGAGCTCGGCGCCGACGACTACCTGACCAAGCCGTTCTCGCTGGCCGAGCTGCTGGCGCGCGTGAAGGCGCTGCTGCGCCGCGCCGACCTGCTGGCCGCGGCGCAGGCCCAGAGCGCGGCCTCGGCGGCGCCGAAGGCGATCCGCAACGGCGAGCTCGAGATCCTGCCGGCCAAGCGCCAGGTCACCTGGCGCGGCAAGACCCTGGACTTCACCGCGCTCGAGTTCGACCTGCTGCTGCACTTCGCATCGCACCCGGGCCACGTGTTCTCGCGCTCGCAGCTGCTGAACGCGGTCTGGGGCTACACCCACGACGGCTACGAGCACACGGTGACGACCCACATCAACCGGCTGCGCGCGAAGCTCGAGGCTGATCCGATGCGGCCTGAGCTGATCCTGACGGCGCGGGGGGCTGGCTACAAGATGCGCGATGCGCCCTAGGCACGCCGTCGTGCGGGCCGAGCGCCGGGCCGCTCCCAAGCCGGCCCGCACCCCCACGGGGGGTCGGCCGATGTACCCATCGGACGGGGGGTCGTCATGACCGTTCGCGCCAAGCTCGGGCTGACGGTCTTCGCGGCCGGCCTCGTCACGGCGCTGCTGGTGCTGGTCACCGTCGTCTACGCGTTCCAGCGCTTCGAGCACGAGACCGCCTACCGGCGCGGCAGCGCTTTCCTGATGCGGGTCGCGGCGACCTACGACAACCTGTTCGAGATGCATGAGCGTGCACCCGACGAGCTGCGCGCCTGGCTGCGCAACATGGTGCTGTTCGAGCCCGACACCCAGCTCTACCTGCTGGCCCTGAACGGCACCGTGCTCGCATCCAGCGGCAGCGCGAAGCTGGCGCCGGGCTTCCGGGTCTCGATCGAGCCGGTGCTGAAGGCGATCGGCCAGCCCGACGCGGCGTACGTGATGGGCGACGACCCCGAGCGCATGGATGCCGATGCGGTCGTCGCGGTGCAGCCGGTGCGCCGCACGATGATCCGGCCGGATGCGCCGGTCGCCGGCTACCTGTACCTGGTGCTGCACACCGAGCAGCTGCCGGCCGACCGCTGGGCCGCGCTGCGCATGAGCCTGACGCGGCCGGTGCTGTGGCTGGTGGCCGCAGTCTGCGCCTCGACGACGCTGCTCGCGGCGCTGATCATCGTCTCGGTGACGCGGCCGCTGCGCCGCCTGACCGACGCGGTCGGGACGATCTCGAAGCACGGGCTGGCCGACGACGGTGCCGCCGCACAGGCCGCGTTCGGCGCGATCAGAAGCTCGGGCGACGAATTCGGCCAGCTGAAGAGCGCGTTCGACATGATGCTCGCGACGCTGCGGCGGCAGTGGGGCGAGCTGCGCCGGCTCGATCACTTCCGGCGCGAGGGCGTCAGCAACCTGTCGCACGACCTGCGCTCGCCGCTGACCGCGACCGTGGCCTGTCTCGAGACGCTGGAGGCACGCTGGAACGACCCGATCCCGACCCCCGTTCACCCTGAGGTATCGAAGGGCCCGCTGCATGACCGAACCGACGACGACCGCCGCCTGATCGAAATCGCGTTGCGCAACACCCGCAACGCGGCGCGCCTCGTGCAGGCGCTGGGCGATCTGGCGAAGCTAGACGAACCCGAGTTCGACCTGCGCCCCGAGATCGTCGACGCCGGCGAGCTGCTCGACGACATCTGCCTGCGCTTCGCCGACCGCGCGGCCCGCCAGGACGTGACGCTGCACGCCACCGAGCCCGACGCATCGGCGACGCCGCCGTTCGCGAAGGTCGACGTCGAGCTGTTCGAGCGGGCGATCGCGAACCTGGTCGACAACGCGCTGAAGTTCTGCCCGGCGGGCAGCCGCATCACGCTGTCGGCGCAGGTCGACGGCATGGCCGGCGACTCGCGCTGGGTCCGCGTGAGCGTCGCCGACACCGGCCCCGGCATCCCGAATGCCGACCTGCCGCACCTGTTCGACCGCTACTACCAGAGCCGCCAGAGCGTGGCCCCGGCGACCGGCGAGGGCGGCAAGGGCCTGGGGCTGGCGATCGTCAAGCGCATCGTCGAGCTGCACGGGGGCGAGGTCCGCGTGGCCAGCACGCTGGGGCAGGGGACCGACGTGGTGCTGTCGGTGCCCGCGGCTGCGCCGTGATGGGGCGCTCCAGGAAGGGCGCTTGGGGCTCGGATGGTGGGCGCAGGCGGGAAAATCCTAGTGCGGACAAGCTCCAGGCGGCCTACAGTCTCGCCACTCGCAGCAGGCACCGGTCTGGTGCTCGCAGCGCGGGGGGCTGAGGAGACACGTCAGCATGCACCACGGCCAAGCGCCGTCGGATGCTTGGAACAGGGCCGCGTTGGGCGGTCCATGCAAAACGCGAAGGGCGCCTGGTTCACACCCGGCGCCCTTTCGACTTCTGGGCAGGCTCGCGCGTTCAGGCGGCGCCATCTCGCGCTGAAGGTTCGCGCCGGCGCCAGCGGCGTCGCGGTGCGGCCGCGATGCCACCACAAACGATCCCCCAGTGCGACGCGCGTACGATCGCGCGCTGGATTGCCGAGACGGCCACTGCCGCCGGGCCCGGGCCCATGTGCACAGAGGAGAACACGAATGCCCATGACAACCACCCTCGACCGGAGGCGGCCGACGCGGCGCGAGGCGCTGGCCGGATCGGCGAAGGTCGCGCTGCTGCTGCTGAGCGCCGGCGTGCTGCCCGGTGTCGCGCGTGCCCAGGCGGCCGGCTACAACCAGGCGGCGTTCGACGCCAAGGCGATCGGCGAGGCGTTGAAGGCGCTGGGCGTCGGCTCACCGGTCGCCAGTGCCGACGTGACCCTCACCGCGCCCGACATTGCCGAGAACGGCGCGGTCGTGCCGGTCGGCGCATCGACCGTGCTGCCGGGTGTCAAGCGCATCGCGCTGCTGGTCGAGAAGAACCCGTCGGTGCTGTCGGCGGTGTTCGACGTCAACGAGATGATCGATGCGAGCTTCTCGACCCGCGTGAAGATGGGCCAGTCGTCCGACGTCTATGCGGTCGCGCTGATGAACGACGGCCGCGTGCTCTATGCGAAGAAGGAAGTGAAGGTCACGCTGGGCGGCTGCGGCGGGTGAGGCAACAACGACACGAGGAGAACGAACATGGCAGACCCGATGCGCATACGCGCCCAGGCTGGCGCCGACAACAAGACGACCGTGCGCGTGCTGATGGCGCACGAGATGGAGACCGGCCAGCGCAAGGACGCGGCCGGCAAGATCATCCCGGCCTGGCACATCCAGCAGGTCACCGCGAAGCTCAACGGCAAGGACGTGCTGAGCGCGCAGTGGGGCCCCGCGGTCGCGAAGAACCCGTTCCTGCAATTCATGGTCAAGGGCGCGAAGGCCGGCGACAAGGTCAGCATCACATGGATCGACAACCACGGCGACACGCGCACCGACGAAGCGGTCGTGACCTGAGGGGGGCACGATGACGCGCATCCTGCAACGCGGTGCGGTGGCCCGCGGCTTCGCTGTCGCGCTGGGCTTCGCGGCCATGACCATGACCGTCACGGCCTCAAGGGCCCAATCGCCCGCACCGGCGAAATCATCGGCCGACGGCAACCCCGCCGAGCTCTTCATCGCAAAGGGCGAGAGCTTGTGGAAGACCCGGCGCGGCCCGAAGAACGCCTCGCTCGAGCGCTGCGACCTGGGCAAGGGCCCGGGTGTCGTGAAGGGCGCGTTCGTCGAGCTGCCGCGCTACTTCGCCGACACCGGCCGCGTGCAGGACCTCGAGTCCCGGCTGCTGAGCTGCAGCGAGACGCTGCAAGGCATCAGCGCTGCCGAGACCGCGGCGACGCCGTTCGGCAAGGGCGAGCAGGCGAACGTCGAGGCACTGGTCGCGTATGTCGCGTCCGAATCGGCCGGCCTGAAGTTCAACCTGCCGCAAGGTCGTGTCGAGGAACGCACGATGTACGAGCTCGGCAAGCGCGCGTTCTTCTACCGCGCCGGTTCGCACGACTTCGCCTGCGCGTCGTGCCATGGCGAGGCGGGCAAGCGCATCCGTCTGCAGGAACTGCCGGAGCTGACGAAGAACCCTGGCGACGGCGTCGGCTTCGCGGCCTGGCCGGCATACCGCGTCAGCAGCGGCGAGCTGTGGAGCATGCAGCGCCGGCTCAACGACTGCTACCGCCAGCAGCGTTTCCCGTACCCGGGCTTCGCCTCGGACGTGACGATCGCGCTGGGCGTCTACATGGGCGTCAACGCGAAGGGCGCGGCGTCGATCGCGCCGTCGCTCAAGCGCTGAGGAAGCGACCAACGATGACGATGAGGATGACGAAGATCCGCGTGCTCGTGGCCGGCGTTGCGGCGATTGCCGGCTGCGCTGCGTCGACACCGGCGATCGACTACGACGCGGCGACCCAGCAGATGATGCAGCGTTCGTTCCGCGACCAGGGCATCGCGAAGATCGACCGGCTGCAGCAGGACGAAGCCGATGCCGCGTGCTCGAAGGCGCTCGGCGCGCCGCTGCCCGAGGCCACCCGCACGGCGATCGAAGCGGCCAATGCGAAGACGATCCAGCTTCCCCGTGACGGCCAGTTCATTGGCGACTGGAAGGCCGGCGAGGCGCTCGCGCAGAACGGCCGCGGCATGACCTGGACCGACGCGTCGACCGCGCCGTCGGCCAATGGCGGCAACTGCTACAACTGCCACCAGATCAGCAAGGCCGAGATCTCGTACGGCACGATAGGCCCGAGCCTGTACCAGTACGGCAAGCTGCGCGGCGTGACCGACCCGGCATCGCCGGCGGCCCGCCCCATCGTCGAATACACCTGGGGCAAGCTGTGGAACGCGAAAGCGACCAATGCCTGCTCCGGCATGCCGCGCTTCGGCCAGCATGGTCTGCTCGACGAGACGCAGCTGAAGAACCTGATGGCGCTGCTGCTCGATCCGAAGTCGCCGGTGAATCAGTGAGTGGGCGACACTGAGATGCTCGCGGGCCCTCACCCTAACCCTCTCCCAGAGGGAGAGGGAATTGTGTCGCGACCTCTTGAATTTCTCCCTCTCCCTCTGGGAGAGGGCTGGGGTGAGGGCCCGTGAGCCTCACCCGCCGCGAATTCGTGCAGGCGCTCGGCGCCGCCTCGACCGCCGGCATGGCGCTCGGCCGCCATGCGGACGCCGATGCCCAAGCGGCCGAGCGCGCGCTGTACGAGCTGCCGCGCTTCGGCAACGTCTCGTTCCTGCACATGACCGATTGCCATGCGCAGCTGCTGCCGATCCGGTTCCGCGAGCCCAACGTCAACATCGGCGTCGGCGCGATGCGCGGCAAGCTGCCGCACCTGGTCGGCGAGCGGCTGCTCGCGACGGCGGGCATCGCACCCGGGTCGCGCGCAGCACATGGGCTGACCAGCCGGGATTTCGAGACCGCGGCGCGGCGCTACGGCAAGGTCGGCGGCTTCGCGCACCTCGCGACGCTGGTGCAGCGTCTGCGCGCGAGCCGGCCCGGCGCGCTGCTGCTCGACGGCGGCGACACCTGGCAAGGCTCGGCCACGGCGTTGTGGACCCGCGGGCAGGACATGGTCGAGGCCAGCAAGCTGCTCGGCGTGGACGTGATGACCGGCCACTGGGAGTTCACCTACGGAATGGAGCGCGTGCGCCAGCTCGTCGACCACGAGCTGAAGGGCCGCATCGAGTTCCTCGCGCAGAACGTCAAGACCGCCGACTTCGGCGACCCGGTGTTCGCGCCGTACACGTTGCGCGAGATCAACGGCGTGCCCTGCGCGATCATCGGCCAGGCGTTCCCGTACACGCCGATCGCGAACCCGCGCTATTTCGTCGCCGACTGGAGCTTCGGCATCCAGGACGAGAACCTGCAGAAGATGGTCGACGAGGTGCGCGGCAAGGGCGCACAGGTGGTCGTCGTGCTGTCGCACAACGGCATGGACGTGGACCTGAAGATGGCCGGCCGCGTGCGCGGCATCGACGCGATCCTCGGCGGCCACACGCACGATGGCGTGCCGGTCGCGGTGCCGGTCGCGAACGCCGGCGGCACGACGCTGGTCACGAACGCCGGCAGCCACGGCAAGTTCCTCGGCGTGATGGACTTCGCGGTGAAGGACGGCCGCGTCGCCGACTACCGCTACCGCCTCGTGCCGGTGTTCGCCGACGTGCTCGCGCCCGACCCCGCGATGGCTGCGCTGATCGCGAAGCTGCGCGCGCCGTTCGAGGCGAAGCTCGCCGAGAAGCTCGCGGTCACCGACGGCCTGCTGTACCGGCGCGGCAACTTCAACGGCTCGTGGGACCAGCTGATCTGCGATGCGCTGCTGCAGGTGCAGGGCGCCGAGATCGCGTTCTCGCCGGGGTTCCGCTGGGGCACCTCGCTGCTGCCCGGCGACGTGATCACGCGCGAGCGGCTGATGGACCAGCTCGCGATCACCTACCCGTACGCGACCGTCACCGAGATGAGCGGCGCGACGATCAAGACCGTGCTCGAGGACGTGGCCGACAACCTGTTCAACCCCGACCCGTACTACCAGCAGGGCGGCGACATGGTGCGCGTCGGCGGCTTGACCTATGCCTGCACGCCGGGCGCGAAGATCGGCGAGCGCATCGGCGATCTGAGGCTGAACGGCAAGCCGCTGGCGGCCGACAAGCGCTACAAGGTCGCCGGCTGGGCGCCGGTGGCCGAAGAGGCGCGCCACGCACCCGGAACCAAGCCGGTGTGGGACGTGGTCGAAGCGTGGCTGACCGCGCAGCCCGGCGGCCGTGTCGCCGCGCGCAGCGGCTACACGCCGCGGCTGGTCGGCGTGCAGGGCGACCCAGGGTTCGAGAACGGCTGACTGCCGACCTTGTTGCTCATGACCTCGACGTCTTGATCATGTTGCCCGAGCCTCACCCAACCGTTCGGGCTGAGCTTGTCGAAGCCGCGTGTGTCTCGCGGGCGCTTCGACAGGCTCAGCGCGAACGGTGGTTTTTGAGGGGCAGGGGTGAACGGTGGTTCTCGCGGCTTGCAACAGTTCACGCGGCCTGCCACTGCACCCGGTTCTTGCCGTCGCGCTTGGCGCGGTAGAGCTGCCGGTCGGCATCGGCCAGCAGCGCGTGCGCGTCGTGCAGGCGGGCGTCGTCCCGGTGCTCGTGGACCAGGTCGGCCACGCCGATCGACAGCGTCACCGCGAGCGCCGGGTGCACGCGCCTCCAGTCGTGCGCGGCGACCGCGCTGCGCACGTCCTCGCAGCTGCGCACCGCGTGCGCCGCATCCGCCTCGAGGAACGCGATGCAGAACTCCTCGCCGCCGTAGCGCGCGACCAGGTCGGTGCTGCGGCAGCGCTCGCGCAGGATCGCGGCGACGCGCCGCAGCACTTCGTCGCCGACCGCATGGCCGAAGCGGTCGTTGATGCGCTTGAAGAAGTCCAGGTCGCACATCGCGACCGCGAGCGGCTTGGCGTGGCGGCGCGCGCGCTGCAGCTCTTCGGCCAGCCGCTCGTCGAGCCAGCGCCGGTTCGCAAGGCCGGTCAGCGCATCGGTGCGGCTCTGCTCGGCGAGCCGGGCAAGCAACGCGTTCTTTTCGCCGTCGGCCGCGAGCAGCGCGGCGTGCAGCGCTTTCAGCTCGTCGTGCGCCTGCGCGATCTCGACATGCTTGAGCCGATGCAGCTCGGCCTCGTGGCGCGCATCGGCGACCTCGAGCTGCACGCGCAGCGCGCCGATTCTGCGGTCCGAGTCGGCGTTGAACTGCGCGCGCTCGGCGGCGTGGAAGGCCTCGTGGTGGCGCAGCGCGGTCTCGAAGCGGCCGGCGGCCTTGTGCAGCTCGGCCAGCGCCAGGTGCGCGCGGGCCGCGTCGTTGCGGCCGCCGGTGTCCCCGGCGACTTGCAGCGCATGCTCCAGCTCGAGCTGCGCGGCATCGGCACGGCCCAGCGCGAGCAGCACGCGGCCGTGCGTGACGCGTGCATGGATCTCGCCTTCGCGATAACCGGCCGCGCCCAGCGCGGCGATCGCCGCCTCGAGCGCGTGCCGGGCCTCGTCCAGCCGGCCGAGCGCGAGCAGCGGCTCGCCGAGGTTGGAGCGCAGCACCGCGCCGGCCGCCGCATCGCCGACCTCGGCCGCGATCGCGAGGCCGTGTTCGAGGTAGGCGATCGCCTCGTCGTGGCGGCCCAGGTTCTTGCAGTTGATGCCCAGGTTGTTCAGCACGCTCATGCAGCCGCTGCGGTCGCCGCGCGATTCGAACAGCGCCAGCACCTGGCGGAAGTGATCGAGCCCGGCCTCGTACTGGCCGGCGCGCGAGCACGCGATGCCGACGCTGAGCAGCGCGTCGGCGACCAGCCGCTGCTCCGGCTGGCGCCGCGCGGCCTCGAGCGAGCGCTGGGCCCAGGCCAGCGCCTCGTCGACCGCGCCGGAGACCTCGCAGCCGATCGACAACGCGCGCAGCACCCGCGACTGCACCGCCGGGTCCTCCGGCGGCGCCGCGGCCAGCGCCCGGTTCAACTCGGCCAGGCCGTCGGCGTGCCGGCCGGCGAAATGCAGCGCGATGCCGCGAGCACGCCGCGCGAGCGCGTGCGCAGCGGAGGCCGTGTCCGGTTCGACCCGCGGCAGCAGCGCGAGCGCCTCGTCGGCACAGGCCAGGGCCTGGTTCGGCGCCGACATGAACAGCTCGCCGGCGCGCTCGAGCAAGGCCTCGACCGTCGCGGCGGGCGGCGCGCTGCTCGCACCGTTCGGCGCTCGCGGGTTCATCGGAACGGGCTCATCGGACGGCACGGCTCGTGGCGGGCGCGCAAGCGTAGCGCAGATGAAGGC
>DATCSE010000398.1:0-12168 GCA_036568605.1 Burkholderiaceae bacterium | reverse complement strand
GCCCGCACCCAGCCGATACCGGGCTGCCAGTATTCGGCCCACGCGTGCGCCGAACTCTGCCGCACGACGTAATAGTCGTCGACCGGAAGCGGGTCCGTGCCTTGGTAGCCGGTCACGACGTGCGCCGGCACGCCCAGCGCGCGCATCACGACGACGAACGCGGCCGCATAGTGCTCGCAGAAGCCGGCCTTGCGATCCAGCCAGAACTCGTCGATCGCGTTGACGCCGTATTCGCCGGCCGCGAGCGTGTAGCTGTAGCCGCCGGTGCGGATGTGCAGCAGCAGCGCCTGCGCGAGCGTGCGCGCATCGGCGTTCGCATAGTGCGGGTCGCGCCGCAACGCGGCGGCCCATTCGAGGGTGCGCGGGTTGTAGCCGCTCGGCAGCTCGAGCTGATCGGACGGCTGCAGCGCGCGCTGGGTCGGCCCGTAGGCGAAGCTCGTGTAGGCCTCGGCATAGAAGCGCACGCGCTCGAACAGCACGCGATCGGCGACCCATTGCAGACCGTCGCGTGCGCTGACGCGATAGCCCTCGATCGCCGGTGGGCTGGCGGCGGCCTCCAGCAGCGGCACGGTCGCCAGGCGCAGCGGCTCGAGCGTCATCTCGTAGCGCAGCGGCGCGCCGCGCACGCGCAGGTTGTCGGGCATTGCGGCCGCGGCACGCGCCGGTTCGAAGCCCGGCGCTGCGGGCCGCCATTCGGTGCCGTCGAAGCGCGACAGCACCGGGCCGCGGAAGTAAAGGGTCTCGGGCGGCGGCACGTGACCGCTGAGGAACCGCACGCGCATCGCGATGCTGTCGTCGGCCGCGACCTCGGCAACTGAGCCCAGCTTCATGCTGTTGGACAAGCCGGTCGCCGACAGGCCGTCTCGCGGCACGCCCCACAGCGGCCCGATGCGCGGGAACAGCACGAACAGCAACGCCATGATGGGCGCGCCGAGCAGCGCGGTGCGCAGCGCGAGCCGCGCCGCGATGCGCAGGCTGGGCTGGCCGACCGGCATGTGCACCAGCACCAGCGCGGTCAGCAGGCCCCACACCGAGACCAGCATCGCCGCGGCGACCAGCAAGGTCTGCGAATACAGGAAATGCGTCAGCACCAGGAAGAAGCCGAGGAAGAACACGACGAACGCATCACGCCGCGCGCGCAGCTCCAGCGTCTTCAGCCCCATCAGCACGACCGCGAGCGTCACGCCGGGCTCCTTGCCCAGCAGCGTGCGGAACGACCAGTAAGTCAGCCCCGCCGCGATGATCAGCACCGCGACCAGCACCCAGCGCCCCGGCAGCGCCTGGTTCGACAGCGCGAGCCTCGCCCGCCACAGCAGCACGACCAGCGTCAGCAGCGTGCACCAGGCCGGCAGATGCGGTACGTGCGGCAGCACGGTCCAGCCGATCACGCCGAGCAGGAACAAGGTGTCGCGCGCCTCGCGCGGCAGGTAGCGCCAGCCGGGCCAAGGGGAGAGTGGGGTGAGCGTCAGCGTCATGCGAACGGGCGCTTGCGGTCTGCCAAGACGACAAATCTTTCACCTGCGGTGAGTGTCTTCATCGGCGTTGCATGCTCTCTCACTGCCACAGCGCCAGCACTTCGAGACAACGCCGCCGCTGGTGTTCGCCGCTGGCCGGTTCCAGCGCGTGGCCGGGCAGGCGCATCCCGTAGTCGTGGCCGTTGCGGTCGGCGGCCAGCACCCAGGCGGCCAGGCGGGACAGCCGGTCTTCGGGCGCGAGCGGCCCGCAGGCCTGCCAGTCCAGCCACTGCTCCTGATGCGCCGACGCGCTGGTGTCGCGGCTGACCAACTCGCCGCCGGTCTCGAGCGCCTTCGCGGCCTTCTTCCAGGCGACCAGCTTCAGCGGGTCGCCGCGCCGGTACGCCCGCACGCCCTCGACCTCGCCGCCGTCGCGGCTGCGCAGCGAGGTCGGCCCGCCGGGCACCGGCCGCGCCTGCGGCAGCGGCGCCGCGGGGCGCTCGAGCTTCGGGTAGACCAGCAGCTCCGACGCCGGCCGCCACACCGCCCAGGTGCGGAACAGCCCCAGCGGGAAGCGCGTCTCGATGCCCAGTGCCGGCAGCACGTTCATCCCGCGCCGCTGCGGCACGAAGCTGATCTGCGCCGTCGCCTGCCCGCCGGCCGGCACATCGACATAACTCAGTGTCGTGATGTCAGCATCGGCGACCTTGAGCCCGACGCCGAAGCGGGCGGTGCCCGGGCTGGTCAGCACCACGTTGAGGATCGCCGCATCGCCGGCGAACACCGGCACCTGCGGCTTCAGGTGCAGGGTCAGCCCGCGCAGGGTCGCGTGCGTCGTGTACATCGCGACGGCGCCGCTGCCGGCGAGCAGGAAGGTCAGCACATAGCCGAGGTTGAGCTGGTAGTTGATCGCCGCGAGCAGCAGCACGACCAGCGTGATGCCGAACGCGATGCCGGCACGCGTCGGCAGGATGTAGACGTTGCTCTGCGTCAGCAGCAGCGTGTCGGTGCGCGGCAGCCGCGCGTGCAGCCAGGCGCGAAAACGCGCACGGGCGAAGCTCGCGGGTGTCGGGATCGCGGTCGAGAGGTTCACGTGATGTGCCGGCCGATCACGACAACAGGCTCACGGCACGGCAACCGCCTCGAGCATCGCGCGCACCTGCTCGACCCGGCCGCGGCCGGCACCGGCCGTCGGCACCAGGCGGTGCGCGATGGTCTGCGGCAGCACCGATTGGATGTCGTCCGGCGCGACGTAGTCGCGCTGCGCGAGCAGCGCGCGGGCCCGCGCCGCGCGCAGCACCGCGATGCCGGCACGCGGGCTCAGGCCCTCGACGAACCAGCGGCCCGAGCGCGTCGCGGCGATCAGCGCCTGCAGGTAATCGAGCAGCGCGTCCGACGCATGCACCCGCTGCACCGCCTTCTGCGCCTGCACCAGTTGTTGCGGCGTCATCACCGCCTGCAACGCGTGGATCGCCTCGCGCCGGTCCTGGCCGGACAGCAGCGCACGTTCGCTCGCGCGGTCCGGATAGCCCAGCGTGATGCACATCAGGAAGCGGTCCAGCTGCGACTCGGGCAGCGGGTAGGTGCCGAGCTGGTCGGTCGGGTTCTGCGTCGCAATCACGAAGAACGGTTCGGGCAGCGCGCGGGTCTGGCCGTCGGTCGTGACCTGGTGCTCCTCCATCGCCTCGAGCAGTGCGCTCTGCGTCTTCGGCCCGGCGCGATTGATCTCGTCGGCCAGCAGCACTTGCGCGAACACCGGGCCGGGATGGAACACGAAATTCTCCTGGCTGCGTTCGTAGACGCTGACGCCGATCAAGTCCGACGGCATCAGGTCCGCGGTAAATTGCGTGCGCGAGAAGCGCAGGCCCAGCGAGACTGCCAGCGTGTGCGCGAGCGTGGTCTTGCCGACGCCGGGAACGTCCTCGATCAGCAGATGCCCGCCGGCCAGCATGCAGACCACGCAGTCCTCGATCTGCGCTCTCTTGCCGACGATGATCGTGCTAATCTGACCGATGAGGGCGTTCAGCTGGGCTGCCAATGCGTGTTGGTCGTTCATGCGCTCATGGTTCATCCGAGCACCTTAACCGAAAAGCATCAAAACGTAAGGGACACGATGGCGACCGCGTTCTACAGCCACCCTGAATGCAGGGGACACGACATGGGGCGAGGGCATCCGGAGTGCCCGCAGCGCCTGGACGCGATCGACGACTACCTGCTCGCGAGCGGCGTCGATGTCGCGCTGCAGCGCCGCGAAGCGCCGCTGGTCGACCTGGCCGACGTGGCCTACGCGCACGCCAGCGGTTATATCGCGGCGCTGCGGGACCTTCTGGTCGAAGTGCAGGACGGCGACGTTCCGCTGCGTTCGATAGACCCCGACACCGCCGCCTGCCCCGCCACCTGGCGCGCGGTGCAGCGCGCCGCCGGCGCCGCGGTCGCGGCGACCGACGCGGTGCTCGACGGCGAGGCCGACAACGCGTTCTGCGCGGTGCGGCCGCCCGGCCATCATGCGACGCGCGACGCGGCCATGGGCTTCTGCTTCATCAACAACGTGGCGGTCGCGGCGCGCCATGCCCTGGACGTGCGCGGGCTCGAGCGTGTCGCGATCGTCGACTTCGACGTGCACCACGGCAACGGCACCGAAGACATCGTCGCGAACGACGAGCGCGTGCTGATGGTCAGCTTCTTCCAGAGCCCGCTGTACCCGTACAGCGGCACCGAGCCCAAGGGCGACAACATGGTCAACCTGCCGGTGCCGCCGTACACGCGCGGCGGCGAGGTGCGCGAGATGATCGCCACGCACTGGATACCGCGCCTGGAGGCATTCCGGCCGCAGATGATCTTCATCTCGGCCGGCTTCGATGCGCACCGCGACGACGACCTGGGCCAGCTGGGCCTGGTCGAGGCCGACTACGAGTGGATCACGCTGCGCATCAAGGACGTGGCCGAGCGCCATGCCCAAGGCCGCATCGTCTCGTGCCTCGAGGGCGGCTACAACCTCGGCGCGCTCGCGCGCAGCGTCGCTGCGCACGTGCGGGTGCTGGCCGGAATCTGACGCGTGGTCGTCGGGCGGCCGCGGGCCGGCGCCGGGCCGTTCCCAAGCCGGCCCCATCCCCTCGGGGGATCGGCTGATGCATTCATCAGCCGAGGGGCCTTATGAAGGCGGAAGAGCTGAAGGAACTCGTCGGGGCGTTGACGCAGACGAGCGCGCTGATCGAGCTCGCGGCACTGGCCGGCTGTCTGCTCGTGGCGTGGGCGCTGGTTCGGCTGCTGCGCGGCGACGAGGCGCCGGTCGGCTCGATCTGGTTCGGCCGGCGCATCGTCGACGGCGTGTTCTTCCCGGTGCTCGCGCTCGCGCTCGCGTATGCGGCCGAGCTGCTGCTGTCCGGCACGGTCAAGCCCGCGGTGTTCAAGGTCGCGCTGCCGGTACTGATCTCGCTGGTCGTGATCCGCAGCACCGTGCGCGTGCTCGGCGCGACGTTCCCGAACGTGCGCGGCGTGCGCCTCGTCGAGCGCAGCGTCTCGTGGCTCGCCTGGATCGCGGTGATCCTGTGGATCACCGGCGTGCTCCCGCTGCTGATGGACGCGATGGCCGAGGTGCAGTGGAAGATCGGCAGTGCGCACATCACGCTGCGCAACGTCGTCGAGGGCACGCTGTCGGCCGGCATCGTGCTCGTGCTCGCGCTGTGGGTGTCGGCCGCGATCGAGAAGCAACTGCTGCGCGGCAGCGGAGACGCGCTGTCGGTGCGCAAGATGGTCGCGACCATCGTGCGCACGCTGCTGCTGTTCGTCGGCGTGCTGTTCGCGCTGTCGGCCGCCGGCATCGACCTGACCGCGCTGTCGGTGTTGGGCGGCGCGATCGGCGTGGGGCTGGGCTTCGGGCTGCAGAAGATCGCGTCCAACTACATCAGCGGTTTCGTCGTGCTCGCCGAGCGCAGCCTGCGCATCGGCGACATGGTCAAGGTCGACGGCTTCGAAGGCCGCATCACCGACATCCGTACCCGCTACACCGTGATCCGCGCGCTGAACGGCCGCGAATCCATCGTGCCGAACGAGATCCTGATCACGCAGCGGGTCGAGAACTCGTCGCTCGCCGACCCCAAGGTGCTGCTGCAGACGCAGGTGCAGGTCGCCTACGGCACGGACGTCATCGCGCTGCGGCCGCGGCTCGAAGCAGCGCTGCGCGAGGTGCCGCGCGTGCTGGGCGACCCGGGGCCGGGCATCCAGCTCAGCGAGTTCGGTGCCGACGGCATGACGCTGACGATCCTGTTCTGGATCATCGACCCGGAGAACGGACAGGGCAACGTGCGCTCGGACGTCAACCTCGCGGTGCTGGGCGTGCTGAACGCGCAGGGCGTGCAGATCCCGTTCCCGCAGCGCGTTCTGCATGTCGACGGCGGCACTCTCATCTCCTCTCCCTCCGGGAGAGGAGAGTGAATGCTCAACGGTTGCCGGCGGCGATCGGCGCCAGCGACTTCAGATGCAGGAACAGCGCCTGCACGTCGACGTCGTTCATCTCCTTCAGTGCCGTGAACGGCATCACGGGGCTGACCGCGCTGCCGTCGGGCCGCCGGCCGCTGCGCAGCATCGCGCGAAACGCCTCGATCGACGGGTAGCGCGGCATCGCGCTGCCGGCGCCGGGCGTCAGGTTGGCGGCGGCCGGCCAGTCCGGCGGTGCGCCGGGGATGCGTCCGCCGGACAGCGTCGCGCCATGGCAGCCGATGCAGGCGTTGACCAGGTATGCGCCGTGCGCCGCGGTCGGCGCATCCGGCACCGAGGGCGGCGGGGCGAGCGCATGGTCGATGCGCTCGGCCGCGTCCCGGATCGCGCCGAATGCGTAGAGCGCCCGCACCGGCGCCGGGAAGCGCACGCTGGCCGGCTCGCCGGCGACCGGCGGCATCGTACGCAGGAACGCGATCAGCGCGGCGAGGTCGGCGTCGTTCATGCGCGCGTAGTCCTCGCTGGGCATCACGACCGCCGGCCGGCCGTCGGGCTTGACGCCGTGGCGTATCGTGCGATTCCAGTCGTCGGTCGTGTATGCCGCGACCACGTTGCCGGGGCCTGGCGTGATGTTGGGCGCGTGGATGCGCAGCCCCTTGCCGTCGTCGACGAAGGTCTTGCCGGCGCCGTCGACGCCGTGGCACTCGGTGCAGCCGCGCGACATGAAGATGTAGCGGCCGCGCGCGATGCGATCGGCATCGCCGCCGGCCGCCGCCGGCACGGCCAGCGGCGCGACCTTCACGTCGATGCGGCGGTTCATCTTGCGCTCGGCCAGCTGCACCCCGGCGGCCAGCGTGATCGCGGCGAGAGCCGCCAACCCCAGCGCGCTCAGCGCACCGTACTTGATCCAGCGTTTCATCGTGCGTCCCCAGCTCGTTGGTCGCGGCGCATGTGTGATCTCTTCAGCGAGCCGCGAAGGGCCGCACCGGGACGCCGACCGCCGGCGCGAGCTTGGCCCAGCCGATGTCGTTCAGATGCGGGCGCACGACGGCCAGCACGCCGAGGAAGGCTTCGGGCGGCGCCATGCTTTTCACCTGGCCGAGGACGATCGCGCGCTCCGTCGGGCTCGAGGCGGGGATCATCCAGCGCATGACCTGCAGCTCCTGGGCCGGCGGGATCGTCGCGAGCAGCCGGTCGTGGATGTCGTGCAGCTCGGCGTCGCTGTACAGCGCCCACAGCGCCGCGTTGTTGGCCGTCTCCTCGACATGCATGTGCTGGAAGTTCTCGGCGACGAACAGCGCGAGGTGGTGATAGAGCTTGTGCGCCAGCGTCGAGCGCGACGCGGGCGTCGCGACGCGCAGCGCCGCCACTTCGCCACGCAGTGCGGCGATGCTCTCGAGGTGCCCGATGTGGTCGTCGGCCGTTTGCTGCGCACCGGCCGGGCGGCGCGCCTCGATCGCGGTGTGCACGAAGGCGTTTTCGTGGTCGATGTGGTCCAGACAGAGGCTCAGCAGCGCGTCGATCTGCTCCAGCGTCGCGGTCAGCTCGGCCGGGTCGTGCACGTCCAGGCTGCCCGTCCGCAGCAGCGTGTCGCACATGAAGCTGCGCAGCGCCTTGTGGATGGACGCGTACATGTCGAAGCGCGGCGCGGCCGGCGCGGCGGCGTGGGAGGTCTTGAGCTCGGAGTCGATCAGGGTTTCGGTGGTCATGTCGGATCCTTCGGGTCTGGGTGGGTCGGTGGGGTGGCGATGCACGACTCGGCGTCGGCAGGGTCGTCAGTGTTCCGTTCGGGCCGTTTCGCGACATCGCCCGAAGGAGCCATCGCGCTCATTGCGGTGGGCCATCCGCGGCGCGTGGCGACGGCGGTTTGTCAAAGGGTGCCGGCGTCCTGTGGCGGTGTGACTGGGGCGGGCGCCGCACTGAACACCGACACCAGCTGCAGCGGCACGGTCCCGTTGTTGACGATCTCGAAGCTCAGGCGGGGCGGGATCAGCAGCGTGCACGGCGCGATGAAGCGCTGCGGGCCGCCGTCGACGACCAGCTTGCCGCTGCCGGCCTGCACCAGCACCACCAGCTCGCCGTCGTGCCGCGACACCGTGCCGTGCTCGCCCGGGGCCAACGCGCCCAGCCAGATTTCGAAGCGCGTCTGGCCCAGGTTCGGGCCGGCGATCGCCAGCGCCCGTTCGCCGCGGCCGCTGACGGGATGCAGGTGCTGGACGATGTACATGGGGCATCAGTGTCGGGATCGCGCCGCGGCCTCGCATCGCCTGAAGGAGCCATTCGTCCGCGGGGGACCCCTGTCGCGCGACGGGGCCGCGCGGCAGAATGCGCGCGATGCAAGCGTCGCCGTCGCTGTCGCCCACGTTCGCACTTGCCAAGATCCAGCCGCCGCGGCCGCGCGCCGGGCTGATCGAGCGGCCGGAGCTCGAGCGCTCGCTGGCCGCGGCGCTGCAGTACAGCCGGCTCACGCTGCTGCTCGCGCCGGCCGGCTTCGGCAAGACCGCGGCGCTGACGCGGCAGATCCGCCTGCTGCCCGATGACTGCGCGCTGGCCTGGGTCTCGGCCGACGAGGACGACCAGCTGCAGCGCTTCCTCGCCTGCCTGACCGCGGCGCTCGAGCCGCACGACCTGCCGTGGCGCGTCGCGCCCGAGGCGCTGGCGACGCTCGCACTGGCCGAGCGCGGGCTGCGCGATGCCGCCGGCGAGCTCGTCAACGCGCTGGCGTCCAGCGAAGTCGAGCGCGGGCTGATCGTCATCGACGATGCCCATCGCATCGCCGACCGCCAGGTGTTCGAGCTGCTGCAATTGGTGCTGGACCGGCTGCCGGCGCGCTGGGCCATCGCGATCGCGAGCCGGGTCGAGCCTCCGCTCGCGCTGGCCCGCTGGCGCGCGGCCGGCGAAGTCACCGAGTTCCGGCAGTACGACCTGCGTTTCAGCGAGTCCGATGTCGCCGCGTTGCTGACCAATGCGCCGCCCGGCGCCCCCGACGTGCACGAGTTGCTCAAGCGCACCGACGGCTGGGCCGCCGGGTTGCGCTTGAGCCTGTCGGTGCGCGCGGGTGCGAGCGCGCGCGCCGGCGCGCCGCGCAATGCCGCGCTGACGCAGCGCCACCTGTTCGACTACCTCGCGACCGAGGTGCTGGCCGACATGCCCGCCGAGCTGCGCGACTTCCTGCTGCGCTGTTCGATCCTGCCCGAGTTGACCGCGGCACGCTGCGCCCAGGTCAGCGAGCGTGCCGATGCCGGCTCGCTGCTCGAGCAGATCGAGCGCCGCGGCCTGTTCGTCAGCGTGCTCGATGCCGACGAGCTGACGCTGCGGCTGCACGACCTGTTCCGCGACTTCCTCGAGGACCGGCTGCAGCGCGACCACCCCGACGAACTCGCCGGGCTGCTGCGCCGCGCCGCGGCCGGCGAGCCCGACGTGGTGCGCGCGATCGGCTTCCTGGCCCGCGCCGGCGACTGGGATGCGGCCGCCGGCATGATCCTGCGTCACGGCATGCAGCTGATCGGCATGGGCCGCAACGCGTTCGCGCGGGTGCTGGCGATGCTGCCGGCCGAGCAGCTCGAGCGCCGCCCCGACCTGCACATGCTGCACGGCATCGCCGGCTTCATCGAGTTCGACTTCGACCGCACCGCGGTCTCGTTCGAACGCGCCACCGCCGGCTTCCTGCGCGATGGGCGCGAGCGCGATGCCTGGCATTCGCGCACCTACCACAGCATCATGATCCAGAGCGTCGGCCGGCTCGACGAGGCGGTGCACGAGCTGGCCGCGCTGCGCCGGCTGCCGCTGGACGACGCGTTGCGCGCGTTCGTCGCCTTCGGCCTGCTCTGGGTCGAGTACGCGACCATGCGCACCGCCAACGTCGCGCCGCTGTTCGGCGAGATGCTGGATGCGCTCGAGCGCGTGCCCGACCCGGACGTCTGGACCCTGTGCTTCTTCCACAGCCTGCTGACGGGGCTGCCGGGTCTCGCGCCGCTGGCCGAGCGGTTCGACCGCACCGCGCTCTCGATCAACGGCGATGCACCCAGTCATCTGCGCGCCGGCGTGCTGTACTCGCGTGCAATGCGTGCCTTCGAGCGCGGCGAGCTCGACCGGGCGTTCGAGCAGCTCGCGCGCGCCGACGAAGACTGCCGCTGGCTCGGCTCGCCGCGCAGCGTCACGACCGAGAGCCACATGGTCAACACCGTGCTGCACGCGCTGCGCGGCGACGCGCTCGCGAGCCACGCCGCGGCCGACGCGTGCGAGCACGACCTGAAGCATGACTCGTCGCCGGGCAATCGGCTGACCCATGCGTACGAGATCCTCTTCAACCACATCCGCGCCTGCTGGCTGCTGAACGATGGCGCGCGGCTGCGCTCGCTCGATGTCGAGCTGCGTGCCGTCGCGAACCCGCTCGAGTGGCAAGCGCCGGCGGCGAAGAACCGCGCCTTCAGCGCCGCGATGATCGCGCTGCTCGACAACGAGCTGGAGCGTGCGGCGGCGCTGCTCGCGGACATCGCGGGGCCGATCGAGCCGTCGTGTTATTTCCCGGCGACGCAGGCCCAGGTGATGCTGGCCGCGGTGCAGCGCCGTCTCGGCGATCTCGATGCGGCCGCGGCGACGCTGCGTCCATGGCTCGCCGATGCGCAGCGCGGCGAGCGCATCGGCGGCGCCTTGCTGGCCGGGACCGAGATGCTGGAGGCACTGGCGCAAGCACCGTGGGAAACGCGGCTCGATGCGACGCAGCGCGCGACCCTCGCGCGCGTTGCCGCGATCTCGCGGACCACACGTGGCGGCGAGGCGGCGGTCGCGGCCCACCCGGTTGCCGGTGCGTCCGTCACGGAGGCCGGCGCCGTCGTCGCGACACGCGCCGCGCCGGGCGATGCGCGCCTGGACCCACTCACCGAGCGCGAGCGCGAGGTGCTGCAGCGGATGGCCGCCGGCGACAGCAACAAGCTGATCGCGCGTGCCTTCGACCTGAGCCCGCACACCGTGAAGCGCCATGTCGCGAACATCCTCGGCAAGCTCGGCGTCGAGACGCGCGGCCAGGCTGCGGCGTGCTGGCACGATCACGCCGGGTCCTGACCCGGCAGCCGCCGGCATCGCACCGACGCAAAAAAGCGCCGAGCCCGCGAAGGGCCCGGCGCACGAGTCGAGATGGAGCCATCCATCTCGACGAATGGCTCAGTGCCAGTAGCGCGTCACCGCGAAGTCGTAGTTCGAATCGTTCGCCGAGCCGGCCAGCAGGCTGCGCACGGTCGGCACGCGCTCGTCGGCCTGCAGCACGATCGCGCGGGCTTCATCGGCCTTGGTGCCGGGCGCGACCGGCGTGATGGTGATGCCGCCGTTGCCGTAGCCCGTGTCGAGCGTGCCGTCGGTGTTGTAGCGGGCCACCGCGAAGTCGCCGTTCGAGCCGGCGCCGGCATGGACCCAGCCGGCGACGACGATCTTGCCGTCGGCCTGGCGGACCAGCGCCTGCGCCTCGTCCCAGTTGGTCGTACTCAGCTGCGTGATCACACGGCCGCCGCTGCCGAAGCTCTGGTCGGCGATGCCGTCTGCGTCGAGCTGCAGCATCGCCCAGTCCTCATTGATGTGGCCCGCGACAATGATTCTGTTGTCCGCGCCGATCATCACCGCGCGCGCGGCGCCGATGACCGAGCCGAACTCCGCAACGCCGGCACCGAAGTTCGAATCGCGCGTACCGTCGGCATTGAAGCGTGCAAGTTCGAAGTCGCCTTCGCCGCCGGCGGCGACGATCTTCTGCTGGCCGGCGATGGTCTGCAGCGCGATCGCGTAGACCGAGTCGCGTGCGTTGCCGGCGCGGATGGGCTCGAGCACCTGGCCGTTGGTGCCGAAACCGAAGTCCAGCGTGCCGTCGACGTTGTAGCGGGCCAGCGCGAAGTCCAGACCGCGGGTCGCGCTCATCGCGTGGCCGCCCAGCACGATCTTGCCGTCGGCCTGCACCGCGATCGCAAACGCCTCGTCCGACTGGCTGCCGAACGATGTGATGACGATGCCGCCGGTGCCGAAGCCGTTGTCCAGGCTGCCATCGGCGTTGTAGCGAACGAGCGCGAAGCTCGTGCCTTTCGGCGCCTCGTCGACCGAGCCGGCGACCAGGATCTTGCCGTCGGCCTGGATCGCGATCGCGTTCGCTTCGGCAGCGCCGCTGCCGATCATCGTCAGCACTTTGCCGGCGCTGCCGAACGTGGTGTCCAGCGTGCCGTCGCGCTGCAAGCGCACCAGCTCGAGCGCGTAGCCGGTCGTGACATGACCCCAGCCGGCGACGACGATCTTGCCG
>DATCSE010000397.1:0-22070 GCA_036568605.1 Burkholderiaceae bacterium | reverse complement strand
CCCCCGCCGATCAGCGCCAGCACGATCACGGCGGCGAGCAGCCACCACAGCCAGTGCGGCGGCCCGCTGTGCTCAGGCTCGCGGTGCGTGCCTTCGATGCGCAATTGGTTCAGCAGATTACCGTCGATGTTGCTCAACTCATCTCCTGTTGTCGCCCGCGCTGCGGGTCGCCGATCCGCGGGCGCTCCAAGCCCTCGTGAGGCCCGTGAGGCGCCGCATCATACAGGGGCAGATCGCGGGCCCCGAGATGCAGGGGGCGCTGTCACAAAACTGTGATCTGCGATTGCCACGATGGCCGGCTTTCGAAGAAGAACCCCCACCCGCCACCGAGGATACGCATGCCACACCACCGCAGGACCACTGCCCTCGCCGCTGCACTCGTCGCGATCGGGTCGCTCTCCGTTGCGACCCGCGCCGCCGCGATCGACCTGATCGCGATCGGCAAGCTGCCGGGTACCGCGAGCGACTATTCCGGCCTCAGCTACACGCTCGAGAACGGCGCTCGCGCCGATCAGCTCGGCGGCCTGGGCTCCGGCCTCGCATGGGCCGGCGGCAGCACCTTCGTCGCGCTGCCCGACCGCGGTCCGAACGCGATCGCCTGGGAATCGAACGTCGACAACACGACCAGCTACGTGCCGCGCTTCCACACGCTGAACCTGCAGCTCACGCGCCGGGCCGATGCCGCGACCGGGCTGCCGTTCACGCTGACCCCGACGCTGCTGCGCACGACGCTGCTCTACAGCGGCCGGCCGCTGAACTACGGCGGCACGGTCGACGGCTATGGCGCGACGCCGCCGATCAACCACCGCGGCCACGACTACTTCTCCGGCCGCTCCGACAACTTCCGCGCCGGCACCACCTCGGCCGACACGCAGGACGCGCGCCTGGACCCTGAAGGCATCCGCGTCTCGCGCGACGGTCGCAGCGTCTACATCTCCGACGAGTACGGCCCGTACCTGTACGAGTTCGATCGCGCGACCGGCGAGCGGCTGCGCGCGTTCAAGCTGCCGGCGCGGCTCGCGGTCGCGCACAAAGCGGCGGTCGGCGCCGCCGAGATCTCGGGCAACGCCACGGGCCGGGTCGCGAACAAGGGCATGGAAGGCCTGGCGATCTCACCCAACGGCAAGACGCTGTTCGGCTTCGTGCAAAGCCCGCTGATCGAAGACGGCGGCGACGGCGGCCGCGCGAACCGCATCGTCAAGGTCGACATCAAGACCGGCGCGGTCTCGCAGTACGCCTACGACAACTACCTCGCCGACAAGAGCAAGGCCTACAACAGCAGCGAGGTGCTCGCGTTGAACGACCACGAGCTGCTCGTGCTCGAGCGCGACGGCAAGGGCCTGGGCGACGACAGCAAGGCCGACGTCAAGCGCATCTACAAGATCGACCTCGCGAACGCCGAGGACGTGTCGACGCTGACCGGCGAAGCGGCGTTGCTCGCGAAGGCCCCGCCGAAGACGCTGTTCCTCGACATCGTGGCCACGCTGAAGGGTGCGGGGCTCGCGAACACGCAGATCCCGGCCAAGCTCGAAGGCATGGCGTTCGGCGAGGACATCGTCGTCGACGGCGTCGTCAAGCACACGCTGTACGTCGGCAACGACAACGACTTCCTCGCGGTCACACCGGGCGGCAGCAGCAACCCGAACCAGTGGTTCGTCTTCACGTTCACGGCCGACGACCTCGGCGGCTCGGTCTTCGAGCCGCAGAAGATCAAGCACCCGCACGACCACCATGGCCGGGCCGGCGACGATCGCGAGCGCGATGATGATCGCGACGACGACCGCGACGACTGACGCCTGCTGCCCTTGCGCTCGCGCCTGTCTGCAGTCGACGCCACTGGGAATCGTGCCTCGCACCACGATCACGATCGACTCGACGCGGGCACGCCGATGACCCGGGTCATGACTTAGGGGCCTGAACACTGCGGCCCTAGGGGGAGCAACACGCGACACCACCTCCTAGACTTCCCCGCAACAAGTCAGGGAGATCGCAAGTGAAGCAACTGCTTTCTTGGTGGTGGTGGCAACGGTTGCGGGTTGCCGGGCTCTGCGCCACGTGCGGCGCGCTCGGTTGGGCGGTCGGTCAACTCGGGCAAGAGTCGCCGCCGGCGCCGCGTGCGGTCACGCTTCAGGCGCCGACGCCGCTGCTCGCAGTGCATGTCGATCCGGCAAGGCCCTTCATCGAGGTCGGACGCGACGGCAACGTGACCCTGCGCATCGAGCAGCAGCCACTGAAGTGGGTGCTGAGCGAGATCGAGCGCCAGGCCGGAACTGGCGTGGTCCGCCGCGACGCCGTGCAAGCGCCGCGCGCATGCGACGCCGAGCCGCCCATCCTCGCGGCACCCGCCCGCGACAACAACGACACGCTGCGCACCTTGCGCAACGGCACCGAGACGCAGCGCCAGGACGCCTTGCTGCAGGCGCAAGCCGAAGGTGGCGTGCCCGAGGCGATGCTCAAGACGATCTACGAAACCGATGCCTCGCCGACGCTGCGGCTGATGGCCTTCGAGTTCGCGCTGCAAGCCTACGACGGCGACGCCACCGGTTTGACGCAGGCGCTGGAGACCGCGCGCTATCTGCCGGACGCGGTCATTGCGCAGGAGGCGAACAAGCGGCTCGAAGCCCTCGCCCGCGAAGCCGACACGTCGCGCCGCCTCGCACAGCAGACCGGCGGCGGTCCGTGAAGACACGCTGATCCGCCGGCCGCTTCTCGGCCACCCTCGACGTCGCATCCACGCAGCCGGCTCCGCGCCGCGCTGGTGACGACCGAACTCACCCGTTTCCTCCCGTCGCGGCCTTTCGGGGCTGGTCGCGGTTGGGTCATCACGCCCCGCAAGGAATCGACCATGAATGCAAGAACCTCTCGTTTGAGCCGCTTCGCCGCTGCACTGGCGGCTGCCGGCGCGCTGGTCGCGACCAGCGCCTGGGCGCACAGCCTCGGCTACGCGGTCAACGGCGTCAACTGGACCTTCACCGGCGCGGCGCAGGTCGACATCCCGGGCATGCAGACCAACGTCTTCGCGAAGCCCGCGAACCAGCGGCTGATCGTCACCTTCGCGTCCGAGTGCGCAGTGAATGCGCCGGCCGGCAACACCTCGGCCTGGGTCGATGTCGACATCGTGCTGATCAATGCCGCCGGCGCCGTGGTCCATACGGCCTCACCGACCGTCGGTTCCGGCGATGCGTTCTGCGCGTCGAACGGCACGGCCGGCTTCGACGGATGGACGTCGAATGCGGTGACGGCGCTGATCCCCTACAACATCCCGGCCGGCAACTACCGGGTCGGCGTCAAGGCGCGCTTGAACGGCGGCGCCACCGGCGGCTGGTTCGGCGAGCGCATGGTCAGCGTGTCGCTCTGATCGCGGCGGCGCCCGAGCGGGCGCGCGCGGGCTCACACCTGCTCGACGACCCAGCGCTCGTCGTCCAACGGCAGGTCGTGGCCCGCCCATGGGTGCAGCACGAGATCGCAATCCCAGGCCCGCGCGAGTGCTGCCGAGCAGCGGCCGTCGACCAGGCCATCGCGCGCGCTGGCCAGCAGCAGCACCTCGGCACACGGCTTCGCGCGCGGTGCGCGGTAGCGTGCGGCAGCCCACAACTGGCGCAGCGCGTTGGCCGCGCTGACCGGTCGCTCGCCACGGTAGCCGGCCCAGCGCTGCACCAGGGCATCGTCGAGAGGCTGCGCGTTGCTCGTCAGCCGCAGGACCGCGCGCTCCCAGGCCGCCGCGCCGGGTCGGGTCAGCATCAGGCGCAGCAAGGTCGCGTAGCGGCGTGGCCGCAGCCGGTGGTACCACGGGCTGAACGGCCGCAGGCTGGTGTTGATCAGCACCAGCCTTGCGATGTCCTGTGGATGCTGCACGCACCACGAGGTCGCGACCATCGCGCCCAGCGACATCGCGAGCACGCGGTACGGCGGCGCAATGCCGCGATCGCGCAACGCCTGCCGGCAGTGCGCGGCCATCGCGTCGACCTGCGCCGGACTGCGCTCGCGATGCAGCTCGCCGTTGCCGGGCAGGTCCAGCGTGACGACGCGCGCATCCGGCTGCGCCTGCTGCAGCGCCGACACGAACGTGCCCCAGTGGCGTTGTTCGCGCGTCAGACCGCGCAGCAGCACCCACGGCGGCACATGCGCGGCATCGTTCGATCTCAAACGGATGACCTCCGGTACCAGCGCGACAGCGCCGCTTCATGTGCCGCCTCGCGCTGTGCGCCCTGCGGCAGCCAGCGCGCATAGCTCTGCGCGGCGCGCATCACGAAGTCCAGCCACCCGGTGTGCCGGCGCAGCACACGCTCGCGGCGGTGCCCGATCAGCGGGTTGAAGATGCCGTGGCGCGAGAACAGCTGCCGCGGATTCTTCTTGACCCACAGCCACGAGCCCATCTCCAGGGTCAGCGGCAGGAAGGTGGATTGCGGCTGCTGCGCCAGCGTGCGCATATAGAGGTGGTCCCACAGATCGCCGTGCGCCAGGTACTGGCGGCTCTGCGGCTCGACGATGTAGCGGTGATGCGGATGCGATTCGTCGAGGATGCGCTGGAACGCCTGCACATCGGCCAGGTGCGGGATCGGCCGCGCGGTGTGCGCATACGGAAACCAGACGCGGTCGCGCGTGCCGAAGCCCGAGTGGCAGTCGACGACCATGCTGAACGGCCGCGCGAACAACTCGCGCTCGACGATGCGGCACACCGCCTGGCTCTCGGCCTCCATGGCCGCGCCGGCCGCGCCGCGGTACCACGGCAGCCGGCTGCTCTGGCGCTGCCCGCCGATCAGGAACGGCACCGGATGCTCGGCATCGATCGGCGCATTGCGCATCAAGTCCACGCCGTTGGGGTTGGCGCGGGTCGAGCGCGCCATGCCGCCGGGGTTGACGATGGGCATGAACACCAGGCGAAGCGACTCGAGCTGCCGGTGCAGGCTGCTGTCCCAGCGCAGGCGCATCACGAGACTGGCGAGATGCGCGATCACGACCTCCGCGCCTATGCGCTCGAGGCCGTGCACGCCGCCGAAGAAGCCGGCCGCCGGCACGGCCGGGTCGGGGTTGCCCAGCGTGATCGCCAGCACCGGAAGGCGCGACGATGACCCGGCGACCGGGTCGATCTCGCAGACCACCTCGCGGGTCAGCGCCGGCCCGCCGGCCGCGATGACCTGCTCCAGCTCGGCCAGCTCGGGAAGCGAGTCCAGGGTCGTCAACGACGAGCGATCGTGCGTCCCCAGCGACGCGCGCGCCACAGCGCGACGACTTCGCGCACTCCCGACAGCAACGCGAGGCTCAGGACCACCGGGCGCGACGACAGATAGGCATTCATGCCCGGCAAATTAGGGCCGTCGCATGACAAGGCCGTGACAGCGGCCGGAGCCGCCGGGGTTCGTCACATGCCGAGAATCTTCTTCGCGTCGCCCAGCGCCTTCATCGCCGCGTCGTGATTGCCCGCCTTGTGGGCAGCCTCGCCCTCGGCACGCAGCTGCTTGACCTTCGCGGCATCGGCGTCGCTCAGCTTCGGGCTGGCCGCGAGCTTCGCATCGATCGCCTTCATCTCGTTCGGGCAGTTGTGCGCGAACGCGGATCCGGCGGCAACGGCAAGGGCCACGACGAGCAGGGTGCGCTTCATGGGCATCTCCATCGGGATGAGAGAAGCCGGCATCTTGCGCGTCGCGGATGCGTCGCGCAAGGCCGGAAATCCCGCGCATGCACGAGCGCGGAAACCTATCGCGCATAAACAAAACGGAAATGCTGCGTTCACAAGCGCGGCGGCGCTCACTATGGTTTCGCGCTGGCACCAACCCCACACGATCATCCTCATGAACTCCATCAGCCGGATGGCGATCGCCGCCATCGCCTTGTTGTTGACGGCGGCCGCGCTGGCCCCTGGTGCCCACGCGCAGGGCAGCGCGCCGCCGACCCTCCGCATCGGCGTCGCGACCGGCGGCGTCGGCACGCCGCCGCGCACCGGCAGCTCGACGATAGGCCTGGTCAACGCGCAAGGCCTGCTCGAGAAGGAGTTCGAGAAGGACGGCCTGAAGGTCGAGTGGATCTTCTTCAAGGGCGCCGGCCCGGCGGTCAACGAGGCGCTGGTCAACCGCCAGCTCGACTTCGCCTGGCAGGGCGACCTGCCGTCCATCGTGCACCGCGCCGGCGGCGTGAAGACCCGGATCATCGTCGCCAGCGGCGTGCGCAACGGCTTGTACCTGGGCGTGCCGCCGGACTCCACGATCGCGAAACTCGAGGACCTGAAGGGCAAGCGCGTCGCGGTGTTCAAGGGCACCAACCTGCACCTCGCGGCGGTGCGCGCGCTGGCGGCCAAGGGCCTGAAGGAGAGCGATCTCAAGCTGATCAACCTCGACACCGCCGGCGCGCAGGCCGCGCTGACCACCAAGGACATCGACGCGGCGTTCGGTTATGTCGAGCTCTTCAAGCTGCGCGAAAGAGGCTCCGCGAAGATCGTCTGGTCGGCGGCGCAGGACTCCTACCGCTACACGCGCCAGACCGTGCTGCTGGTGGCTGACGAGTACGCCGACAAGCACCCGCAGATCGTGCAGCGCGTCGTCACCACCGTCGTGAAGGCCGCACGCGCGTACTCCGACGAGCAGCAGCGCGGCGAGCTGTTCGCGCAGTGGGGCAAGGCGGAATACCCCGAGAACATCTGGCGAGAGGACTTCATCGGCCAGCCGCTGCGGGTGCGCCTGTCGCCGCTGCTCGATCCGTTCCTGGTCGCACGCTACAAGGACGCGGCCGCCGAAGCGTTCAACCTGAAGCTGACGCGCAGCAAACCCGAGGTCGAGTCGTGGTTCGACCGCCGCTACCTGAACGCGGCGCTGAAGGAGCTGAAGCTCGAGGGCTACTGGCCCGAGTACGACGCCAACGGTGATCTGGTCGGCAGCAAGGTCGCGGCGCGATGACGACTCGCCTCCCGCCACCGTTCGGGCTGAGCCTGTCGAAGCCCTCTTGGAACGCACGCGAACCCTGGGTCAAGGGCCCCTTCGACGGAGCTCAGGGCCGGCTTGGTCGAGCTCGGTCCCTGCTCCGGGCAGCGTCGCGCGCTGCGTGGCGCGACAAGCTGCTCGCCTGGCCGGTGCCGCTCGCGGTGCTGCTGCTGTGGTGGATCGCCGCGCGCAACGAATGGATCGCGCCGCAGGTGCTGCCGTCGCCCGAGGCCGTGGCGCTGACGCTCAAGGAGTCGCTGCAGAGCGGCGAGCTGTGGGCAAACCTGAAGGTCAGCCTGCTGCGCGTGCTCGCAGGCTTCGGCGCCGGGCTTGCCGGGGGCCTGCTGCTGGGCGTCGCGATGGGCCTGTCGAGGACCGTCAAGGACTACGTCTACCCCATCTTCAAGGCGTTCGCGCAGGTGCCGGTGCTGGGCTGGCTGCCGCTGCTGATGCTGCTGGTCGGCATCGACGAGGCGCTGAAGATCATGCTGATCGCGAAGGCGGCGCTGGTCCCCGTCACGCTGAACACCTACAAGGGCATCCAGGGCGTGCCCACTCGGTTCATCGAGGTCGCGCGGGTGCTGAAGTTCACGCGATGGCAGCTGCTGAGCCGCGTCGTGTTCCCGGCTGCGCTCGCGCCGATCTGGAACGGCGTGCGCTACGGGCTCACGCATGCGTGGCTGACGCTGGTCGTCGTGGAGCTGCTGGCCTCCAGCGAAGGGCTGGGCTTCATGATCGTCTACGGGCGGCAGCTGTTCCAGCTCGACGTGGTGCTGGCCGCGGTGGTGGTGGTCGGCGCGGTCGGGTATGCGCTGGACAAGCTGCTCGCGTTGGTCGAGGTGCGGTTGCTCCGTTGGCGCAAGGAGGCGTTCTGATGGCGGCACTCGGCGCTTCGACAAGCTCAGCGCGAACGGAGGGTGGCGCGCGAATGGTGGGTGGCGCGCGAACGGATGGTGGCGAGCGAACGGATGGTGGCGAGCGAACGGATGGTGGCGCGCGATTGGAGGGTGGCGCGCGAACGGAGGGTCACGTCGTGCCCAAGGCGCTGCGGGGCTGGGTGCTGCCGCTCGCGCTGGTCGCACTGTGGTGCGCCGCGACGCGCTACGGCTGGTCGACATCGCCGCTGCTGGTGCCGCCCGAGAAGGTCTGGAGCACCGCGGTCGAGCAGATCGCGAGCGGCAAGCTGTTCGCGGCGCTGGCCGCGAGCCTGTGGCGCGACCTCGCCGGCTTCGCGATCGGTTCGACTGCCGGCCTGCTGTTCGGCGCACTGCTCGGCGCCTCACGGCTCGCCGAGAAGCTGCTGGGGCCCAGCTTCCACACGCTGAAGCAGATCTCGCTGTTCGCATGGATTCCGCTGCTGTCGGTGTGGTTCGGACTGGGCGATGCGGCCAAGGTCGCGTTCCTGTCGCTGGCGGCGTTCTTCCCGGTCGTGATCAACACGTTCGAGGGCATCCGCGGCGTGCCGGCCGATCTGCTCGAGGTCGCGCGCGTGCTGCGCTTCAGCCGCGTGCAGACCTGGCGCCGCGTGATCCTGCCGGCCGCCGCGCCGTCGCTGTTCGCCGGCATCCACCTCGGCCTGATCTACGCCTGGCTCGCGACGCTGGGCGGCGAGTACCTGCTGGTGTCGGGCCAGGGCGTCGGCAACACGATGATCGACGGCCGCGAGCATTTCTGGATGGACCTGGTGCTGTTCGGCGTGATCGTGGTCGGCGCCGTCGGTTACGCGCTGAACTGGCTCGCGAGCCGGCTCGAGGCGCGCGCGCTCGCATGGCGCGGGCGCTCGGTGGCGCAGTTCTGAATCAACGAGGAAAACGCAACCATGCCCCATGCCGGCACGCTGCAGATCAAGAACCTGAGCAAGCAGTACACCGTAAGAGACGAGCCGCTTCCGGTGCTCGACGGCATCACGCTGACGGTCAACCCCGGCGAGTTCGTCAGCGTCGTCGGCACCAGCGGCTGCGGCAAATCCACGCTGCTGCGGCTGATCGCCGGGCTCGAGGCCGACTACCAGGGCGAGCTGCTGCTCGACGGCCGGCGCATCGTCGGCACCAGCCTGGAGCGAGGCATCGTGTTCCAGGAGCATCGCCTGTTCCCGTGGCTCACGGTCGAGCAGAACATCGCGCTCGGACTCCTGAACGCCGAGATCGACGAGGCCGAGAAGGCGCGCTCGGTGCGCGAACACATCGCGCTGGTGGGGCTCGCTGGCTTCGAGACCGCGTACCCGCATCAGCTCTCGGGCGGCATGTCGCAGCGCGTCGCGATCGCGCGGGCGCTGGTCAACCGGCCCGAGGTGCTGCTGCTGGACGAGCCGTTCGGCGCGCTGGACGCGCTGACCCGCGCGCACCTGCAGCAGGAGCTGCATCGCATCTGGCGCGCCGAGGGGCTCACGATGATCCTGGTGACGCACGATGTCGAGGAGGCGGTGTTCCTCGGCCAGAAGGTGGTCGTGATGGAGCCACGGCCGGGGCGTATCCGCCGGGTCGTGCCGGTGGAGCTGCCGTACCCGCGCGAGCGGCTTGGGGCGGGCTTTGCGCGGATCAAGGAGGATGTGCTGGGGGAGTTCGCGGTGCGGCGGGAACCTGCAGCGGCGGCGTGAGGAGCGCCTCGCACGCTTCGATACCTCAGCGCGAACGGGGAGTATTCGACGAGCGCTTCGACAGGCTCAGCGCGAACGGATTCACCACCGTTCGCGCTGAGGTATCGAAGCGCTCTGCGAATACTCCCCGTTCGCGCTGAGATATCGAAGCACCCTGCTAACACCCCCGTTCGCGCTGAGCCTGTCGAAGCGCTCTGCGAATACTCCCCGTTCGCGCCGAGATATCGAAGCACCCTGCTAACACCCCCGTTCGCGCTGAGCCTGTCGAAGCGCTCTGCGAACACTCTCCGTTCGCGCTGAGCCTGTCGAAGCGCCGCGAGCGACTCCACTCTTACGAAGCGAATCAGAAGAAGCTCAGCGGAATTGATTGGTTCACAGCCCGCGCGCACCACGCAAGACTGCGCAGCCTCATGACCTCACATCACGCAGAACCGCTGATCCGCCTCGAGCAGGTCGCGAAGACCTACACCCTTCCCGATGGCCGTCACCTCGCCGCGGTGCGGCCGACCTCGCTGGACATCGCGAGCGGCGACATCTACGGCCTCGTCGGCAAGAGCGGCGCCGGCAAGTCCACGCTGCTGCGCCTGATCAACCTGCTGGAGCGGCCCGACCAGGGCCGCGTCCAGGTCGCGGGCCGCGACCTCACCGCGCTCTCGAAGCGGGAGCTGCGCGAGGCGCGTGCCGGCATCGGCATGATCTTCCAGCAGTTCAACCTGCTGGGCAACGCGAGCGTGTTCGACAACGTCGCGTTCCCGCTGCGCATCCACGCCGGTCCGCAAGGAAAGCGCAGCCGCACGCAGATCGAAGCGCGCGTGCACGAGTGCCTGGCGCTGGTGGGCATCGCCGACAAGGCGGCCAGCCACCCGGCGCAGCTCTCCGGCGGGCAGAAGCAGCGCGTCGCGATCGCGCGTGCACTCGCGAGCGCGCCGGCCGTGCTGCTGTGCGACGAGCCCACCTCGGCACTGGACGCCGAGACCACCACCGCGCTGCTCGCCACGCTGCGCGACATCAACGCGCGGCTGGGCGTCACCATCGTGATCGTCACGCACGAGCTGCCGGTCGTGAACGCGCTGTGCCGGCAGGTCGCGGTGATCGAGGACGGCAGCATCGCCGAGCGCTTCGCGGTGCACGACCCCGCGCATCGCGCGAGCACCGGGCTCGGGCGCGAGCTGCTGCGCCTGCGCGCCCAGGCACGTGCGGAACACCACGGCGCCGCCGCAGCCGATGCCATCGCGGCGACACCCGAGGAGCTCGCACATGTCTGAGAACATCGTCGCGATCCTTCCGGAGCTGTGGACCGCGATCGGCCAGACCGCGCTGATGCTGGGCATCGGCCTCGCATCGGCCCTCTTCATCGGCGGGCCGCTGGGCGTCTGGCTGTTCCTGCTGAGCCCGGGCCAGTCGCTCGCGAACCGCACGCTGTTCGCGATCGTCGGCTGGCTGGTCAACACCGTGCGATCGTTCCCGTTCATCATCCTGCTGGTCGCGCTGGTGCCGATCACGCGCGTGGTCGCCGGCAGCTCGATCGGCCCGGTGGCCGCGGCGGTGCCGCTGTCGTTCGCGGCGATCCCGTACTTCGCGCGGCTGGTCGAGCAATGCCTGCGCGACGTGCCGCGCGGCGTGATCGAAGCCTCGCATGCGATGGGCGCCTCGGAGCTGCAGATCGTCGCACGCGTGCTGCTGGTCGAGGCCCGTTCGGGGCTGGTGCTCGCGCTGACCGTGCTCGCGATCAGCTTCCTGTCGTACTCGGCGGTGGCCGGCGTGGTCGGCGGCGGCGGCATCGGCGACCTCGCGATCCGCTACGGCTACTACCGCTTCCAGACCGACGTGATGGTGCTCACCGTCGCGATCCTCGTCGTGCTGGTGCAGGCCATCCAGTTCGCCGGCAACACGCTGGCGCAGCGGCTGGACAAGCGCTGATCTTTCTTCTCGTCAATCGATTCATTCCAGGACAACCCGCACCATGACCTTCACCCGCCGCGACCTCGCGGTCTCGCTGATGTACACCGCGGTCGCCGCCGTGGCCGCGATCGCCCTGCCCACCCCGGCGCAGGAAACGAAGAAGGAGCTCGTGATCGGCGCGACCGCCGGCCCGTATGCCGATCAGGTCAAGCTCGGCATCAAGCCGCTGCTCGAGCGCAAGGGCTACCGCGTCAAGGTCGTCGAGTTCAACGACTACATCCAGCCCAACTTCGCGCTCGCGCAAGGCTCGCTGGACGCCAACGTGTTCCAGCACATCGTCTACCTGACCAAGTTCGCGACCGAGAACAAGCTCGCGCTGTCGGAGGTTCTGAAGGTGCCGACCGCGCCGATCGCGATCTACAGCCGCAAGCACAAGACGCTGGACGTGAAGGAAGGCGCCGTCGTCGCGCTGCCCAATGACCCGACCAACGCGGCGCGCGCACTGGTCGTGCTCGAGCAGATCGGCTGGATCAGGCTGCGCGACGGCCACGACCCGATCCGCGCCTCCGAGAAGGACGTCGCGGTCAACGTCAAGAAGATCAAGCTGACGCCCATCGAGGCCGCGCAACTGCCGCGCTCGCTGGACGACACCGACTACTCGTTCGTCAACGGCAACTTCGCGCTCGCATCCGGCCTGAAGCTGACCGAGGCGCTGGCACTGGAGAAGACCAGCCCGACCTACCAGAACCTCGTCGCGGTGCGCACCGAGGACAAGGACAAGCCGTGGGTCCGGGACATCGCCGATGCCTACCGCTCGCGCGAGTTCCTCGCGGTCACCGAGAAGCAGTTCGCCGGATTCGTGAAGACCGACTACCAGCAGGCGCTGGTTGCGGCGAGCGCGAAGTGAGGCCCGGCATGCCGCTGTCGCACCACCGCCCCGCGCGTCGAGCGCTGGCCCGGACTTTCGCCGGTGCCGCCCTCGCCCTGCTGACCGGCGGCTTTGCGCAGGCCGAGACCACGACGACGATCCGCATCGCCGTCACCGCGGGCCCGCACGCGCAGATCGCCGAGGTGGCGAAGAAGGTCGCCGAGCGCGACGGGCTGACCCTGAAGATCGTCGAGTTCCAGGACTACATCCAGCCCAACGCCGCGCTGGATGCCGGCGACGTCGAAGCCAACAGCTACCAGCACCAGCCGTTCCTGGATTCGCAGATCAAGGCGCGCGGCTACCGGATCAGCGCGGTCGGCGAGACCATCACCGCGCCGCTGGGGTTCTACTCGAAGCGCGTCAAGTCGCTGGCCGACCTGCCCAAGGGCGGCCGCGTCGGCATCCAGAACGACCCGTCGAACAGCGGCCGTGCGCTGCGCCTGCTGGAGAAGTCGGGCGCGATCAAACTCAAGCCGAATGCCGGCATCTCCGCGACCGTGGCCGACGTGGTCGACAACCCCAAGGGCCTGCAGATCGTGCAGGTCGAAGCGGCCCAGCTGCCGCGCACGCTGGACGACCTCGACGCGTCCGCGATCAACACGAACTACGCCACGCAAGCCGGCCTGGTGCCCACGCGCGACGCAATCGCGCTCGAAGACGCGAAGAGCCCGTACGCGAACGTGATCGCGGTGCGCACGGCCGACAAGGACAAGCCGTGGGTGCCCAAGCTGGTCAAGGCCTTCCAGTCGCCCGACGTGAAGAAGTTCGTCGAGGCGAATTTCGCGGGCTCGCTGATCCCGGCGTTCTGAGCGCCGGTCCCTTCACCTTTTGCTTCCCCTACGACATCGAAAGGAAACCACGATGAGCGCCGTACTTCAAGAGCAGGTTGCTTCCTCCGACGCAAACGCGCCGACCCTGGACCTGGTGCCGCAGGCTGGCCGCATCGGCGCCGAGGTGCGCGGCATCCGCCTGTCGGGCGCGCTGGACGCGCCGACCTTCCTCGCGATCAAGCGCGCGCTGCTGCGCCACAAGGTGCTGTTCTTCCGCGGCCAGCAGCATCTGGACGATGCCGAGCAGCAGCGCTTCGGCGCGCTGTTCGGGCCGCTGGTCGAGCACCCGACCGTGCCCTCGCGCGACGGCACGCAGATCCTCGAGCTCGACTCGCACCACGGCGGCCGCGCCAACTCGTGGCACACCGACGTGACCTTCGAGGCCACGCCGCCGCAGGTCTCCATCCTGCGTGCGGTGCTCGTGCCGCCGCACGCCGGCGACACGGTCTGGGCCAACACCGCGGCCGCGTACGAAGAGCTGCCGCCGGCGCTGAAGACCTTCGCCGAGAACCTGTGGGCCGTGCACGGCAACGACTACGACTACGCGGCCACCCGCGTCGAGACCGATGCGCACGGCGCGAAGCGCTATCGCGAGGTGTTCACGCGCAAGCTGATCCAGGCCGAGCACCCGCTGGTGCGCGTGCACCCCGAGACCGGCGAGCGCACGCTGGTCGCCGGCCATTTCGTCAAGAGCTTCGTCGGCTACAACACGCAGGACAGCGACCACCTGTTCGCGCTGTTCCAGAATCACATCACGCGGCTGGAGAACACCGTGCGCTGGCACTGGCAGGCCGGCGACGTTGCGATCTGGGACAACCGCGCGACCCAGCACTACGCGATCAACGACTACGGCGACCAGCACCGCGTGGTGCGCCGCGTGACGATCGCCGGGGACCTGCCGGTCGCGGTCGACGGGCAGCGCAGCCGCGCGCGGGTCCACGAGTCAGTGGCCGCGTGATGAGCCTGGGGCTGACCGACACCGATCGCTGCAAAGCAAATTCGGATTGATTGGTTCACGGCCGGGGCGCGCGCCCCTAGTCTGGTGGCTATCGCCACTCACGATCCGCTCGCCATGTCCGCGATCCTCGAACGTTCCCCGCTCCTGTCCCTGCTGGACGACGCACGCGCCGCGGCGCGTGCGTCCCAGCTCCCCTACGCCGGCGGTGTGCCGCCGCGCGACGCCTGGGCGCTGGTCGAAGCCGGGCTCGCCAAGCTGGTCGACGTGCGCTCCGCCGAAGAGCGCAAGTTCGTCGGCCACGTGCCGGACAGCCTGCACGTGGCCTGGGCCACCGGCACGGCGCTGACGCGCAACCCGCGCTTCGCGCGCGAGCTGGAGGCCAAGGTCAAGAAGGACGAGACCGTGCTGCTGCTGTGCCGCAGCGGCAAGCGCTCGGCATTGGCCGCCGAGGTCGCCGCGAAGGCCGGGTTCACGAATGTGTTCAACGTGCTCGAAGGCTTCGAGGGCGAGCTCGATGCGAACCAGCACCGCGGCGGCAGCGATGGCTGGCGCTTCCACGGCCTGCCTTGGGTGCAGGACTGATGAGCTTCGACATCCCGAGCGTCGTCGCGCAGCTGCGCGAGCAGCGTGCACGCTGGCGCACCGCGCAGAACCGCCTGCGCGACCCCGGCGGGCGCGAGCTGCCGTCGCGCGAGGCGCTGCTGCAGGTGCTCGCGAACCTGCGCGGGGCGCTGTTCCCGATGCGGCTGGGCCCCAGCGACCTGCGCCAGGAGAACGAGGACTATTACGTCGGCCACACGCTGGATGCCGCGCTGAACGCGCTGCTGGCGCAGGTGCAGCTCGAGCTGCACTACATCGAACGCAAGGAGCACGGCCAGCTGCGCCGTCCGACCGAGGCGGAGGCCGAGCGCATCGAGCAGCGTGCGCTCGTGCTGGTGCGCGAGTTCGCCGCATCGCTCGCGAGCATACGCGCGCTGCTGGACACCGACGTGCAGGCCGCGTTCCACGGCGACCCGGCGGCACGCAGCGTCGACGAGGTGCTGCTGTGCTACCCCGGCATCGAGGCGATGATCCACCACCGCATCGCGCATCGCCTGTACGAGCTGGGCGTGCCGCTGCTCGCGCGCATCGTCGCCGAACAGGCGCATGCGCTGACCGGCATCGACATCCACCCCGGCGCGCAGATCGGCGCCGGCTTCTTCATCGACCACGGCACCGGCGTCGTGATCGGCGAGACCGCGGTGATCGGCGAGCGGGTGCGCGTGTACCAGGCGGTCACGCTGGGCGCGAAGCGCTTCCCGGCCGATGCCGACGGCCATCTGCACAAGGGCGGCGCGCGCCATCCCATCGTCGAGGACGACGTGGTGATCTACGCGGGCGCCACCATCCTCGGCCGCGTCACGCTGGGCAAGGGCTCGACGATAGGCGGCAACGTCTGGCTCACGCGCAGCGTGCCGCCGGGCAGCAACATCACGCAGGCCACTTTGCTGGAGCCGCAAACGGTATGAGACACCGTCCCTCACCCCTGGCCCTCTCCCGCAAGCGGGAGAGGGAGACGATCGCATCCGCTTGCCCCCTCTCCTGCCCCCTCTCCCGCTTGCGGGAGAGGGTCGGGGTGAGGGTCGTCCAGTGAGCACGCTTGATGTTCCGACGCCCGACCTGCACCGCCGCTTCGGCGGCGCGGTGCGCGAGCGCCGCGAGGAGTTGCGCTGGTCGCAGGAAGCGCTCGCGCACCGCGCAGCGCTGAACCGCTCGTACCTGGGCGAAGTCGAGCGCGGCAGCGTCGCGCCGTCGCTGACGACGATGGAGAAGATCGCCCGCGCGCTCGACGTGCGGCTGTCCGATCTGCTGATGCGCTGCGAGAACGCACAGTCCGCTTGATGGCGATAGCCGGTTGAGCCGAGCCGGGGCATCGCGGATATTCCCGCGGTCGATTTGCTTTCCACTTTTTCTGCAATAGAGGAGTTCCTTCATGACCGAACTGGCGCAGCATCGCGCGCTCAGCGACCTCGGCGCACGGCAGCTCGCGAACGCGACCAAGAGTGCCCCGAAACTCGACACGATCTCGCCGCGCTGGCTCACGCATCTGCTGCAATGGCTGCCCGTGGAGGCTGGCATCTACCGCCTCAACCGGGTCAAGAACCCGGAAGCGGTGCTGGTGGCCTGCACCAACCGTGGCGACGAGTCGGAGCTGCCCAGCACCTTCGTCGACTACGAGGAAGCGCCGCGCGAGTACTTCCTGAACGGCGTCAGCACGGTGCTGGACGTGCACACCCGCGTCAGCGACCTCTACAACAGCCCGTTCGACCAGATCAAGGAGCAGCTGCGCCTGACGATCGAGACGATCAAGGAGAAGCAGGAGAGCGAGCTGATCAACAACCCGGACTACGGGCTGCTCGCGAGCGTGCACCCGGACCAGATCGTCTACCCGCTGACCGGCGCGCCCACGCCCGATGACCTGGACGAGCTCCTGACCAAGGTCTGGAAGGAGCCGGCGTTCTTCCTCACGCACCCGAGCGCGATCGCCGCGTTCGGCCGCGAGGCCACGCGCCGCGGCACGCCGCCGCCGACCGTCAGCCTGTTCGGCTCGCAGTTCATCACCTGGCGCGGCCTTCCGCTGATCCCGTCGAACAAGGTGCCGGTGGCCGACGGCAAGACCAAGATCCTGCTGCTGCGCGTGGGCGACAAGCGCCAGGGCGTGGTCGGCCTGTACCAGCCGGGGCTCGCCGGCGAGCAGAGCCCGGGGCTGTCGGTACGCTTCATGGGCATCAACCGGCAGGCGATCGCGTCCTACCTGATCTCGCTGTACTGCTCGCTCGCGGTGCAGACGCCCGATGCGCTCGCGGTGCTCGAAGACGTGGAGATCGGCAAGTACCACGACTATGCAGACACCTACAAGTGACCTCGGAGACGCCGGCCTCGCGGTGCCGGCGGGCCTGCCCGACGTCGCGACGCTGAGCCGGCTCGCGAACGAGTTCTTCGCGAGCCTGCCGGGCAGCGGCGTGCAGCCGCCGGCCCACCCCTTGCCCGCGGGCGCCAGTTTCGGGCCGCTGGCCAACGGCCCGCAGCTGCCCGGCACGCTGGTGCCCGGCGGCAACGTCGCGCCGACGTCGGTACAAGACCTCGCGTCGATCGCGCTCGCACAGCCGGCGCGCGCGCCCAAGGCCCAAGCCGGCAACGGCGTGCCCGACGTGATCTACACGGCCGTGCCGGCGCTGGACAGCCGCCTCGGCGGTGCCGCGATCGGCGTGCCCAGCGCGTACTACTTCAGCGAGTTCGCACTGCCGCTGGGCGGCCGCGACAGCGAGCCGCCGCCGTTCGCCAGCCGCGAGAGCGATCTGCCGTTCGCCGGCCGCGACGGCGCGCCGCAGTCGTTCGCCGCACGTGACAGCGAGCCGCTGCCGCATGCGTCGGCCTCCGCGCATCCGCCGTTCGACGTGCACGCGGTCCGGCGCGACTTCCCGATCCTGCAGGAGCGCGTCAACGGCCGTCCGCTCGCGTGGTTCGACAACGCCGCGACCACGCAGAAGCCGCAGTCGGTGATCGACCGGCTCGCCCACTTCTACGCGCACGAGAACTCGAACATCCACCGCGCCGCGCACGAGCTCGCGGCGCGTGCCACCGATGCCTACGAGGGCGCGCGCAAGACGGTGCAGAGGTTCATCGGTGCAAGCTCCGACGAGGAGATCATCTTCGTGCGCGGCACCACCGAGGGCATCAACCTGGTCGCCGCGACCTGGGGCGAAAAGCACATTGCGGCCGGCGACGAGATCATCGTCTCGCACCTGGAGCACCACGCCAACATCGTGCCGTGGCAGATGCTGGCGGCACGCAAGGGCGCGAAGCTGCGCGTGATTCCGGTCGACGACAGCGGGCAGGTGATCCTCGCCGAGTACCAGCGGCTGCTGAACGAGAAGACCAAGCTGGTCGCGGTCACGCAGGTGTCGAATGCACTCGGAACGGTCGTGCCGGTGAAGGAGATCGTCGCGCTCGCGCACCGCGCCGGCGCCTGCGCGCTCGTGGACGGCGCGCAGTCGGTCTCGCACATGCGCGTGAACGTGCAGGAGATGGGCGCGGACTTCTTCGTCTTCAGTGGCCACAAGATCTTCGGGCCCACCGGCATCGGCGCGGTCTACGGCCGCCGCGAGATCCTCGAAGACCTGCCACCGTACCAGGGCGGCGGCAACATGATCCAGGACGTGACCTTCGAGAAGACCGTCTACCACGGGCCGCCGACCCGCTTCGAGGCCGGCACCGGCAACATCGCCGACGCGGTGGGGCTGGGCGCGGCGCTGGAGTATGTCCAGCGCATCGGCATCGAGAACATCGGTCGCTACGAGCATGACCTGCTCGCGTACGCGACGCATCATCTGCAGCCGATTCCCGGCGTGCGGCTGATCGGCACCGCGCGCGACAAGGCCAGCGTGCTGTCGTTCGTGCTGGACGGGTACACGACCGACGAGGTCGGCCAGGCGCTGAACCGCGAAGGCATCGCGGTGCGCACCGGCCACCACTGCGCGCAGCCCATCCTGCGCCGCTTCGGCCTCGAAGCCACGGTGCGACCCTCGCTGGCGTTCTACAACACCTGCGAAGAGGTGGACCGCTTCATCGCGGTGGTGCAGGCGCTGGCGCAGCGCAGGCGCTGAGCCCGCGAACGCTGGGACTGCGCGCGCGGATTCGCGACGATCTTGTTACTCACGGTGGTGAGCTCCCCCCGCGTAGATTGGCCTGGACGGCGCCACCCGGCGCCTCGTCACCCAAGCCCATCAACACACGCAAATCGGAGATCACCATGGTGGATATCGTTCACAGGGTCGGGATCAAGGCGCCCGCATCGAAGGTCTATGCCGCGCTCTCGACCGTCGACGGGCTCGCAAGCTGGTGGACCGCCGCGACCACGGGCCACTCGGAAGTTGGCGGGGTCGTCGCGTTCCGCTTCCACACCGAGACCGGCGACGAGATCGGTGGCTTCGACATGGACGTGCTCGAGCTGGCGCCCGACCAGAAGGTGCGCTGGCGCGTCAAGGCCGGGCCTGACGAGTGGGTCGGCACCGACATCGAGTTCTTCCTCTCGCATCAGGACGGCTACACCATCGTGATGTTCGGCCACCGGAAGTGGCGCGAGGAGGTGGAGTTCATGGCCCACTGCAGCACGAAGTGGGCGACGTTCCTGCTGAGCCTGCGCGACCTGGTCGAGACCGGCCAGGGCAGGCCCGCGCCGCACGACCTGCGGATCGGGAACTGGCACTAGCGGGCGCACAGGCTCGTCTTCTTCAGGACCAAGCCGAACGATTCAATCCTCGGCCCTGAAGCCCGACGCGGCGACCACCGGCCGCCAGAAGCTGCGTTCGGCCTGCATCACGCGGTGGACTTCGGCGCCGGGCAGGCCGGTCGCCTCCAGACCGATGCGATCGAGCTGCTCGCGCACCGCGGGCGTCTTCATCGCGGCCACCATCGCCTGCTCCAGGCGCGTGACGACATCCTGGGGCGTCCCGGCGGGCACGAAGGCGGCATAGGAGGCATTGGCGTAGTCGAATCCCTTGTAGCCCGACTCCTTGAACGTCGGAACCTCGGGCAGCCACTTCGTGCGCTGGGCTCCGCCCACGGCGAGGATGCGCACCTTGCCCGCGCGGTGAAGCTCGAGATGACTGGCCAGCGCGTCGACCGCGGCCGGGATGTGGCCGCCGATCAGATCGGTCACCAGCGGCGCACCGCCGCGGTAGCTGACGGCGCCGAGCGGGAGGCCCGTCTCCTTGGCGAGGCTGAGGATGCTGAAGTGCAGCGTCCCGCCCAGGTTCGTCAGGCCGATGCCGCGCTGGTCGGGATGCTGCCGCAGCCAGTCCAGGTAGTCGGGCAGCGTGCGAAACGGCTGCTGCGCGCCGGCCGACAGCACCACCGGGACGTTGGCCAGGTGAGCCACCGGCACGAAGTCACGGTCGGCGTCGTAGGACAGGCGGCCGTAGGTCATGGGGAACAGCACGAACGGCGGCGTCGAGCCGATGAGGATGGTCTTGCCGTCGGCGCGGGCGTGCTTCACATGGTCGATCGACAGCCGAGTCGAAGCGCCTGGCTTGTTCTCCACGACCACGGGCTCGTTGAGCGCCGCGCGCAGCGGTTCGGCCAGTGCGCGAGCAAGGTTGTCCAGCGGGCCGCCCGGCGGAAAGCCGACGATGAGCCGGGTCAGGGCGGTGCCCTGCGCCTGCACCGCGGAGCCGGCCCATGCCAGCGTGAGGGCCATGAGGAAAGTCCTGAGCATTCTGGGCATGAGCAACTCCGGGTTGGCGTACGAAGAAACAAGCAGCCGCGTGCGACCCCAGTCAAGTGCGGCGAGTCGGCTCGGCGACGCCGGGCCAAAGCGCGCAGCGCTGCATCGCGGCTTCGAACAACGCCGCCGTGCGCAGCAGCGCGGCGTCCTGGCGGAAGCGGCCGACCAGTTGCAAGCCGATCGGCAGGCCCTGGGCATCGAAGCCGCACGGCAGCGTGATGGCGGGATGGCCCGTCAGGTTGAACGGCATCGTCCAGGGGAACCAGTTGGCGCGCACCTCGGGGTAGCTACAGCCGTCGATCTCGATCGCGCCGAACAGGTCCTGCTCGATCGGCAGCGCGGTGCACGAGAGCGTGGGCATCGCCAGCACCTGGTGCTCGGACAGCAGCGCCTGCACGCGGCGGAACAAGGCCGTGCGTTCGAACATCGCCTGCTGGAAGGCCACCGCATCGACGCCTTCGGCCAGCGCGAGCTGCCGAAGCAGCGACGGGCTCATCCGGTCCGCATCCGACGCGGCCATCGCGGCGAAGCGGCCGCGCCAGCTCGTGTGGTTGATGACGCGCCACAAGGGTTCGATGTCGAAGCCATCGGTCGGCATCGCGATCGTCTCGGCCCCCAGGCCGCGCAGAACGGCCAACGCGCGCTCGAACGCAACCCGCACCGACTGCGCGACCGGGCGTCCGGGCAGGCTCGCGGCAAACGCGATGCGACAGCCGCGCAGCTCGCCCTCGGCGCGCGCCGCGGCCGGAAAGTCTTCGAGCGGCACGCCGATGGACCACGGGTCCGATGCATGCTCGCCGGCCAGTGCCTGCAGCATCAAGGCGGTGTCGGCCACGGTGCGCGTGGTCGGCGTGACGTAGGTGTAGTTGCCGAAGGCGTCCTGCACCTGGCTGTGCGGCACCACGCCCAGGCTCTGCTTCAATCCGACGACGCCGTTGCAGGCCGCCGGAATGCGCGTCGAGCCGCCGCCGTCGGTCGCGATGGCCAGCGGCGCGATCCCGGCGGCCACCGCCGCGGCCGCGCCGCCGCTGGACCCGCCGCTGCTGCGGTCCGGATGCCAGGCATTGCGCGTGCGGCCGAACAGCGGCGCATCGGTGAGGCACTTGGCGCCGAACTCCGATGTCGTCGTCTTGCCGATGAGGATGGCACCGGCGCGGCGCATGCGCGCCACCGCTTCGGCATCGTCGTCCGGCACGTGGTCGGCATACAGCCGCGACCCGTAGGTGGTGCGCACGCCGCGCGTGTGCACCAGGTCCTTCACCGTGTACGGAATGCCGTGCAACGGCCCCAGCGTGTCGCCGCGCAGCACGGCTGCCTCGGCATCGGCCGCGGCACGCAACGCGTCGTCGCGGCACAGCGTGATGAAGCAGTTGAGCTGCGGCTGCAATGCGTCCGCACGGTCCAGCACGGCACGCGTCAGCTCCAGCGGCGAGACCTCGCGCGTGACGATCAGGCGGCGCAGCTCGACGGCGCTCAGCGCACACAACGGGTCGATGCGGGAGGACGACGGCGTCATGCCGGCATGATCGGCAACGCTGGCCCCGGTTGTCCAATACCATGATGGGACCCCACCATACGCAGCCGATATGGCCTGCACACCGAGACTGGACACGACGCATGGTCAGCGAATTCAAGAGCCTGCGGCATTTCGTGGCGGTGGCCGAGGCGGGCAGTGTC
>DATCSE010000396.1:0-8441 GCA_036568605.1 Burkholderiaceae bacterium | reverse complement strand
GGAGACCGGCGGCAGCGAGCCCGGACGCGTGCCTGTCGTGAGCGCGCTGGGCCCCGATGTCGGCAGCATCCCGCGGCCGGAATCGAAGTTCGAGTTCATCGTGCCGGGATGCGTGGGCCCCGCGTCCTCGCCCTCGGCCACTTCGCTGAGCAGCGCGGCGGCGCTGCGCACCAGCGGCCAGGCGAGGGTGGCGCCGGTGCCGTCCGTGCTCTCCATGCCGAGCTCGAGCAGCGCCGACGCGTGAAACAGCGCGAACGCCTGGTCCAGGCCTTGGTGGCTGTGGCTGCGCGCATAGACGCAGTAGTCGGTGACCGCGGGCGCGATGCGCGCGGCGACCATCAGCGCGGCGCACGCGGGCATGCCGTCGACCACGACGAGGTGGCGCTTGCTGCTTGCCACCAGCATCACGCCGACCATCATCGCCATCTCGAAGCCGCCAAACGCGGCCAGCACCTCGACCGGATCGATCACGTCCTTGTGGCGCGCCTGCGCGGCCTGCAGCACCGACATCAGATGCGCGAGCTCGCGCTCTTCCATGTCGGGCCCGGAGATCAGCAGATCGCTGAGCCGCGCACCCGACAGGCGCGACAGCACCAGCGCCGCACTTTGATGCGAGCCGACGCCGATGCCGGCGCACGCGACCGCGTTGCCGGCGAGCGAGTCGGCGATCTCCATGCCGGCACGGATCGCCGCGTGTGCCTGGTCCAGCGACATCGCCGAGGTGACCCGCGCGTTGCGCGTGCCATGCGCGATCTTGCGCGCGAGCAGCCGCGCGTGCGGCGCGACGGACTCGGCGACGCCGCAATCGACCACCGACAGCTCCAGCCCCTGGATGCGCGCGAACACGGCGACCGGCAATTGCGACGTGAGCAGCTGCTGCGCGAGTTGCGCGGTCGATTGCCGACCCGTCGGCCCGGCGCCGCTCATTCCGTCGACCGCCAGCCCGTGGTCGGACGCGAAGATCGTGATCTGCGGCGTGCGGAAGCGCGGCTTCAGCGTGTTCTGGATCAGCCCGAGCCGCACCGCGAGCGGCTCCAGCTCGCCCAGCCCACCGGTCGTCTCCGCGCGGCGCTGCAGCTTCTTGCGCAGCGCCTGCTCCATCAGCGGATTGGAGGTGGGCGTGATCAGCGAGCGGTTGACCGACATGATGGCGCGATTGTGGGGCTCGCGGGCGCTTCGGGGCAATCGGTCCGCGCCGCGGCGGCTTCGCGACGCTGGCGCGTCAGCGCAGGAACAGCCGATAGACCGGGTTGTCGGTCTCGTCCTCGTACGGGTACGCGAGCGTCTCGAGGAACTCGCGAAACTCCTTGCGGTCCGCGCGCGGCACCTGGATGCCGACCAGGATCCGGCCGTAGTCCGCGCCTTGGTTGCGATAGTGGAACAGGCTGATGTTCCAGCCCGGATGCATCGTCGACAGGAAGCGCATCAGTGCGCCGGGTCGCTCAGGGAAGATGAAGCGGTAAAGCCGCTCGTCGCGCGCAAGCGCGCTGCGCCCGCCGACCATGTGCCGGAGGTGCTGCTTGGCGAGCTCGTCGTGCGTGAGGTTCAGCGTCTCGAAGCCGTGGCGCTCGAAGGTGTGCGCGAGCTTGTCCGATTCGCCTCTGTTGACCGTCGCGAGGCCCACCATCACATGCGCCTGCCGTGTGTCCGAGATGCGGTAGTTGAACTCGGTGACCGCGCGCGGCCCGATCAGCTCGCACAGGCGCTTGAAGCTGCCGCGTTCCTCGGGGATCGTCACCGCAAACAAGGCCTCTCGCTCTTCGCCCACCTCGGCGCGCTCGGCGACGAAGCGCAGCCGGTCGAAGTTCATGTTCGCGCCGCAGGTGATCGCGACGAAGGTCTTGCCCTTGCAGCAATGCGTGTCCACGTACTGCTTGATCGCCGCGACGCTCAAGGCGCCGGAGGGCTCGAGGATGCTGCGTGTGTCCTGGAACACGTCCTTGATCGCCGCGCAGGCCGCATCGGTGTCGACGACGACGTACTCGTCGACCAGCGCACGCGCCAGGCGGAAGGTCTCTTCGCCGACCATCTTGACCGCGGTGCCGTCGGCGAACAGGCCGACGTCGTGCAACTGCACGCGCTTGCCCGACTTCACCGAGCGCAGCATCGCGTCCGAGTCGTTCGTCTGCACGCCGATCACCTTGATCTCGGGGCGCACCGACTTGATGTACGCCGCGACGCCTGAGATCAGTCCGCCACCGCCGATCGCGACGAAGATCGCATCGATCGGCGCCTGATGCTGGCGCAGGATCTCCATCGCGATCGTGCCTTGTCCTGCGATCACGTCCGGGTCGTCGAACGGATGGACGAAGGTCAGGTCGTGCGCCTTCTCGAGCTCCAGCGCGTGGGCGTAGGCGTCGGAGTAGCTTTCGCCGTGCAGCACCGCTTCGCCGCCGAGTGTGCGGACGGCGTCGACTTTCACCTTGGGCGTGGTGACCGGCATCACGATCGTCGCCTTGCAGCCAAGCTGCCGGGCCGCGAGTGCGACGCCTTGCGCGTGGTTGCCGGCCGACGCGCAGATCACGCCGCGCGCGAGCTGTTCGGGCGTCAGATGCGCCATCTTGTTGTAGGCGCCGCGCAGCTTGAAACTGAAGACCGGCTGCGTGTCCTCGCGCTTGAGCAGCACCTGGTTCGCGACGCGCTTGCTGAGGCTGCGCGCGAGCTCGAGCGGCGTTTCGGTCGCGACGTCGTAGACCCGCGCGGTCAGGATCTTTTGCAGGTAGTCGGCCAGCGAAAGGCCGCCGCGCAGCGATGCTGTCTTGGTCGAGCTCTTGCGGGTGTCGTCGTTCTTGTTCTTGTTCTTTTTCGTCGGGGGCGCCATGCAGTCTCCAGCCTGCCGCGGATTTGCGGCGCCGCATCATACGTCCGCGCACGGCCCAAGAAAAAAGCCCAAGGCATCACTGCCTTGGGCTGAATCCACCAATGGAGGAGGTGGAGGAGACAATCGGCTCGGGAGCAAATTCGCCTTCCCGAATGCGAGGCAGTGTAGACGTTTTCATGCTGCGCTGCAATATCGCCGCGCGGTCTTCGCGTGAAGATCGTGAAGAAAGTGGAGCTCGCGATGTCGCCGGCAAAATGCAGTGCATGCCGCCCCGCATCGGTGCGCAATTCGGATGATTCGACGGAGTTTCGACGCGATGGAATGCACGATCGACTGGATGCCGGCCAACGGCATGGCGTTTTCGGCACAGACCGGCAGCGGTCACCTGTTGACCATGGACGGCGCGCCCGATGGCGGCGGTCACAACCTCGCGCCGCGGCCGATGGAAACGGTGCTGGCCGGCACCGGTGGCTGCACGGCGTACGACGTGGTGCTGATCCTGCAGCGCGGACGCCACGACGTGCGTGGTTGCCGGGTCGTCGTGACTTCCGAGCGCGCCGCGACCGACCCGAAGGTGTTCACGAAGATCCACCTGCATTTCATCGTGCGCGGTGTCGGCCTCACCGACGCGGCCGTCGAGCGCGCGGTGAAGCTGTCGCACGACAAGTATTGCTCGGCGACGATCATGCTCGGCAAGACGGCCGAGATCACGACGAGCTTCGTGGTCGAGAACGCTTGACGCGTCGCGTCGTCGCCATCTGCGGCGACGACGCTGAGGGTCAGAGGCGGTGTGCGGTGGTCGTCATGACCCTGGCCGCGGCACGCATCGCCCAGCGGACCGGGATCGGCAGCTTGATGCCGCCCGAACGCTCCGCCGCGGCGGCATGCGCGGCCTCGTCGTCCTTCATCTGCCGAACGATCGCGCGTGACGCGGCGTCGTGCTCCGGCAGCCGGGTCAGGTGGCTGGCGAGATGCTCTTCGACTTGGCGCTCTGTCTCGGCCATGAAGCCAAGGCTGACCGCATCGCCGGCCCGGCCGGCGATCAGCCCGATGCCGAACGCGCCCGCGTACCACAGCGGGTTCAGCACGCTCGCATGCGTACCGAGCTCGCGCAGGCGTTCGCGCGTCCACGCGAGGTGATCGGTCTCCTCGCGCGCTGCCTGTTCGAAGCCACGGCGCAGCGCGGCGTTGCGCGTGCTCAGCGCTTGCGCGCTGTACAGCGCCTGCGCGCAAACCTCGCCGACATGGTTGACCCGCATGAGTGCGCCCGAGAGGCGGCGTTCGGCATCGGTCAGCGTGGCTGTGGCGCCGTCGTCTTCGCGAGCGGGTGTCGCGCGCTGCGATCGGCTGGAGCCGCTGACTGCGCGCAACGCGCCGTCGGCGGCGGCCACCAGGTCGTCGATCGGGGAGCGTCGCAATGGGGTGCGCGGCGTGGTCATGAGGCTGCGAAAGCGAGGCGCCACGAGGATAGCGCAGGCCGCAAAGAGCCCGCGCTGATTGCCCTCCGGAACTCGGTGGAGACGGCGCGGCAGTCGCTCGCGATCTCGTTGTGCTCAGACAACATAAATTCCTTTTTTGGCAGCCAAAGCTTTCCAGTGCATGGCCCCTCTGGTGCAATACGCACAACTTCCGCTGAGGGGGTTGTGCCTGATCTGCCCAACCGAGGGTGATTTGCGATCGGGACCTCTTGTTCAACCTAGGAGATAGTTGCAATGAAAAAATCTCTGCTCGCTCTCGCAGTTCTGGGCGGTTTCGCTGGCGTCGCGTCGGCTCAATCCTCGGTGACGCTGTACGGCACCATCGACTTGAGCGGCAAGTACGTGAAGAACGAAGGTTCGGCGAAGCGTCTGTCGCTCGACAACAGCGGCATCAACAGCAGCCAACTCGGCTTCCGCGGTGTTGAGGACCTGGGTGGCGGCCTGAAGGCGAGCTTTGTGCTGCTGTCCGGCATCAATGCTGACGTCGGTACCGCGAACGCGAAGTTCTGGAACCGCCGTGCGACGGTCAGCCTGTCGGGTGGTTTCGGTGAAGTCCGCCTCGGTCGTGACTACACGCCGACCTTCTGGAACAACACGAACTTCGACGCGTTCGGCACCAACGGCCTGGGTGACTCGTCGCACGTGTCCCAACTTGACCAATTCGTGGGTACATGGGTTCGTGCCGACAACTCGGTTGGCTACTTCCTGCCCTCGAACATTGGCGGCGTGTACGGCCAATTCATGGCTGCAGCCTCTGAGACCACGACGAACGGCCTGACGGGTAACAATCCTGGCCGTTACATTGGTGGTCGTGTTGGTTTCGCGGCTGGTCCGTTTGACGTGGCGGCGGCCGCTGCGCAACAGCGGATTGCGGGCAACACCACGGTGAGCGCCTTTTCCGCCCCGACGGCCGACAAGCGGTACAACGTCTTCAACCTCGGCGGTTCGTACGACTTCGGTGTGCTGAAGCTGTTGGGTCATGCCAGCCGCAGCACGTTGAACGACATCCCTGTTGGCGGCGCTTCCCTTGATCTGAAGGAGACCCGTTTCTCGCTGAGCACGGTCGTGCCGCTGGGTCAGGGTGAGATTCATGCCGGGTATGAGCGAAGCAAGCTCACCAACAACATCGGCTTCGCCTCGAACACCGCCAAGCAATTTGCGCTGGGCTATGTGTACAACCTGTCGAAGCGCACCGCGCTGTACACGACTGCGTCGATTCTGAAGAACGATGACGGCTTCTCGCCGCTGGCCGGCACGACCGTTTCGGCAACCGGTGCTGTGACCGGGCTGGGCAGCAGCCTGTCGGTCGCCGGCGGAACCTCGCAGACCGCGGCGCCGACGCTCGGTGGCAACTCCAAGGGCTTCGAAGTGGGTATCCGCCACTTCTTCTGATCGGACGCTTGCCAAGCGCAAGCTGCGAGCAGATCAAGGCCGCCTTCGGGCGGCCTTTTTCTTTCCCGATCAGAACGCTGGTGCACGCTCATGGGGCATTCCCCTTTGACGGGTGGCTCGGGTTTTGCTCTCATCCCCCGGACGCCCTCGATTCCTCATGCTCGTCTTCGTCCTGCGCCGCCTCGTCCAAGCCGTGATCGTGATGCTCACGGTCGCATTCATCGCGTTCATGCTGTTCCAGTATGTCGGCGACCCGGTCAACAACATCCTGGGGCAGGATGCGACGCCCGAGCAGCGCCAGCAGCTGCGCGTCGACCTGGGACTGGACAAGCCGTTCCCGATTCAGTTCGCCCGCTTCGTCGCCCGGGCGGTGCAGGGCGAGTTCGGGCTGAGCCTGCGCCAGGGCCGCTTGGTGTCGTCGTTGATCGCCGAGCGGCTGCCGGCGACCCTCGAGCTGTCGCTGTCGGCGGCGTTCCTCGCGCTGCTGTTCGGCATCCCGATGGGGGTTTATGCGGCGCTGCGCCGCGGCACGTTCCTGTCGCAAACGCTGATGACGCTGTCGCTGCTGGGCGTCTCGCTGCCGACCTTCCTGATCGGCATCCTGCTGATCCTCGTGTTCGCGGTCACGCTGAAGTGGCTGCCCAGCTTCGGGCGCGGCGAGGTCGTCGCGCTGGGGCACTGGTCCACGGGTCTGCTGACGGTCGATGGCTGGAAGCATTTGATCCTGCCGGCGATCACGCTGGCGGTGTTCCAGCTCACGCTGATCATGCGGCTGGTGCGCTCCGAGATGCTCGAGGTGCTGCGCGCCGACTACATCAAGTTCGCGCGTGCGCGCGGACTCACGGACCGCGCCGTCTACTTCGGCCACGCGCTGAAGAACACGCTGGTGCCGGTGATCACGATCACCGGCCTGCAGCTCGGCGCGCTGATCGCGTTCGCGATCATCACCGAGACAGTGTTCCAGTGGCCCGGCATGGGCCTCCTGTTCATCCAGGCGGTGAACTTTGCCGACATCCCGGTGATGGCGGCCTACCTGTGCCTGATCGCGCTGATCTTCGTCGTGATCAACCTCATCGTCGATCTGCTGTACTTCGCGGTGGATCCGCGGCTGCGGATCGAGAAGCCGGCTGGCGGGCATTGACCGGCTCGTTGTTTATAGTCCGCCCCTCTTGTCGAACCGGAGACTTCGATGGCAATCAAATCGACTGTTCTGATCACCGCACTGGCGCTGGCCACGAGCCTCGCGCAGGCGGTCACGCTGCGCGTGGCGAACCAGGGTGACGTGCAATCGATGGATCCTCATTCGTTGAACGAGTCGCTGCAGCTCAGCTTCGACACCAATGTCTACGAGCCGCTGGTCGGCCGCGGCAAGGACATGTCGGTCGTGCCGGTGCTGGCGACCAAGTGGAGCCAGACCTCGCCGACCGTGTGGCGCTTCGAGCTGCGCAAGGGTGTCAAATTCCACGACGGCACGCCGTTCTCGGCGGACGATGTGATCTTCAGCTTCAAGCGCGCGGCCGATCCGGGCAGCGACATGCGCGGTTATGTCGCGCCGATCAAGGACGTGCGCAAGGTCAACGACTACACGGTCGACGTCGAAACCGTCTCGCCGTTCCCGATCCTGCCCGACACGCTCACGGTCTTCGCGATGATGAGCAAGAAATGGTGCGAGGACAACAAGGCCGAGAAGCCGGTCGACCGGCGCAAGGGGATCGAGAACACCGCGAGCTTCAAGGCCAACGGCACCGGGCCGTATCGGCTCAAGGAGCGCCAGCCGTCGGTGCGCACGGTGCTCGTGCGCAACTTCAACTACTGGGACAAGGTCGAGAGCAACATCGACGAGATCGTCTTCACGCCGATCAGCAACGATGCGACGCGCGTGGCGGCGCTGCTGTCGGGCGAGCTCGACGTGATGGAGCCGGTGCCGCTGCAGGACGTCGAGCGCATCAAGGGCTCGGGCAGCTACACGGTGCTGCAAGGCGCCGAGCTGCGCACGATCTTCCTCGGCATGGACCAGAAGCGCGACGAGCTGCTGTCCAGCAGCGTCAAGGGCAAGAACCCGTTCAAGGACAAGCGCGTGCGCCAGGCGTTCTACCAGGCAATCGACGAGGAGACGATCAAGGCGCGCGTGATGCGCGGAGCGGCAACGCCGACCGGCGAGATGGTCGGCCCCGGCGTGCGCGGCTTCCAGCCCGACCTGAACAAGCGGCTGCCGTACGACGTCGAGGCCGCGAAGAAGCTGCTGGCCGAAGCCGGCTACCCGAACGGCTTCGAGGTCGGCATGAACTGCCCGAACGATCGTTACGTCAATGACGCGGCGATCTGCCAGGCCGTGGCGGCCAACCTCGCGCGCATCGGCGTGAAGGTCAACCTGACCGCCGAGACGAAGAACACCTACTTCCCGAAGATCCTGCGCCGCGACACGAGTTTCTACATGCTGGGCTGGACCCCGAGCACCGCCGACGCACACGACGCGCTGCACAACCTGATGGCGACGCCGACCGACAAGGGCCAGGGCCAGTACAACCTCGGCAGCTACAGCAACCCGAAGCTCGACGAGCTGACGGGGAAGATCCAGGTCGAGACCGACGCGGCGAAACGCGCCGAGATGATCAAGGAGGCGTTCAAGATCCACCAGGACGACATCGGTCACATCCCGCTGCACCAGCAGGCGCTCGCCTGGGCCTACAGCAAGAACGTGACGCTGACGCAGCTGCCGACCAACTACATGTACTTCAAATGGATGACGG
>DATCSE010000395.1:0-3154 GCA_036568605.1 Burkholderiaceae bacterium | reverse complement strand
GCGCACGCCGGCCTGGCGGCAGCGCTGCCGCGGCGCAGCGCCTGAGCCGGCTCAGCCGCCGCGGAACTGCACCCGCCGGTTCTCGGCGGCGTACGGGTTGCGCCCTTCGATAGGCCGCTGCTTGCCGACGCCGACGGCCTGCAGGCGCTCCGGCGCGATGCCGTGGGTGTCGACCAGGTACTGCCTGACGGCGGCGGCGCGGCGCGACGACAGCGCGTCGTTGTAGGCGTCCGAGCCGCTGGCATCGGTGTGACCCTCGATCACGACCGAACGGCCCGCCTGGAGCATCTTGATGCCCTGGGCGAGCGCGTCGAGCTGGTCGCGGGCGGCCGGCGTGATCCGGGCCGAGTCGAACTCGAAGCGCACCGGCAGCGACAGCGCGTTCGGCGTTTTCGGCGCCTCCGGCGCGCCGCCGGCTTCGCGGCGTTCGGTCAGCAGCCGGATCGAGCGGGTCGTCCCCGCCGCGTCGGGCGTGTTCTCGAGGATCTGCCTCACCTCTTCCGGATCGACGCGCTGACCTTCGCGGTAGTGCAGCGTCGTCTGGGCGTTCGCGTTCACGCTGGCGAGGGCGAACAAGGCGTACAGCACAAAACGACGAATCATGGCGAGCCTCCTGGATTTGGTGATGTTCGGGGAACGCCACTGTGTTGCGCGCGATGCGCCGCGGGTTCAATCCGCTTCGAGTTAGGGGGGTGAGTGGACGCCGCGCGAAAGTTTGCCGAGATTGGTTGAACCGCGTGGGCCAGCGGCGCAACTGATTGCGGTCGGCACTGCCGATCCTTGAGCAGAGGGCGCAATGAAGCAGACGATTCTTCTCTCCGGCTTGTGTGCAGGCCTGTTGTGCCTCTCGTGCGGGTGCGCCGATGTGCGGGTCGCCGACTACCAGCGCCCGGACGCGCCGGCGAAGTCCTCGTGGTCGCAGCAGCCCGCGCCCGCGGTGTCGGCCTCCGCGACGATCTCGCCGCAGTGGTGGACGCAGTTCGGCGATGCCGAGCTGGACGCGCTCGTGACGAAAGCGATCGCGGGAAACTTCGACTTGAAAGTGCTGGCGGCCCGCATCTCGGTCGCCAACGCACAGATCGCCGAAGCCCGCGCCGGCGCGTTGCCGACGGTGGACGTCGGCGCCGGCGCCAACCTCGAAAAGACCACCGGGCAGAAGTTCTCCAAGCAGTTCAGCCTGGGCACGCAGGTCAGCTGGGACATCGACATCTGGGGCGGCGTCGCCAAGGGCGTGGAGGCGCAGACCGCCGAATTCCGCGCGACCGAGGCGGACTGGCGCGCCGGCTACCTGCAGCTCGTCGCGGCTGTCGCGACCACCTACTTCCAGATCCTGCAGCTCGACGAGCAGGTCGACCAGCAGCAGCGCGCGCTGGCGAAGAACCAGCAGATCCTGGTCATCTACGAAGGCATGCGCGACAACGGCCTGGTGCCGGCCACGCAGGTGCTGCGGCAGCGCGCCGAGATCAACCGCCTCACCAAGGAGCTGCTCGAGCTGCGCCGGTCCCGCCAGGTCGGCGAGAACGCGCTGGCCACGCTGGTTGGCGTGCCGGCCGGGAACCTCAAGGTCGCGACCAGCCGGCTCCAGGGCCGCGTGCAGGTTCCGGCCGTGCCCGCCGGGCTGCCGCTGGACCTGCTCGCCCGCCGGCCCGACATCGTCGCGGCCGAGTTCCGCGTGCTGGAGTCCCACAACCTGATGGGCCAGGCCAAGCTCGCGCAGCTGCCGTCGGTCAGCCTGACCGGGCGCGGCGGCACGGCCAGCTTCGCGCTCGGCGACCTGTTGAGGTCGTTCACCTTCGGACTGCTGCCCAGCATCAACCTGCCGGTGTTCAACCCGGGCATCAAGGCGCGCGCCAAGACCAGCGAAGAACAGGTCAAGGTGACCGAGCAGGACTACCGGCGCACGGTGATCGCGGCCTACGAGGAAGTCGAGAACGCGCTCGTGAACCTCGACGCGCACCGGCAGCAGAAGGCGGAGCTGCAGATGCAGGTCGACCAGCTCAAGGTGGTGTCGGACCAGACCGGCGTGCAGCTGCGGGCCGGCATGGTGTCGCAGCTCGAGGTGTTCGAGACCGAGCGTTCGCTGCTGGCCGCGCAGCTCGAGCTGCTGGCGAGCCACCAGCAGGTGCTGGCCGACACGGTCACGCTCTACAAGGCGCTCGGGGGCGGCTGGGCGCCCGTGCAGGTGGCGAATGCAAGCCACTGAACGGCCGGCCTCGCCTCGCCTGGCGCGCAACGACGAACAAGAACGGACAGCCGGCATGCAGGCGACCGACCACGACCTCGACATCGTCCTGAAGCCCCTGTCGCGCCCGGAGCTGGGCGAGATCCGCATCGCCGGCAGCATGTTCGCCGTCGGGCGCACCGAGCCGCCCTTCGCGTCCTACGCGCACGACGTGCTGGAGATGCTGTCGCGCCGGCACGCCCGGATCTTTTGCGAGGAGGGCGTGGTCTACCTGGCGGACCTGGACAGCCGCAACGGCACGACCGTGAACCGTGCCGCCGTCGCGCAGGCGCCCCGCAAGCTGCTCGACGGCGACGAGGTCTGCTTCGGCGGCGTGCTGTCCTACCGCGTCGAGATCGCGCCGCGCACCGGCACGCCGCGGCGCAGCGCGCAGAGCCTGAGCCTGACGCTGACGCCCGCCTCCTCGGGCACGGACCTGCTGCCCATCGTCATCACCCGCTTCCCGTACCTGGTCAGCAAGAACGACGCGGCGTTCTCGCGCTACCAGCAGGAGCACGGCCGGCAGCTGAGCTTCCTGTCGCGGCGCCATGCACATATCTTCCTGAAGGACGGCGGCGTCTGCATCGAGGACCTGGCCAGCTCCAACGGCACGTTCGTCGACGGGCTGCGCCTGCAGGAGCACGCGGTGCCGCTGGAGGACGGGATGCTGCTCGCGTTCGGCGGCGATCACTTCACCTACCGGGTCGGCATCGCGAAGGAATCCGGGAGCGCGCCCACCGATCCCGGCGTCCGCGCCGCAGCGGCGGCGAACAAGGCCGCCGAGCGCACCGGCAGTGCGATGCCCGCTCCGGTGGGCGACAAGACGACCTTCGTGGCCGCCCCGACCTCGTTCCTCGACATCTTCTGCGCCGACGACGCGCCGGACGAGAGCGCCGAGACGGGCCGCCCATCGCTGCCCGGTATCGCCACCCC
>DATCSE010000394.1:0-8338 GCA_036568605.1 Burkholderiaceae bacterium | reverse complement strand
CCTTGCGGCGCGACGACGATCGGGACCTGGTGCGAGCGTGGCGTGCCGGTGTTGGGCAGGCCGTCGACCTGCGCCGGCCCGGTCCAGCCCTTGGGCGAACGCAGCACGATCATCGGCCAGCGCGGGCGGTCGGCCCGCGCGGTGCTGCGGCCGCGCGCTTCGGTGCGGATCGTCGAGATCGCCGCGACCGCGAGATCGAGCGCGTGCGCCATCGCGGTGTGCATCGTCGCCGGCTCGTCGCCCTCGACGAACAGCGGCGACCAGCCGCAGCCGTTCAGGAACTGTGCGAGCTCGTCACGAGAGATGCGCGCGAAGATCGTCGGGCTCGCGATCTTGTAGCCGTTCAGGTGCAGGATGGGCAGCACCGCGCCATCGTGCGCTGGGTCGAGGAACTTGTTCGAGTGCCACGCGGTCGCCAGCGGGCCGGTCTCGGCTTCGCCGTCGCCGATCACGCAGGCCGCGATCAGCGTCGGGTTGTCGAGCACCGTACCGAACGCATGGCTGAGCGAATACCCCAGCTCGCCGCCCTCGTGGATCGAGCCGGGGCATTCGGGCGTCGCGTGGCTGCCGATCCCGCCGGGGAACGAGAACTGCGCGAACAGCTTGCGCAGGCCGGCCGCGTCGCGCGTGATGTGCGGATAGACCTCGCTGTAGGTGCCTTCGAGATAGGTCTGCGCGACCACCGCCGGTCCGCCGTGGCCCGGCCCGGCGATGTAGATCATGTCCAGGTCGTCGCGCACGATCACGCGGTTCAGGTGCGTGTAGATGAAGTTCTGGCCCGGCGTCGTGCCCCAGTGGCCCAGCAGCATGCGCTTGACGTGTTCGCGCAGCAGCGGTTCGCGCAGCAGCGGGTTGTCGCGCAGGTAGATCTGGCCGACCGACAGGTAGTTGGCGGCGCGCCAGTACGCGTCCATCGCCTCCAGCTGCTGCGGGGACAGGGGTGACGGGCGCAACGTGCGGCTCATCGAACGGCGGGAAATTCTTGCGGCAACAGCTGCGCGGCACGCTTCAGCGTGCGCTGACGGCGGTTCCGGCGACCAGCCGGCGTGCCATCTCGAGGTGCTGCCGCAACATCGGCAGGTTCTTCAACGCGAAGCTGCGCACATCGGGATCGCGCACGTTGCGGCTCGCCTGCTGGAACAGCAGGACGGCGTCCTCGTGCGCATCGACGCCGAAGGCGCGAACGTAGCGCGCATCGAACTTCGTCGCGTCACCGGCTTCGACCACCGCCAGCTTGGCCTTTTGCAAGGCCGTCGCCTCGGTCGGCAGCTCGACCTGCTTTTGGGCGGCGAGCTGCTTCAGCGCTTCGGCGAGGCCCGCGTGGTCGGCCAGCATCTGCTCGGCAAATGCCCGCGTCTCCGGCCGCGTGGCCTTGCGCTGCGCGAGACGGCTGGCCGCGATCTCGGCGATGCCGGCCTGCGCCGCGTCATTCAGGAAGCCCGCATCGGCCGGCGCGAGGTCGACGGCTTGTGCCTGCGCGAGCTGCGAGAACGACGGCGAGAACACGCCCGTCAGGCCGAACAGCAGCAGGAGGACGATCTTTCGCATGGTGATTTCCCGGACGCTCGACGCCGTGGAGCAGGGTGGATCTGGTCTGCGGCAACGCACATGCCCGCCCGCCGGGCGCGCCGCTTGCCGGGGCGCGCTCGTATCCCCACAGGAGACACGCGAATGACGACGACTCCGTATTCCTCAGCCGCCGCCGATTCGCTGCGCGGCATGACGGTGCTGATCACCGGCGCCGCGAGCGGCCTGGGCGCGGCCGTGGCCCGCGTGCTCGCGGCCGACGGCGCGTCGCTCGCGATCGCCGATCTCGCGTTCGACCGCCTGCCGCAAACGGCCGCGGCGCTGGCCGAGCAGGGCTCGCAGGCGCTGCTGCTGCCGGTCGCGCTGGATGTCGGCGACGAGGCCCAGGTGCGGCGCGCGATCGAGCAGACCTGCGATCGCTTCGGCCGCCTCGACGCGGTGGTCAACAGTGCCGGCATCGATGTCACGCGGCCGATCGCCGAGCTCAGCGCCGAGGACTGGTCGCGTGTCGTGCGCACCAACCTGAGCGGGCCGTTCCTGGTCGCGAAGCACGCGGCCGCGGCGATGCTGAGGCAGCCGCCGCGCGACGGCACCGCGGTCCGCGGCCACATCGTCAACATCGCGTCGACCGCGGCCAAGCGCGCGTGGCCCAATGCCGCGGCCTACCACGCGAGCAAGTGGGGGCTGCTGGGCCTGTCGCACGCGCTGCATGCCGAGCTGCGGCCGCAGGGCATCAAGGTCGCGGCGGTCGTCGCCGGCGGCATGCGCACGCCGTTCCTGCTCGAGCGCTTTCCCGACATCGACCCGCAGACGCTGCAGGATCCGGCCCACGTCGCGCAGGCCGTGCGCTTCGTGCTGAGCCAGCCGGCCGAGACCGTGATCCCCGAGATCATGGTGCTGCCGATGCGCGAGAGCTCGTGGCCATGATCACGCTGGGACTGAACGCCGCGTTCCACGACTCGGCCGCTGCGCTGGTGATCGACGGCACGCCGGTCGCGGCCGCCGAGGAGGAACGCTTCACGCGCATCAAGCATGCGAAGCGGCCGGTGCCGTTCTCGACCTGGGAGTTGCCGTACCACGCGATCGACAGCTGCCTGCGCCAGGCCGACCTGACGCTCGCGCAGGTGGACCACGTGGCCTACAGCTTCGACCCGGGCGAGTTTTTGGGCGAGCGCGCCGGGACCGCGGCATTGTGGCTGCCGCTGGAGCCGGCGGCGCACGCCGTCGCGGGCTGGGACAGCCCATGGGATCCGCTGTTCGCGGCGTACGTGATCAACGCGCCGCGCCAGCTCGTCGACGGCGCGCCGCAGCACCTGCGGCCGCGCCTGGGCGGCAGTCTCGACAAGGCGCGCGGTCCGTCGTACCGCTGGCATTTCGTCAAGCATCACCTTTGCCACCAGGCCAGCGCATTCCTCGCGGCGCCGTTCGCGCGCTGCGCGGTGATGACATTGGACGGCCGCGGCGAACGCGCGACCACGACCTATGGCGTGTACCGCGACGACCGCTATGTCGCGCTGGGCGAGGTCGTGATGCCCGATTCGCTGGGCCTGCTGTACGAGCGCATCACCGCGCACCTGGGCTTCCTGCATTCGAGCGACGAGTACAAGGTGATGGCGCTGGCTGCGCTGGGCACGCCCAGCTTCGCCGGCGCGCTGCGCGAGCACGTGCGCGTGCACGACGACGGGCAGTACCGCATCCTGCCGTTCGATCTGCAGGTGCTGTTCGGTCCGCCGCGCCGGCCGGGCGCGCCGCTGACGCAGCGTGACCTGAACCTGGCGGCCTCGCTGCAGAATGTGCTCGAGCAGACGGTGCTGCAGCTCGCGGTGTGGCTGCGCGAGACCAGCGGCGAATCGTCGCTCGCGATGGCCGGCGGCGTCGCGCTGAACTGCGTGATGAACTCGCGGCTGCGCGACGCCGGGGTCTTCGATGCGGTCTGGGTGCAGCCGGCCGCGGGCGACGCCGGCACCGCGCTGGGCGCCGCGCTGTGGACCGATGCGCGCGAACGGCGCGATCCGGCGCTCGTCGAGGCGCCGGCACTGGCGGCGGCGCGCGTGACCAAGGCCGGTGCGGCGCGGGTCGCGCCGGACATCGTGCACACGCTCGCACCGCGCCATTGGCAGATGGACCACGCCTACCTCGGCCCCGACTACCCCGACGACGAGATCGAAGCGCTGCTGCGCTGGGCCCAGCTGCCGTATCGCCGCCTGGCCGACGTGCCGGGCGAGGTCGCGCAGCTGCTGGCGCAGGATCGCATCATCGGCTGGTTCCAGGGCCACATGGAGTTCGGGCCGCGCGCATTGGGCGCGCGCTCCATCCTCGCGTCGCCGATCGCGCCGACGATGCAGGCGCGGCTCAACGAGCTGAAGGACCGCGAGGACTTCCGCCCGGTCGCGCCCGCGCTGCCCGAGGAAGCGCTGGCCGAATGGTTCACGCCGGCAGCGGCCAACGGCGCACGCTCGCCGTTCATGCTGTTCGTCTACGACACGCGGCCGGAGAAGGCGGCGCTGATCCCGTCGGCCTGCCATGCGGACCTCAGCGCACGCGTGCAGACCGTGGACAAGCGCAGCAACCCGCGCTTCCACGCGCTGCTCGAGGCGTTCGGCCGCATTGCCGGCGTGCCGGTGCTGATCAACACCTCGTTCAACGTGCGCGGTCAGCCCATCGTCGGCACGCCGCGCGCCGCGCTCGAGGCGTTCTACACGACGCCGCTGGATGCGCTGGTGATCGGCAGCTACCTCGTGACCAAGAACCAAACGAAGGAGGACATGCGATGACCAGGATCCCGCAGGAGTGGTCCCCATGCGTCTCGGTCGTGATCCCGACGTTCCGGCGTCTCGATCTGCTGCAGCGCTGCCTGTCGGCCGTGCTGGCGCAACGCCTGCCGGGGCGCGGCTTCGAGGTGGTCGTGGCCGACGACGGGCACGACGACGACACGCGCGACTTCGTCGAGGCGCTCGCACGCGATCTGCCGGCCTCGATCCGGCTGCGCTACCTGCGCGTGCACGACGGCCGCGGTCCGGCCACGGCGCGCAACCTCGGCTGGCGCGCGGCGCGCGCCGAGCTCATCGCGTTCACCGACGACGACACGGTGCCGGCGGCCGACTGGCTGCGCGAAGGCGAGCAGGCGATGCGTGAGCATTCCGACTGGGCCGGCGCCTGCGGCCGCGTCGAGGTGCCGGTGGCCGGGGCGCCGACCGACCATGCGCGCATGACGCAGGGTCTCGCGAGCGCCGAGTTCGTCACCGCGAACGCGTTCGTGCGGCGCGCGGCGCTCGAAGCGATCGACGGTTTCGACGAGCGCTTCAAGCTCGCATGGCGCGAGGACTCCGATCTGCAGTTCCGCCTGGCCGCGCAGGTCGGCCCGGTCGGGCGCATCCCGCTCGCGGTCGTGCGGCATCCGGTGCGGCACGCGTCCTGGGGCATCAGCCTGCGCCAGCAGCGCAATGCGTTCTTCGATGCGCTGCTGTACAAGAAGCATCCGCGCCTGTACCGCGAGCGCATCCGCCGCGTGCCGCCGTGGAACTACTACGTCGTCGTCGCGGCCACGCTGCTGGCGCTGGCCGGTGCGCTGGCCGGCCGGCCGTGGCTGGTCGCGCTCTCGACGAGCACCGCGGCCGCGCTGGTGCTGGCATTCGCGTGGCAACGACTGCGCCACACCAGTCGGGCGCCACGGCATGTCGGCGAGATGCTGGCGACCTCGGCGCTGATTCCGTTCCTGTCGGTGTATTGGCGGCTGCGAGGTGCGATCCACTTTCGGACCTTGTTCTGGTAGGGGCTCGTCGAAGGGCTAGCGAGCAGCCCACACGATCGCGGGGAGACGCTGGTTTCGACAGCCGACAACGGCTATCGTGAAGACCTCGCGTTCTTGTCGAGGAACACTTGTCAGTCGCGAAGACGTCGTCGACGTGGAGACGGTCCGGCCGCTGGTTGGTCGCGGCGGTGCTGCTCGTGGTCCTGCTGGTTGTCGGCTGGGCCGCGATCGACGAGCTGCAGACGTCGCGTCGCCAGGCCGCATGGCTGAGCAGCCGGGCCGCGCAGCTGCACCACGAGGTCAAGCCGGGCGAGAGCGCGGCGATCCGATTCCCGGGCAACGGGCCGTTCGACAAGCGCTACGGCTATCACCAGTTGCCCCAGCTGATCGAGCAGCTCAAGCGGCAGGGCTACGCGGTCGCCGAGCAGGCGCGCATGTCGCCGCAGATGATCGAGCTGATCGACCAGGGCCTGTTCGCGATCTACCGCGAGAAGACGCAGGCCGGCCTCGCGCTGAACGACTGCCGCGGCCAGCCGCTGCTTGCCGCGACCACGCCCGAGCGCCGCTACGCGGCCTTCGACGCGGTGCCGCCGGTGCTGGTCGATGCGCTGCTGTTCATCGAGAACCGCGAGCTGCTCGATCCGCGTGCGCCGCAGCGCAACCCCGCGATCGACTGGGCGCGCTTCGGCAAGGCCGCCGCCGACCAGTTGTGGCGGCATCTCGACGATGCGCATGCCGCCGGCGGCGGCAGCACGCTGGCCACCCAGATCGAGAAGTTCCGCCATTCGCCCGAGGGCCGCACCGACACCGCGAAAGAGAAGCTGCGCCAGATGGCGTCGGCCTCGCTGCGTGCCTACCTGGACGGTGCCGACACGCTGCCGCGGCGGCGCCAGATCGTCGTCGACTACCTGAACACGGTGCCGCTCTCGGCGCAGGCCGGCTTCGGCGAGGTCAACGGGCTGGGCGACGGCTTGTGGGCCTGGTACGGCCGCGACTTCGACGAGGTCAACAAGCTGCTTCTCGCGCCGATCGCCAGCGCCGAGACGATGCAGCCGAAACCGCGCCGCGCGCTCGCATTCCGCCAGGCGCTGGTGCCGATGCAGGCGCTGGCGTTCAAGCAGGCGCTGTCGCTGATGGTCGCGCAACGCCGCCCGTCGTACTACCTGGCGCAGGGCGACGAGGGCGAAGAAGGCGAGTCGGCATTGCGGCAGCTCACCGACGGCTACCTGCGGGTGATGGCCGATGCCGGCGTCATCCCACCGGCGCTGCGCGATGCCGCGTTGCCGCTCGCGTTGACGCTGCGCGCACCCACCGTCGTGACCGGGCCCGGATCGTTCGTCGAGCGCAAGGCGGCCACCGCGTTGCGCGGCAAGCTGCAAGGCCTGCTCGGGGTGCGCCCGTACGACCTGGGCCGGCTCGATCTCACGGTCGACAGCCCGATCGACGGCGAAGTGCAGCGCGCGGCGACCGCGCTGCTGCGCAGCCTGAACGATGCGCGCGCGGCGAAGGCCCACGGGCTGTACGGCTTCCGGCTCCTGAGCGAGGGCGATGACCCGAGCCGGATCTCGTTCAGCTTCACGCTGTTCGAGCGCGGCGAGCGCAGCAACCTGCTGCGCGTGCAGGCCGACAACGTCGACCAGCCGTTCGACATCAACGAAGGTGCGCGCCTGGACCTGGGCTCCACCTCGAAACTGCGCACGCTGATCACGTACCTCGAGCTGGTCGCGCAACTGCACGAGCGATGGAGCGGCCTGAGCGCCGCGCAGCTGGCTGCGCTGGAGATCAGCCGCCGCGACGCGATCGGCCGCTGGGCCCGCGACCACCTGGCACGTGCGACCGACAAGAGCCTGCCGGCGATGCTCGAAGCGGCCATGCTTCGCAGCTATTCGGCGAACCCGGCCGAAGGTTTCTTCACCGGCGGCGGGCTGCATCACTTCGAGAACTTCGAGCCGGCCGACAACCACCGCACGATGAGCGTGCGCGAGGCCTTGACGCGTTCGGTGAACCTGGTGTTCATCCGCCTGATGCGCGACATCGTCCAGCACGTGATGGCGCGCAACGAGGACGAGCGGGCCGCGTTGCTCGACGACGCGACGAACCCGCGGCGCCGCGAGATCCTCGCGCGCTTTGCCGACAAGGAAGGCCAGGTGTTCGTCGCGCGCTTCTACCGCAAGTACGCGGGCCAGTCCGAGCGCGCTGCCGAGACGCTGCTGCTGCGCGGCCTGCGGCCGACGACGACACGGCTCGCGGCCGCGTTCTTCGGCCTCGAGCCCGATGCCCAGGCCGACGCGCTGGGCGACTTCCTCGCGCGCTACCTGCCCGGTGCGGACCGCTCCGAGGCCGCGCTGCAAACGCTGCGCCAGGGTTACGGCGCCGAGCGCTGGTCGCTGGCCGATCGCGGCTACCTGGCCGGCGTGCATCCGCTCGAGCTGTGGGTCGCCGGCTACCTGCGCCATCATCCGAAGGCGACCCTGGGCGACGTGGTCAAGGCGAGCCGCGAGCAGCGCCAGGAGGTCTACGTCTGGTTGTTCAAGACGCGCCACAAGGGCGCGCAGGATGCCCGCATCCGCAACCAGCTCGAGGTCGAGGCCTTCGCCGAGATCCACCGCATGTGGCGGCGGCTGGGTTACCCGTTCGGTGCGCTGACGCCGTCGTACGCGAGCGCGCTCGGGGCCTCCGGCGACCGGCCGGCGGCACTCGCTGAGCTGATGGGCATCATCGTCAACCGTGGGCTGCGCCTGCCGGTCACGCATGTCGCGGCGCTGGAGTTCGCGCAGGGCACGCCGTACGAGACGCGGCTCGAGTACCGGCCGCCAAAGCCCGAGCGTGTGCTCGAGGCCGCGGTCGCCGATGTCGTGCGTCGCGCGGTGATCGGCGTGGTCGAGGAGGGGACCGCGAAGCGGCTGAAGGGCGCGCTGGTGCGGCGCGACGGCCATGTCGTCGAGATCGGCGGCAAGACCGGCACCGGCGACCAGCGCTACGACACCTATGGGCGCGGGGGGCGGCTGATCGCCTCGCGCGTCGTCAACCGCTCGGCGACGCTGGTGTTCCTGATCGGCG
>DATCSE010000393.1:0-3698 GCA_036568605.1 Burkholderiaceae bacterium | reverse complement strand
GTCGCGCTGCATGCTCTCGGCCGCGGCGTTGAAGCGCACCACCGCCGGCAGGAACACCGCATTCAGCGTGCCATGGTGCAGCTTCGGATTGGCGCCGCCCAGGCTGTGGCTGAGCGAATGAACGCAGCCCAGGCCCTTCTGGAAGGCCATGGCGCCTTGCATGCTGGCACTCATCATGTTCCAGCGCGCCTCCCGGTCGCTGCCTTGCACGGTGGCGCGCTCGATGTTCTGAAATCCGCGCTCCAGCCCGTCCAGCGCAATGCCGTCGGCGGGCGGGTTCACCGCACTGGCCATGAAGGTTTCCATGCAGTGCGCGATCGCGTCCATGCCGGTCGCGGCGGTCAGCAGCGGCGGCAGGCCGAGCGTCAGCTCGGGATCGCAGATCGCGGCGCGCGGCACCAGGTGCCAGCTGTGGAAGCCGAGCTTGCGGCCGTCATCGACGATGATGATCGCGCCGCGTGCGACCTCGCTGCCGGTGCCTGCCGTCGTCGGCACCGCGATCAGCGGCGCGACACGCTCGCTGATCCTGGGGCTGCCGCCTTCTATCGTCGCGTAGGTCTTCAGTGCGCCGTCGTGCGTCGCGGCGATCGCGACGCCTTTCGCGAGGTCGATGCTGGACCCGCCGCCGACCGCGATCAATCCGTCACAGCGCTGTTCGGCAAAGAGCTTCGCGGCGGCGCGCACCGCGGCTTCGGTGGGATTCGACGGCGTCTGGTCGAACACCGCATGCGGCAGCGCGGCCAGCGCCGCGACGGCCTTGTCCACCACGCCGGCGGCGCGCACGCCGGCATCGGTGACGACCAGCGGGCGGCGGATGCCGATGCGCTCGCACTCCTGCGGCAGCAGTTGGACCGCGCCGAAGTCGAGCTGGATCTGCGTGACGTAGTAGATGAAGGCCATGACGTGTGTCCTCGATGACGCGCTGGACGTGCTCGACGTTGGGGTCTGGCACACTCGAATGACATTCTCGCGCCGATGGAACATCCCCTGAACCCACCGCCCATCCATTTGCTGACGCCCCGGATGGCGAGCCTGCTCGACAAGATCCGCCGCGCGAACCGGCCGCCGTTCCATACGCAAAGCGTCGCCGAGGCGCGTGCGTCGTACATTTCGGCGGCCGAGGTGCTGGAGCCGCCGCGCGCGCCGCTGGCGCGGGTCGAAGAGCTGCACATCCCGGCCGATGACGGCACACCGCTGCCCGCGCGTCTCTACGTGCCGACGAACGACCGGCACTTGCCGGCGCTGCTGTACACGCACGGCGGCGGCTTCACGATCGGCAACCTCGAAACGCACGACAGCCTGATGCGCCAGATCGCGCTGCGCAGCAACGCGGCCGTCCTGGCGCTGGATTACCGGCTCGCACCCGAGCATCGCTTTCCCGTCGCGGTCGACGACACCTGGGCCGCGCTGCGCTGGCTTGCGCAGCATGCCGAGACGCTGGGCCTCGACGGGACGCGCCTGGCGGTAGGCGGCGACAGCGCCGGCGGCACGCTGGCCGCGGCGGCCGCGATCCACGCGCGCGACATCGGCCTGCACTTGCGCCTGCAGGTGCTGATCACGCCGGGCACGACAGCGTATGCCGACACCCCGTCGCACCGCACCTATGCGCACGGCTTCCTGCTCGACGCCGAAACGATCGCGTGGTTCTTCGACCAGTACATTGCGCACGAGCAGCGGCGCGACTGGCGCTTTGCGCCGCTCGAAGCGAACGACCTCGACGGCGTTGCGCCGGCCTGCGTCGTGCTGGCCGAATGCGATCCGCTGGTCGACGAGGGCGTGGCCTATGCCGACCGGCTGCGTGCAGCCGGCGTCGAGGTCGAGCTCGAGCTGGTGCGCGGCATGACCCACGATTTCATCAAGATGGGCCGCGTGCTGCCCGAAGCCGGCGCCGCGCAGGCGCTGATCGGTGCCGCATTGCAAAAGGCCTTCGCCACGATGGAGGCCGACGCCACATGACCGCCACCCGGCAGGACTTTCGCTTCTTCGATCGCCTGCGCGTGCGCTGGGCCGAGATCGACGCGCAGAAGATCGTCTTCAACGGCCACTACCTGATGTACTTCGACACGGCGTTCGCCGGCTACTGGCGCGCGCTCGCGTTGCCGTATGCCGAAACGATGGAGTCCATCGCCGGCGACCTGTATGTGCGCAAGGCCACGCTCGAGTACCACGCATCGGCGCGCTACGACGATGTGCTCGATGTCGGGCTGCGCTGTGCACGCATCGGCAACTCGTCGATCCTGTTCGACGGCGCGGTGTTCCGGCAGGACGAGCTGCTCGTCGGCTGCGAGCTCGTCTATGTGTTCGCCGACCCGCATGCGCAGACCTCGAAGCCGGTGCCCGACTCGCTGCGCGCCGTGCTGCAGGGCTTCGAGGCTGGCGAGACGATGATCGCGCTGCGTACCGGCGGCTGGGACCAGCTGGGCACGGCGGCGCGTGCGGTGCGCGAGCAGGTCTTCATCGCCGAGCAGAAGATTCCGCTCGAGCTCGAATGGGACGATGCCGACCGCGACGCGATCCACGTCGTCGCGTTCAACCGTTTCGACATGCCGCTGGCGACCGGACGCCTCCTGTTGCCGCAGCAGGCGATGGAGCCGGCACGCATCGGTCGGGTCGCGGTCAGCCGCGTGCTGCGAAACGGCGGCGTCGGCCGCCAGGTGCTGGACGCGCTGATCGACGCGGCGCGCTCACGCGGCGTGCGGGAGCTGGCGCTGCATGCGCAGGTGAGTGCGCAGCGGTTCTACGAACGCGCTGGCTTCGTGCCGCACGGCGAGGTGTTCAGCGAGGCCGGCATTGCGCACATCGAGATGCGACGCGCGGCTTGACGTACCGGATCAGCTGGCCACCTCGAGCAGCCGCGACTGCCGCCCAGGCTCGGGCCGCAGCAAGGTTCGCACGCGCGTGCGCTTGACCACCGCCTCGCTGGCCGGCACGACCACGTCGACCACCGATTCGGACACCGCGGCCTGCGGCTCGACCGGCGCGGTGCCGTTGTCGGTCCGGTAGCGCGGCGGCCAGTTGCGCAGCGACGCGCGCCGCAGCAGCGCGACGTCGCCGGTGCCGCTGAAGCTGCGCTCGAACACATGCGTGACCGGATGCCGGCCGGCGCGCTCGGTGATGATCAGCGTCGAGCAGCGCGTGCCGTAGGCGTGCTCGCGGTCGCGCACGAACGCGGCCGACAGCGCGCGTTCCCACCCGTACGGAACGCCGGTGTCGGGCAACATCGAGTCGGGTGCGAGCTCGCGATCCGCGAGCGCCGCGAACAGCCGGGCCGCCAGCGCATCGACGCTCTGGGCTTCCGCCAGGCTCGCACGCAGCCGCGCCTTCAGCGTCTGCACCTTGGGCCACGGGACGTCCAGCCCACCGGTGGACAGGCCGTACACGCCGCGCGGCAGCCGCCGTGGCGTCGCTTCGGTGGTCGAGGCCCAGAAGCATTCGCCCTGCGTGAAATCGGCGGCCACGAGGTTGAAGCCGTTGTGGCCCGAGAGCGCGGTGCGCATCCAGAACCGGTCGCTGGTTTCGCGGCCGGCCAGCCAGGCCGGCACGATGGTTCCGCGCGACGGCGCCTGCGGATCGTGGCGGCGCGGGTCGCGCACGTTGGTCAGGAATGCGAAGCGGCCCTGCTGGGTCAGGCCCATCCAGGTGCCGCCGGACTCCAGATCGCGGCCGCCGAGGATCGCCGGCCCGCCGCGGTCCGGCGT
>DATCSE010000392.1:0-4419 GCA_036568605.1 Burkholderiaceae bacterium | reverse complement strand
CTGCGCTGGAACTTCCACCGCTGGATGCTCGGCCAGAGCATGAGTTTCTACCAGGACGAGTTCGCCGGCCGCATCGCCGCGAAGGTCATGCAGACCGCGCTGGCGGCGCGCGAAGTGGTGCTGATCCTGTGCGACATCCTGGTCTTCGTCGTGATCTATTTCGTCACGATGACCGCGGTCGTCGGCGGCTTCGACACCTGGCTGCTGCTGCCGTTCGTCGGCTGGGTTGCGGCCTACATGCTCGCGCTGTGGTGGTTCGTGCCGCGCATGGGGCGAGTCGCGAAGGACCAGGCCGACGCACGCTCGCTGATGACCGGCCGCGTGACCGACGCGTACACCAACATCGCGACGGTCAAGCTGTTCTCGCATGCGCACCGCGAAGCCGGCTTCGCGCGCTCGGCGATGATGGAATTCATGGTCACGGTGTACCGCCAGATGCGGCTCGCGACCGGCTGGGAAGTCGTGAACCACGTGCTCAGCGTGATCCTGATCATCGGCACGACCGGCACGACGCTGTGGCTGTGGTCGCGCGGCCAGCTGGGCGTGGGCGCGGTCGCCGCCGCCACCGCGATGGCGCTGCGGCTCAACGGCATCTCGCACTGGGTGATGTGGGAGATGGCGTCGCTGTTCGAGCATGTCGGCACGGTGCAGGACGGCGTGACCACTCTCGCGAAGCCGCACGCGGTGGTCGACCGCCCCGACGCGACGGCGATCCAGGTGACCCGCGGCGATATCCGCTTCGAGGACGTGAGCTTCGCGTACGGCGCGACCGGTCCGAACGCGGCGCCGGTGATCGACCGCCTGAACCTGCACATCCAGCCGGGCGAGAAGATCGGCCTGGTCGGCCGTTCGGGCGCCGGCAAGTCGACGATCACGAACTTGCTGCTGCGCTTCTACGACGTCGAATCGGGCCGCATCCTGATCGACGGCCAGGACATCGCACACGCGACCCAGGACTCGCTGCGTTCGCAGATCGGCATGGTCACGCAAGACACCTCGCTGCTGCACCGCTCGGTGCGCGACAACATCCTGTACGGTCGCCCCGACGCGAGCGACGAGCAGATGATGGCGGCGGCGCGCCGCGCCGAGGCCCACGAGTTCGTCCAGGGCTTGAGCGACCCGGCAGGGCGACGCGCCTACGACGCCCACGTCGGCGAGCGCGGCGTCAAGCTCTCCGGCGGGCAACGCCAGCGCATCGCGATTGCCCGCGTGATGCTGAAGGACGCGCCCATCCTGCTGCTCGACGAAGCGACCAGCGCGCTCGATTCCGAAGTCGAGGCGGCGATCCAGGCAAGCCTGTACCGGCTGATGGAAGGCAAGACCGTCGTCGCGATCGCGCACCGGCTGTCGACGATCGCGGCCATGGACCGCCTGATCGTGCTCGACAAGGGCCGCATCGTCGAACAGGGCGATCACCGCAGCCTGCTGGCGCACGGCGGGCTCTATGCGCGGCTCTGGGCGCACCAGAGCGGCGGCTTCCTCGGCGAGGAAGCGGAGGACGACGACGAGCCGACACAGCTCGAAGCCGTGGGCTGATCAGGCGGCGGACCGGTCCGGCGGCGCGGCCGCGAGGTGCTGCCCGCCGCGATCGCGCATCAGGTTCATGACCAGGTACGCGACGATGGCCACATTGAGCGCCAGCGTCGCGACCTTGATCCCGCTGGGCTTGTGCCACAGCTCGTAGAGCTCCACCGGCACGTAGATCCCGCCGCCGGCAGCGCCCAGCCACACGCCCCATCGCCGCGCCCGCCAGAGCCCGTACGCCTCGGCGAAGCGCAACGATGAATACACGAAAGCCAGCGCGGCCAGAGCCCACAGTCGCGCATCGGTGACCTGCGCCGCCGCGTTCAGGAAGATGCCGGCGTAGTGACGCTCGGGATCGATGTGCAGCCGCGTGACCAGCGATTCGGCGATGTGGCGCACGTCGTGGTGCAGCAATCCGAGCAACCCGAAACCGGCACCCAGCACGATGCCGCCCTTGACCGCCTCGAGCAGCGCGACCGCCTGCATCGCGCGCGGTGTCGTCGTCGTGGAATCGTGATCCATGCGGCGATTCTGGCGTAGCGCCGGCGTTGCCCGGCATGCGGCTTGCCGATCAGCTGCCGACATGCGGCTGCCGTCAGCCGCCGGGCCGCCGTCGACGTTGAGGAGTCAATGATGTTTCGTTCAGTGCCGGCTGAACTCGAAAGGCCAGCGTGGCACCGACCTTGCAGATGGAATTTTTCTGACAAGCCGCAGCGAGCCGACCTGACAACCCTTCCAAGGCGCCGCGCCTAAGCTGTAGACGTACGCTGCTGATCGATGAGGACTGGCAGCCACGAGTCGAAAGGTGAGGAAAATGAACGTTCAATCGCACATTGCCGCCAGTACTCAGTACGAAATCCGCTTCCAGTCGCTGTTCAACGAGGGCCGCGCGCTCTCGTTCCCCTGCGATGCCGAAGGTCACGTGTTGCTCGACTCGCTGAGCGACCGCGCCCGCGACAACTACCTGTACGCCCGTGCCGTGGTCGGCCGCGAGTACGCGTTCCCGATCGTGCGCGCCCACCTCTGCTGATCGAACAGAACGGTCGGACGCGCGCTGTGCGCATCGTCCGACAGGGAAAGCTCCGCGGCGCCGACGGCGCGGGCTTTCCGAGCTGACTAAGGTTGAGTCACTTCCTTCGAGATGCCGCAGGTTCGGCGATCGAAGGCCTTGCAGACCAGGCTAGGAGTGACTCAGATGAACCGACAACTGACGACGTTGGCCGCGATCGCCGCCGCGGTCGCCGCACTCGGAACGGCCGGTTGCGGCCAACGGGACCAGGGCGACCGGATGGGCGAGCAAAGCGGCAGCTACCAAAGCGGCCGCGAGACGGGTCAAAGCGCCCGTCCAGGCAACGACCAGACGACACCGAGCTCGCGCAGCGCTGACCAGGGCGCTCCTGCGGGTGACACCGGCAGCTCGAAGATCGGCGACAAGGTTTCCGATGCCGTGATCACCACCACGGTGAAGGCGGAGATCGCGAAGGACTCGAGCCTCAGCGCCATGCGCATCAATGTCGACACCGACAGCGGCCGCGTCGTGTTGCGCGGCACCGCGCCGAACGCCCAGGCCCGCGATCACGCGACCGCGCTGGCCTCCAGCGTGAAGGGTGTGGTCAGCGTCGACAACCAGTTGACGATCGAACCCGGAAAATCGTAAGAGCCGGTCTCGTCGATCGTCGGCGGCGCGGGCCGGAAGGTCCGCGCCGCTTCTTCTTGGGCGTTCGATTCTTGCTCAGGGCGCGGGGGCCGGCGCAGCGGGCGGCTTCGGCGCGCGGTCTTCCGGATGCGGAGTGAAGTACGCTCGCGCCTGGAGAACGAACCAACGTGAAGACCCATCAGATCGAGATCCAGCGCGTCAAGGCGATGAGCAACAGCCACGGACTGATCCGTGTGCAGGTCGACGCACTCGTGCAGGCCACGGCAGCAGGCCGCGGCGACGGCGGCGACGCAATGCCGTCCAGCCTTCTGACGATGAACGAGGACACCGCACGCGTGCTGCTTCTGCTCATCAAGGGTCAGCTCGCCGAGTTCGACAGCCGCAAGCCGCGCAGCCGGCGCGGCGACAAATAGCGGCCCCGATGGCGAAGACGCCGCGTCCGTCCGACGACGAGCTCCTGCACTTCGACGACGCAGCGGCCTGGGAGCTCTGGCTGAAGAAGGGGCACGCGGAGTCCGATGGCGCGTGGCTGCGGATCGCGAAGCCGGGCGCCGAGCGTGCCTCGGTCCGCCATGCCGACGCGCTCGAGGTCGCGCTGTGCTACGGCTGGATCGACGCGGCCAAGCGCAACGACGGGCCGCACCACTGGCTGCAGCGCTTCACGCCGCGCTCGGCGCGCAGCATCTGGTCCAAGGTGAACCGCGCGAAGGCGCTGGCCCTCGTCGAGGCCGGGCGCATGCAGCCGGCCGGCCAGCGCGAAATCGCCCGCGCGCAGGCCGACGGGCGCTGGGATGCGGCCTACGACTCGGGCCGCACGTCGACCGTGCCGCCCGATCTGCGGGCCGCGTTCGATGCGAACCCGAAGGCCGCCGCGTTCTTCGCGACGCTGGATTCGAGCAACCGGTATTCGGTGCTGTTCCGATTGCAGACCGCGAAGCGGGCCGAGACCCGCGAGCGGCGCCTGAGCCAGTTCGTCGAGATGCTGGCGCGCGGCGAGAAGCTGCACCCGTGACGGGTGCAGCCCGCAAGCTCAGCTCTTCGCGCCGCTGCGCGCGCGTTGGATCAGAAAGTCCGCGACCTGCAGTGCCTGCGTGGGGCCGCCGGCCTGCGACGGCGAGGTCACGTAGCGGCCTTGCACCGCGAGCGCCGGCACGCCGTCGATCTTGTAGTCGGCCGTCAGCTTCTTCGCGCGCGATACGCCGTTTGCGACGCCGAACGACTTCATCGCGTCGAGGAAC
>DATCSE010000391.1:0-3557 GCA_036568605.1 Burkholderiaceae bacterium | reverse complement strand
GCGGTCGTGTTCGTGCGCGCCCGCGCGATCGTGCTCGAGCGCGAGCACGAGGCCGACTGGCTGCGCGCTGCCGTATCGAAGTCCGTCTCGACCTCGTCGCGCTCGGTGCCGAACGGAGCCGCCGCATGAACTGGAACAGCGCGGCCGAGTTCTTCGCGATGGGCGGCTACGGCCTCTACGTGTGGGGCGCGTACGGGCTGACCGCCGTGCTGCTCGCGCTGGAGGTGCGGTCCGTGCTGCGCCGGCGCCGGCATGCGCTGGACGCCGCGACGGCGCGCTCGGCACCCGCCTCTTCCCACGCCGAGGGCCGGCGATGACGACGCCGCGCCGCCGGCGCTTCGCGATCGTCGCCGGCATCGCCGGTGCGGCCGGCGTCGCGGTCGCGCTGGTGCTGAACGCGTTCAACAGCAACCTCGTGTTCTTCTACACGCCCAGCCAGGTCGCCGCGAACGAAGCACCGGCCGGCCGCACGTTCCGCCTCGGCGGACTGGTCGAGGCCGGCAGCGTGCAGCGCGACGGCATCCAGGTGCGCTTCCTCGTGACCGACCTGGCGCGGACGATCCCGGTGCGCTACGAAGGCGCGCTGCCGGACCTGTTCAAGGAAGGCAAGGGCGTCGTCGCGCAGGGCCGCCTGATGGCCGGCGGCGTGTTCGTCGCACGCGAGGTGCTCGCGAAGCACGACGAGAACTACATGCCGCCCGAGGCCGGCGCAGCGCTGAAGACCGCGCGCCGCGGCGCCGCGCGCGGCGTCGTCGCGGAGGCGGCGCGATGATCCCCGAACTGGGCCAGGTCGCGCTGCTGCTCGCGCTGGCCGTCGCGCTGGTGCAGGGCACGCTGCCGCTGTTCGGCGCCGCGCGCGATCGCGCCGACTGGATGGCGCTCGCGCGCCCGGCCGCGCAAGCGCAGGCGCTGCTGGTCGCGATCGCGTTCGTGTGCCTCGCAAGCAGCTTCGTGCGCCACGACTTCTCGGTGCTGGTCGTCGCCGAGCATTCGAACACCAGCCTGCCGCTCGCGTACCGCATCGCCGCCGTCTGGGGCGGTCACGAAGGCTCGCTGCTGCTGTGGCTGACGCTGCTGTGCGGCTGGATGGCCGCGCTCGCGCGCTTCGGGCGTGCGTTGCCGCTGCCGGTGCTCGCGCGCGTGCTGGCGGTGATGGGCTGGATCGCGGCCGGCTTCGCCCTTTTCATGCTGACCACGTCGAACCCGTTCGAGCGCGTCGTGCCGGCGCCGCCGAACGGCAACGACCTGAACCCGCTGCTGCAGGACCCGGGCATGGTGCTGCACCCACCGCTGCTGTACATGGGGTACGTCGGCTTCGCGGTCGCGTTCGCGTTCGCGATCGCCGGGCTGCTGGCCGGCGAGCTGAGCGCGCAATGGTCGCGCTGGATGCGGCCGTGGACCACCGCCGCCTGGTCGTTCCTGACGCTGGGCATCATGCTCGGCAGCCTGTGGGCGTACACGGTGCTGGGCTGGGGCGGCTGGTGGTTCTGGGATCCGGTCGAGAACGCGTCGTTCATGCCGTGGCTCGCCGGCACCGCGCTGATCCACTCGCTCGCGGTCACCGAGAAGCGCGGCGCGTTCAAGAGCTGGACGCTGCTGCTCGCGATCGTCACGTTCGCACTGTCGCTGCTGGGCACGTTCATCGTGCGCTCGGGCGTGCTGTCGTCGGTACACGCATTCGCGACCGATCCGAAGCGCGGCGCGTTCATCCTCGCGATCCTGGTGATCGCGGTCGGCGGCTCGCTCGCGCTGTACGCCTGGCGCGCGCCGCGGGTCGGGCTGGGCGCGCGCTTCGAGCTCGTCTCGCGAGAAGCGATGCTGCTGGTCAACAACGTGCTGTTCGTCGTCGCGATGCTGTCGGTGCTGCTGGGCACGCTGTACCCGCTCGCGCTGGACGCGCTGGGCCTGGGCAAGATCTCGGTCGGCGCACCGTATTTCGACACGGTGTTCGTGCCGCTGATGACGCCCATGCTGTTCCTGCTCGGCGTCGGCCCGCTCGCACGTTGGAAGCGCGACCAGCTGCCGGCGCTCGCGCAGCGACTGCGCTGGGCCGGCGCGGCGGCACTGCTGGCCGTGCTCGCGACCGCGCTGCTCGCCGGCCGCATCACGGTCGGCGCCGCGTTGGGCGTGGCGATGAGCGTGTGGATCATCGCCTCCATCGTCACCGACCTGGGCCCGAGGCTGCGCCCCGCCGGCGCAGTGTCGGCCGCCGCGCTGTTCGCACGCGCCCGCGCGTTGCCGCGCCCGCTGCTGGGCATGATGCTCGCGCACCTGGGCGTCGCGGCGTTCGCGCTGGGCGTCGGCATGGTGCGCACCTTCGAGGTCGAGCGCGACGTGACGCTGCGGCCCGGCGACACGGTCGAGGTCGCCGGCCTTGCCTACACGCTGCGCTCGCTGCAGACCGTGCAGGGGCCCAACTACGACGCGGTGCGCGCATCGATCGACGTGCGCCGCGGCGGCACGCCGGTCGCGCTCCTGCATCCCGAGAAACGGACCTACCGGGTGCAGGGCACCGTGACGACCGAGGCGGCGATCAGCCGCGGGCTCACGCGCGACCTCTACGTGTCGCTGGGCGAACCGCTCGCGCGAGCCGGCGAAGGCGACCCCGCGCAGGCCTGGCTGATGCGCATCCACTGCAAGCCGTTCGTCGCGTGGATCTGGGGCGGCTGCGCGCTGATGGCACTGGGCGGTGCGCTGGCCGCGAGCGATCGCCGCTATCGCGCGAAGCGGCAGCGCGAGACCGGGATCGCCGCGACGGCGACACCCGCGGTGATCGCGAGCCCGTGGGGAGTGACCGCATGATCGCGGCGCGCCGCTGGGCCTTGAACCTGCCGCTCGCGATGTTCGCGCTGGTCGCCGCGTTCCTGTGGCGCGGGCTGCAGCTCGATCCGCGCGAAGTGCCCTCGCCGCTGCTCGACAAGCCGGCGCCGGGCTTCGAGCTGACCCGGCTCGACGACGCGGCGCGCACGGTGCGCCGCGACGATCTGCTGGGGCGGGTCTGGCTGCTGAACGTCTGGGCCTCGTGGTGCGAGGCCTGCCGCACCGAGCATGCGGCGCTCGCCGCGTTCGCGAAGAGCAGCGCGGTGCCCATCGTCGGCCTGAACTACAAGGACACGCGCTCGCAAGGCCTCACGTGGCTGGCGCGCTTCGGCGATCCGTATCGCTACTCGCTGTTCGACGAGCACGGCCGGGTCGGGCTGGACTACGGCGTCTACGGCGTGCCCGAGACCTTCGTGATCGACAAGCGCGGCGTGATCCGCCTGAAGATCGTCGGCCCGCTGACGCCGGAGGCGATCGCGACCCAGCTGCGTCCGCTGCTGAAGGAGCTGGACGATGCGTAGCGTCTGCCTCGCGTCGCTGCTCGCCTGGATGCTGCTCGCCTCCGCGCCGGCATGTGCCGGCCCCGATGCCGATGGGGCGCTCGATGCGCAGGTGCAGCGCATCGCGTCCGAGCTGCGCTGCCTGGTCTGCCAGAACCAGACGCTGGCCGACTCGAACGCCAGCCTCGCGCTGGACCTGCGCACGCAGATGCGCACGATGCTGCGCGACGGCGCCGA
>DATCSE010000390.1:0-2146 GCA_036568605.1 Burkholderiaceae bacterium | reverse complement strand
GCCGTGCAAGTCTGGGAATGGGACGGCGATCGCTACGACTTGCGCCTGTACCTGACGACCGAGCAGGCCGACGGCCGATGCTCGACCGAAGTGCTGCGCAGCCGCTACTACGCCGTCACGACGGAGCGGCTGCTGGCGCTGCTGCACGAAGCCGGCTTCGTCGACGCGCGGCGCCTCGACGACGTGCTGTTCCAGCCGGTGCTCATCGGACGGAAGCCGCGATGACCGTCGACCTGCTGATCCGCAACGCCCGCATCGCGAGCTGCCGCGACGACGGGTCGACCCTCGTCCCCGGTCATGTGGCGATCGCCGCGGGCCGCATCGCCGCGGTCGGTGCCGGCGACCCCGCCGCATCGCTCGGTCCTGTACGCGACGAACTCGACGCCGCCGGCGCATTGCTGACGCCGGGATTGATCGACTGCCACACGCACCTGGTCTACGCCGGCGATCGTGCACGCGAGTTCGAGCAGCGGCTCGAAGGCGCGAGCTACGAGGAGATCGCACGCGCCGGCGGCGGCATCGCCTCGACCGTGCGCCAGACGCGCGCCGCGAGCGACGCTACATTGTTCGACGAATCGGCGCGCCGGCTGCGAAGCCTGATGCGCCATGGCGTGACGACGGTCGAGATCAAGTCCGGCTATGGCCTCGAGCTCGACGCCGAGCTGAAGTCGCTGCGCACCGCGCGCCGGCTCGGCGAGCGCTACCCGATCGGCGTGCGCACGACGCTGCTTGCCGCGCATGCCTTGCCGCCCGAGTATGCCGGCCGGCCTGATGCGTACATCGACGACGTCGTGGTCGCGCAGGTCATCCCCGAGGCGGTGCGCCTGGGTCTGGCCGATGCGGTCGACGCCTTCTGCGAAACGATAGGCTTCACGCTCGCGCAGACGCGCCGCGTGTTCGACGCCGCACGTGCCCATGGCCTGCCGGTGAAGCTGCATGCCGAGCAGCTGTCGAACCAGCACGGCGCTTCGCTCGCGGCCGAGTTCGGCGCGCTGTCGGCCGACCACCTCGAGCACCTCGACGAAGCCGGCGCGATCGCGATGGCGCGCGCCGGCACGGTCGCGGTGCTGCTGCCGGGTGCGTACTACTTCCTGCGCGACACGCATCTCCCGCCCATCGCCCTGCTGCGCCAGCACCGTGTGCCGATGGCCGTCGCGACCGACTGCAACCCCGGCACCAGCCCGACGACCCACCTGCCGCTGATGCTGAACATGGCCTGCACGCTTTTCCGGCTGACGCCGGCCGAGGCGCTGCTGGGCGTCACGCGCCATGCCGCGCAGGCTCTGGGCCTGGCGGCCAGCCACGGCACGATCGAAGTCGGCAAGGTCGCCGACCTGTGCCTGTGGGACGCCGAGCAGCCGGCGGCGCTGGCCTACGAGATCGGCGCGAGCCGGCTACGCGCGCGCTTCCAGCACGGCATTCAGCATGCGCTCGAGTAGCGGCTGCACCCGCGCCGCGAGGTCCGACCGATACGCGAACGGCGCGGTCTCGTCCATGTAGGTGCACTGGCACATCTCGAGCTGCAGCGCATGCACGCCGCGCGCCGGGTCGCCGTAAAAGCGCGTGATGTGGCCGCCCTTGAAGCGGCCGTTGCTGACATGCGTGAACTCGGCCTGGCTCGCTATCACCGCCTCGGCCGCAGCCTGCAGCGCCGGCGCGCAGGACCGGCCGTCGTCGGTGCCGAGGTTCAGGTCCGGCAGCTTGCCGTCGAAGAAGCGCGGCATCACCGAGGCGATCGAGTGCGCGTCCCACAGCACCACCGAGCCGTGCAGCGCGCGCAGCCGGTCCAGCTCGGCACGCAGCGCATCGTGGTACGGGCGCCAATAGAGCTCGACGCGCTCCGCCGCCTCGCCGTCGCGCGGCCCCTGGCCCGGCTTGTACAGCGGCTCCTTGCGGAAGGTGTCGGTCGGCAGCAGCCCGGTGACGTCCTGGCCCGGGTACAGGCTGGTGTCCTCGGGCGGTCGGTTCAGGTCGATCACGTGGCGGGCATAGCGCGCCGCGATCAGCGTCGCGCCCAGCCCGGCCGCGAACGCGTAGAGCCGCGGCAGGTGCCAGTCCACGTCGGCGCGCTGCAGCGCCTCGGGCGTCATGCGCTGCGCGAGCTCGTCGGGGATGTCGGTGCCGGCGTGCGGGAACGAGACGATCA
>DATCSE010000389.1:0-13358 GCA_036568605.1 Burkholderiaceae bacterium | reverse complement strand
GCGATAGACCCCGAGTATGCGCAGGCCGTGAGCGCGATCGAGGCCAAGCAGTACGACAAGGCCATCACGCTGCTGCAGTCGTACCTCGCGCGCGCGAAGGACAGCGACGCCTATGCCGAGAACTGGATCGCCTACTCCTATCGCAAGTCGGGCCAGCTCGATCAGGCCTTCCTGCACTACGACAAGGCGCTGAAGATCGATCCGCAGCACCGCGGCGCGCACTCCTACCTCGGCGAGGCCTATCTGATGGCGGGCAACCTGCCGAAGGCCGAGGAGCACCTGCAGGTGCTGGACAAGCTGTGCTTCTTCCCGTGCACGGAATACACCGCGCTGAAGAAGGCCGTGGCCTACTACAAGCAGAACGGCCGGGTGGACCCCGCCGGCAAGTAGCCCGAACGGCCGATGCGCTGGCTGGCGCTCGCAGGCGGCTCCGGCGCACTCGCGCTGGTCGCGGGACTGTGCCTGGCGTTGCCGGCCGATCGGCCGCCCTGGCGCGCCGACGAGTTGGCGCGCATCGAGTCGCTGGGCCCGTGGCCCGCGCCGGCGCCGCCCGATGCGAGCAACCGCGTCTCGGGCCGCGCCGAGGCCGCGCGACTCGGCGAGGTGCTGTTCCACAGCACGCGGCTGTCGACCGTCGGCGGCTTGCGCTGCGCCAGTTGCCACGAGCCGTGGCGTCGCTTCACCGACGGCCGCGCCCGCGCCTTGGGCGCGGAGGATGGCCCACGCAACACGCCCAGCCTGCTCAACGTGCGGCTGCAGCACTGGTTCGGCTGGGACGGCGCCAACGACTCGCTGTGGGCGCAGAGCATACGGCCGATGCTCGACGCGCGCGAGATGCGCTCGGATGCCGCGCACGTCGCGCAGGCGTTGCGCGACGACGCGACCCTGGCACGCCTGTACGCGCTGGCCTTCGGCCACGCGCCGCCGGCCGACAACGAGACGGCGCTGGTCGATGCCGGCAAGGCACTGGCGGCGTACCAGGAGACGCTGGCCAGCGGCCGCACGCCGTTCGATGCCTTCCGGGACGCGCTCGCCAGCGGCGACAGCGCCGCCGCGGCGCGCTACCCGGTGGACGCGCAACGCGGCCTGCGGCTGTTCATCGGCCGCGGCCGGTGCATCGCCTGCCATGCGGGGCCGAATTTCAGCGATGGCGAGTTCCACCGCTCGGCCATCGCCTCGACGCTGCACGACGGCACGCGCGACAGCGGCCGCGCGCTCGGCCTCGAGAAGCTGCTGGCCAGCCCGTACGCGCGCAGCGGCCGCTTCGGCGACGAGGTCGGCGCCGCACGCGGACCCGCCTCGTCGCGGCCGGCCGAAGCCGGTGCGTTCCGCACGCCGGGCCTGCGCGAAGTCGGCGCGACCGCGCCCTACATGCACGACGGCAGCATCGCCAACCTCTGCGACGCGCTGCAGCCGCATGCCGCGCTCGACGGCGGGCCGATGCCCGCGCTGACGCTGACCGAGCGGCGCGACGTGGTCGCGTTCCTGCGCACGCTCAGCGCGCAGGAGCAGCCGGTGCTGGTCGACGAAGGCGCGATGAGCTGCCGCTGAAAGGCTACTTGCACAACCCCAGGATGCGCTCCTGCTGCGTGCAGGCCTTGCTCGGCACCGCCACCTGCTTGCCGGCGGCGCAGTTCTGCAGCTCGCGCGCCATCGGCGGGTAGTAGGCCCAGCCGCGGCCCAGCGACGGCAAGGTCAGGTCGACCTCGCGCCACTTCGGATGCCCGGACGTCTGCAGCGTGCCGAAGTTCTGGCACAACGAGCGCGCGAACTTGCGCAGCGAGGAGACCGTCGCGCCCAGCGCGTAGTCGTAGGTGACCAGGTAGGCCTTCACGGCGACGGCCGGCAAGTCCTCGGTCAGCAGGTTCGGGTAGTTCGCGGCGCGCACGGTGGCCGTGAAGTAGGTCTTCAGCGCCGCCTGGCTCTCGGGCCGGCTCGCATCGAACTTCAGGAGCTTGATCAGCTGCCGCGCCGCCGGCTTCATGTCGACGAGCAGCTTCGCGGGCTGGCCGGCGACGACCACCACCACGTCCAGCGTCTTGTCGACCGTCAGCTTCACCAGCGCGTCCTCGTTCGAGAGGTAGCTCGCGTTCGCCTCGGGGATCGGCGCATCGAACAGCTGCCGGTACAACGTGGTCGCCGACATCGCGGTGCCGCTGAGCAGCGGACCGACGTTGATCTTCGTGTCCTTGATCTGGTGGACGAACTCCAGCTCCGAGTCGGCCCGCGCGATGAAATAGATCTCCTCGTTGTACAGCGGCATGATCACGCGCAGCGGTCGGATCAGGACGCCGGCCTCCGCATTGCCGCCGCGGTCCTGGTCCAGGAAGGCCTGGTAGACGTCGGACTGGACGAACGCGAACTTCACGCCTGGCTCATGGCGCAGGCGCCGGACGTTCTCGGCCGACCCGGCCGACGGCAGCACCTCGAGATCGATGCCGGCATCGGGGGCGACGAACTTCGCGAGGTCGCGCCCGATCTGGATGTAGGTGCCGCGCTCGGATGCGGTCACGATCTTGTACGGCACCTGGGCGCTGGCCGGCGGACCGGCCAGCGAGGTGCCGACTGCAAACGCCGCGGCGATGAACCAGGAAACCACGCGTCTGCAGACCGGCCTCGTCATTCGTGGGACTCCGCTGGCGGCGGCGTGCACAGGCCCAAGGCCGCGACCGTTTGTGTGCACGATCGGGCGGGCGCAGGCGCTTGCCGCAAAGGCACCGGCCGCTCGGATCGCTCGGGTTTGTGCAGGTGAGGCGCGGTGGCGACGCTCGAGGGACGCAGCGGCGTGCCGCGCGACTTGCCAGCCTGCGCTGCTTTCGATCCCGCGGCCGGGATCGGCTCCGTCGCATCGCGGGCTGCGTTTGCCGCATCGCCCAGCGGCGGGGCCGGGGTTGCGGACGGCGCAGTGGCCTCGGGCGCAGCAGGGCCCTCCGGCTCGACGGCCAATGCGCGCAAGGCTGCATCGCGTATGTCGGCCGCGGCGGCGGGCGCACCGCCCGCGACCGCGCCATCTTCCGGCGCCGGTGGTGCAGGCGGCGCGGGGTACGCATTCAACGGCGGCGGGGCTGGCCTGGGCACCTCGCCGAACCCGCCGATCGGCGCTGGCGCATCGAAGTACAGGAACACCGCTGCCGCGCCCGCCAGCGCCAGGATCGGCGCGCCGATCTCCCAAACGCGGCGACGCCCGCCGGCGGCGGTCATCGGCATCGGAGCCGGCGCCGGGCTCATCGCGTGCTCGGCGATCGGGTCCGCTTCCACCCGCGCCGACGGCGCCGCGCGGCTGGGCTCATCGGCCGGTGCCGGCATGGCGGACGCAGGCGCCACCGGCACCGGGCCGGAGCCCTCCGGCCAGGGCACCAGCCAACGCCGGAGCGACGCCTGCGGCACCAGCGCGGCCTCGCACTTCCAGCAAATCGACGCGGACAAGCCGTTCGGCGAGCCGCAGTGCGGACACGGTATCAGGTGCGAACCCGCCGCCGGCGCGAGGGCAGCCCACTCGAGCTCGTCGGGCTCGGCCGAAGGGGACAGCAGCGGCTCCGGCAAGCCGCCGGGTAGATCGTCACCGGAGAGAGTCGCCGGCGCCTGCGATGCAGCGTCGCCGGTCTTGAGTCTGACCACCAAACTCATCGTGCGGAACCGCCTTTCGCACCCCTGTTGCGGAGTGCTCAACCCTCCCTGCCAAGGCGGCAAGCTACTCTCGTTTTTGCGCCGCCTCCACCCCCTAGTTGCGCAATGGATTTGGCTCGGCCGGCTCAGGCCGGCCCGCTCACGCGGTCATCCGGTGGACTTCTCTTTCGTCGTCAACTGCGCGAGGTGGGTTTTCCAGGCTTGCGGCTGGCCCAGATACGGTGCCGAGGCCACGGCTTCCAGCCGTCCGTCGCTCGTCTCGAGCGCGAAGGTCGGGAAGCCCTGGCCGCCGACCCGGCGCAGCAACCGCCCGCTGTCCGCGAAATGGGCCTCGGTCGGCGCGCCGCGCAGCCGGTCGAACGCCGCGTCGAACGCATCGCGTTCCAGGCCGATCTCGACCGCCAGCGCGACCAGCACGTCGCGGTCCGCGATGCGCCGGCCTTCGACATAGTGCGCGGTCTGCAGACGCGCCAGCAGGTCCAGCCCGCGCCCGCCGAGGTGCTCGGCGGTCAGCACCGCGGTGGTCGGCGGTGCCGAGTCCATCACCGCGGTGCGATCGCGCAGCAGCCCATCGAAGTACGCGGCGCCGAACGGCTGGCCGCTGAGCTGCGCGATCCGCCGGTCGTGCGGCATCACATGGTCGCGCCATTCGTCGGTGATCGAGCGGCGCCGCACGCCGGCCAGCATGCCGCCGGCATGCGCGACGACCTCCAGCACCTCGCGCGCCGCCTTCACCAGAGGCGCGGCCGCGTAACACCAGCCGCACAGCGGGTCGTGGATGTAGTGCAGTCTGGCGCTCATGCCCGTCACCACTTCATCTCGCCCTTGGCGACCTTCGCGCCCAGCTCGAGCGACGACACTTCCTGGGCATGCGGGTACAGCTTCTTCATGGCGGCGATCAGCTCGGTGGAGTCCTGGGCCTTCGCGGCCTGGGCATCGAAAGCGCGAATGTACCCGGCCGTGTAGTTCGCGGCATTCGACGCGGGCGACGGGCCGGCGAGGTAGTGCCCCGGGACGACGACCTTGGGCTTGAGCGCATTGATCGTCTGCAGCGTCGCGAGCCAGTCGGCATGCGACTTCGCGGTCTGCGTGTCGGCCATCCACACATGCAGGTTGTTCGCCAGCACGACGCCGCCGACCACGGCCTTCAGCGACGGGATCCAGACGAAGCTGCGCTCGGGCTGCGGGCCGTCCAGCCCCACGATCTTCAGCGTCTGCCCTTCGAGCTCGAGCCGGTCGCCGTCCAGCACCTCGGGAACGACCAGCGTCTTCGGCGCATCCGCGGCCAGCTTGGGGCCCCAGAACGCGAGCTTGCCGGCCATCGTCTCCTTGATGTGCGCGACCGTCTGCGGCGTCGCGACGATGCGTGCATCGGGGTACGCGGCCTTGATGCGCTCGAGCCCGAAGTAGTAGTCCGGGTCGCCGTGGCTGATGTAGATGGTGCTCAGCGTCTTGCCGCTGCGGCGGATCGTCTCGACGACCTGGTCGGCCTGCGACACGCCGAACTGCGCGTCGACCAGGATCGCGTCCTTGCGACCGGTGACCAGCACCGAGGTGACCGGGAACATCGCGTCCTTCCCGGGGTTGTAGACGGTCAGCTTCAGCGGCGCGGCGGTGCCGGCGGCAACGGCCCAGCTCGCGGTCAGCGGCAGCAGGCAGGCGAGGACAAGGCGTTTGAGGAGGTGCATGGCAACAGGCAACGCGTGGTGGTGGAAAGCACGCAGGTTAGTTGCTCGAATCGAATCTAAAAATCCTAGACTCGGAGATAGTTTGTTTCTCAATTCGGTCGAATCGCCATGGACAGGCTGAAGGCGATGGAAGTTTTCGTCGCGGTCGTGGACGGCGGCAGCCAGTCGGCCGCGGCTTTGCGCCTGGATCTGTCGCGCCCGGTGGTCTCGCGCTACCTCGCCGAGCTCGAGGACTGGGCCGGCGCGAGGCTGTTGCACCGGACGACGCGCCGCTTCAGCCTGACCGCCGCCGGCACCGAGGTGCTCGCGAAGTGCCGTCAGATGCTCGAGCTCGCGCACGATGTGCGAGCGGCCCGCGCTGCGCCCGACGACAGCCCGCGCGGGCTGCTGCGCATCACCGTCAGCACGTCGTTCGGGCAGGCGCAGCTGACCCCGGCGATGCGCGAGTTCACCGCACGCCACCCCGGTGTCGCGGTCGACCTGGTGCTGCTGGAGCGCGCGGTCAACCTGGTCGACGAACGCATCGACCTGGCGATCCGCATCACGAACGACCTGGACCCGAACCTGATCGCGCGGCGGCTGACGGCCTGCCGCTCGGTGGTCTGCGCGTCGCCGGCGTACCTGCAGGCGCACCCGGTGCATCGCCTCGAGGACCTGGCCGAGCACAACTGCCTGACCCACACGCACTACGGCACCGCGCTGTGGGACTTCGACGTCGACGGCAAGCCGGCATCCGTGGCCGTGCACGGCACCCTCAGCGCGAACGACTCGGTCTCGCTCGCGATCGCCGCGCGCGACGGTGCCGGCATCGCGCTGCTGCCGACTTACGTCGCCGGCCCGTGGCTGCGCAGCGGCGACCTGGTCGCGCTGCTGCCGCAGGCGCGCCCACGCGAGCTCAGCATCTACGCGGTCTACGCCTCGCGCAAGCACATGTCGTCGGCGCTGCGGGCCGTGCTCGACTTCCTGGCCGAGCGCTTTCCCGCCGAGCCGCCGTGGGATGAGGATCTGAAAGCGGCCGCGGCTCACGGCAGTCGAAGGCCCGCTGGCCGGCGCTAGCGCGCCCTATACTGCCGCCGGCCACCATCACGTCGCGCCTCAGCTGCGGAGTCCCATGATCAACACCTCCCTGATCCGTCTCAGCGCTCTTGCAGTCCTCGTGCTCGCGGGCTGCGGCAAGCAGGACGCTCCGCCTGCGACGACCGCGGCCTCGGCGCCGCCAGCGTCGCAGCGCGTCTATGTGGTCGGCACCGACGCCGCCTATGCCCCGTTCGAATCGCAGAACGAGAAGGGCGAGATCGTCGGCTTCGACATCGACATCGTCAACGCCGTCGCCCAGAAAGCGAACCTCTCGGTGAAGTTCGTCAACACGCCGTGGGAGGGCATCTTCAACGCCCTGGCCCAGGGCGACCGCGATCTGCTCGTCTCCTCGATCACGATCACCGACGAGCGCAAGCAGACGATGGACTTCACCGAGCCCTATTTCGATGCCAAGCAGCTGATCGCGGTCAAGGCCGAGTCCAAGGTTGCGCGCTTCGAGGACCTGAAAGCGCTGAAGGTCGGCGTGCAGAACGGTACCACCGGCGACGAGGCCGTCTCCAAGCTGCAAGGCAAGACCAGCACGAAGATCGTGCGTTTCGAATCGACGCCGCTGGCCTTGAAGGAGCTGGAGGCCGGCGGGGTCGAGGCCGTCGTGGCGGACAACGGCGTCGTGATCAACTACGTGGCGAACAATGGCGCGGCGCAGTTCAAGACCGTCAACGATGCGGCATTCGTGCCCGAGCACTACGGCATTGCGGTCAGGAAGGGCAACACCGAGCTGCTCGCAAAGTTGAACAAGGGCCTGGCCGACATCAAGGCCGACGGCACCTACGACCGCATCTACGCCAAGTACCTCGGCAGCGCGTCGAAGTAGGGCGCGCTCAGCCGCCTTTGGCGCAGCGGCTCGAGGGACCGATGCCGCTGCGGGGCCGCCGGCGCTGCGGCCGGCACGCAACATGCTGGGCCCTGCGGGGGCGGCGCTTCGCGTTCATCTCGGGATGAGCGAGAGGCCGCACCTTTCATCAAACCAATTGCCCACGCCTTGAGGAGAACCCGTGTCGAAACGCCATACGATGGTCCCCGCGGCCCTGTCGGCCGTTGCCCTCGCCTGCCTGTCCAGCCTCGACGCCCACGCCCAGCAGCAGACCCCGCCGGCGTCCGGCGGTGCCGCATCCGCGCCTGCGGCCGCCACGACCTTGGACGCCGTGGTCATCACCGCGCAGAAGCGCAAGGAGGACGTGCGCAAGGTGCCGCTGAGCGTCTCGGTCGTGTCGGGCGACGCGGTCCAGGAAAACCACATCAACGATGTGACCGACCTGGCCCGCAGCGTCCCCAACCTCTCGTTTTCGTCGCAAGCCGGTGCGGGCCTGAGCACGCTGGAGATGCGCGGCGTGAGCTCGCAGGCCGGGTCGGCCACGGTCTCGCTGTACCTCGATGACGTCTCGCTGACGACGCGCAACCTCTACAGCCAGGGCACCGCCGAGCCGCGTTTCTTCGACCTCGATCGCATCGAGGTGCTGCGCGGTCCGCAGGGCACGCTGTACGGCGCGAGCTCGCTGGGCGGGACGATCAAGTTCATCAGCAAGCAGCCCGATACCTCGAGCTTCGGGGGCAGCGCCTACACCGAGCTCTCGAACACCTCGCACGGCGGCACCAACTACCTGGCGCAGGCGGTCCTGAACGTGCCGCTGATCCAGGGCAACACGGCGCTGCGCCTCGGGGTGCAGACCGGCCACGACAGCGGCTACATCGACCAGGTCTCGCCGACCACGCTGGGCGTCATCGACAAGGGCATCAACAGCACCGACTGGAACGTGCTGAAGCTGGCCCTGAAGACGCAATTCGCGCCGGGCTGGACGGCGACACCGGCGCTCTTCTACCAGCGCTTCAAGAGCCACGACATCGATGCGGCGTACCTGACGGTCGGCAGCTACCAGCTGCCGTCGGGCGAGACCCCGGCCCTGTCGATCTTCCAGACCAGCAAGCCGGTGCGCGAGCCCGCGACCGACACGCTGACGATTCCCAGCCTCACCGTCACCGGCGACCTCGGCTTCGCCGACCTGACCGGCGTGCTCAGCGGCTACAAACGGCGCTTCGACCGGATCCAGGACGGTACCTCGATCAACGTGCCGTACGTCGCCTCGCAGGTCACCGACCCGACGCTTTCGGCCGTCGTGGCCGGCCTGCCATCGGCGGTCCAGCTCGGCAACAAGATCGACCAGACTTCGCTGGAGCTGCGCCTCGCGTCCAAGGACTATGACGCCAGCCGCGGCCCGCTGACCTGGGTCGGCGGCGTCTATCTGGCCCAGACCAAGACCCAGGTCGTCGACAACGAACCGATCTTCGGCATCAACGCCGCGTTCGCCGCGGCCGGCGCCGACATCAACGACCCGGCCCAGCTGGGCGGCTCCTTCCCCGGCGCGTTCACCGGCGACAGCTCGTACTACAGCGCGCGCCACTATCGCGACCGGCAGTCTTCGCTGTTCGGCGAGCTGACCTACAACGCGAGCGCGGCGCTGCGTGCCACCGTGGGCCTGCGGGTGCTGCGGGCGACCGAGCACTTCACCCGCGAGGGCGACTTCTACTACGCCGGCGGGCCGTCGAGCGCGGCGATCGACAGCGACGCGCACGCGGTCACGCCGCGCTTCTCGATCGGCTGGGACCTGAGCCCATCGGTCACGCTGTACGGCAACATCGCGAAGGGCTTCCGGCTCGGCGGCGCGAACCGGCCGATTCCCTCGCCGACGACCAATCCGCTGGTCGGCGAGGATCTGCAGTCGCTCGGCCTGTCCGGCACGCCGCCGGCGACCTTCGATTCCGACAGCCTGTGGAACTACGAGGTCGGCGCCAAGTCTCGCCTGCTCGACAACCGCCTGCTGCTCAACGTGACGCTCTTCCACATCGACTGGAAGAACATCCAGCAGGACGTGGTCCTGCCGGCGTCCGGCTTCGATTTCGAGACCAACGCCGGCAATGCCACGGTCGACGGCCTCGAGTTCGAGGCCAAGCTGCGGGCCACCGAGGCCCTGACGCTGTCGGCCGGCGCGAGCTGGACGCACGCGGTCTTCTCGGAGGACGTGCCGGCGCTCGGCCACGACCCGGACACCGGCGTGCTGAACGTGCACAAGGGCGACCAGATCCAGGGCGTTCCGAAGTACAGCATGCGCCTGGGCTTCGAGTACCGGGTGCCGACCTCGCGCGGGTCGGCCTTCGTGCGCGGCAGCGGCCAGTGGACCGGCAAGAGCCACGGCACCCTGGTGCCCGGCTCGACCGACTACGTCCGCCCGGCCTACGCGACCGCCGATGCCGGCATGGGCTTCTCGCTCGATCGCTGGGAGTTCACGCTGTTCGCGAAGAACCTGACGAACAACCGCAAGGTCATCCAGCAGCCGTCCATCCAGGGCGTGAACGAGGCCTACTACCTGCGCCCGCGCACGATCGGCGTGACGGCCTCCTACGAGTTCTGAGCCAAGGGTGAAAGGGCCCGCGCTCAGCCCGGAGCCGCGGCCCGCTGCTCGCGCTCGAACTTGAACACCGCGACGCTGGCGCGCAGGTTGGGCCACGTGCGCACGACGCGCCCGGCCTGCATGCCGAACGAATCGAGGATGCGCAGGCCGTCCTTGCGCGCGAGCACCTCGAAGTCGGCGTAGGTGCCGACGCGGATGTTGGGCGTGTCGTACCACTGGTACGGCAGCGCTCGCGTCACCGGCATGCGGCCGCCGGCGACGCGCAGACGGTTCGGCCAGTGCGCGAAGTTCGGGAAGCTGACGATGCCGATGCGGCCGACACGCGCGGTCTCGCGCAGCATCTTCTCGGTGTTGCGCAGGTGCTGCAGCGTGTCGAGCTGCAGCACGACGTCGAAGCTCTGGTCCTCGAACAGCGCGAGGCCCTCCTCGAGGTTGAGCTGGATGACGGCTACGCCGCGCTGCGTGCAGGCGAGCACGTTGGCGTCGGCGATCTCGATGCCGTAGCCGCTGCAGCCGCGCGTTGCGCGCAGGTGCGCGAGCAGCTCGCCGTTGCCGCAGCCCAGGTCGAGCACGCGCGAGCCAGGCGGCACGAGCTCGGCGATCAGTTCGATGTCGCGGCGCTCGCTCATGACAGCCCCTCGTCCGACGAGTACGTCGGCCGATCCCCCGAGGGGATGCGGGCCGGCTTGGGAGCGGCCCGGCGCTCGGCCCGCGGAAGCAATGTCGACACAGGGTGTTTCATGCCGTTCCCAGCTCCCGCGCGATGTTGTCGAAGCGTGCGCGCAGCACGCCGTGGTAGCGCGCGTCGTCGAGCAGGAAGGCGTCGTGGCCGTGCGGCGCGTCGATCTCCGCATAGCTGACGTCGCAGCGGTTGTCGACCAGCGCCTTGACGATCTCGCGCGAGCGCTGCGGCGAAAAGCGCCAGTCGGTCGTGAAGCTGACGAGCTGGAACTTCGCGCGCGCCGGCGCAAACGCGGCCGCGAGGTCGCCGCCGTGCTCGCGCGCCGGGTCGAAGTAGTCGAGCGCGCGGGTGATCAGCAGGTAGGTGTTGGCATCGAAGTACTCGCTGAACTTGTCGCCCTGGTGGCGCAGGTAGCTTTCGATCTCGAACTCGATGTCCTGCGTGCTGTAGACCAGCGTGCCGTTGCCGTTGCGGCGCTCGCGGCCGAACTTCGCTTCCATCGCATCGTCCGAGAGGTACGTGATGTGCCCGATCATGCGGGCGACGCGCAGGCCCCGGCGCGGCAGCGTGCCGTGCTCGTAGTAGTGGCCGCCGTGGAAGTCGGGGTCGGTGATGATCGCGCGCCGCGCGACCTCGTTGAACGCGATGTTCTGCGCCGACAGGTTCGGCGCGGTCGCGACCGCGATGCAGTGGCGCAGCCGCTGCGGGTAACGCAGCGACCAGCTCAGCGCCTGCATGCCGCCCAGGCTGCCGCCCAGCACCGCGGCGAGCTGCGTGATGCCCAGCGCGTCGATCAGCCGCGCCTGAGCATCGACCCAGTCCTCGACCGTGACGACCGGAAACAGCGCGCCGTAGGGCTTGCCGGTGTCCGGGTTGGTGTGCATCGGGCCGGTCGAGCCGAAGCATGAGCCCGGGTTGTTGACGCCGATCACGAAGAAGTGGTTCGTGTCCAGCGGCTTGCCGGGGCCGACCAGGTTGTCCCACCAGCCCTCGCTCCTCGGCTGGCCGGCATACGTGCCGGCCACATGGTGGCTCGCGTTCAGCGCGTGGCACACGAGCACCGCGTTGCTCTTGTCGGCATTCAGCGTGCCGTAGGTTTCGTAGACCAGCGTGTAGTCGCGCAGGGACGCGCCGCTGGCCAGCGGCAAGGCTTGCGCGAAGTGATGCGATTGCGGCCGGACCTCGCCGATCGATGCCATGAGCGTTTCAAAAATGAACAAACCCGATGCCGCTGCTGAAGCGGGCACCGGGTCGGCATCCCCTCTTTAGCGGCATTTGTTAAGCGCCCGCAATTCGGAACAAATCGGCGCTGCGGGGCGCAGTATAACGAGGCCCTTCTCGTCCCGCCCGCACCCCGCCCGATGCCCGTTGTCCTCCGCCGCCTGCTGGCGTTGCCGCTGCTGCTGTTGTTCGTGCTGCTCGCCGCGCAGGCTCAACCGCCGGGCAACGGCGACACCGAGGCGGTGCTGGACAACATCCGCCAGCAAGTCGATGCCACGCAGCAGTCGCTGAAGAAAACGGCAGCCGACAGCAGCATCGAACTCGGCGACGACGAGCTGCAGAACCTGCGCAGCAACGCGCTCGCTGCACGCATGCAGGCCGCGGGCCTGGCCGAGAAGCTCGCGCCGCAGCTCTCGAGCATCCAGGCGCGCATCACCGAGCTCGGCACGCCGCAGCCGGGCGCGAAGGAGGATGCCGATGTCGCGAGCCAGCGCGCCGCGCTGACCAAGGAGCGCAACGACGTCGATGGGCAGCTCAAGCTCGCGCGTCTGCTCACGGTCGAAAGCGACCAGCTCGCCACGCAGCTGGCGACGCTGCGCCGTTCACAGTTCCAGGCACGGCTGGGGGAGCGTACCCATTCGATACTGGCTGCACGCTTCTGGGCCGAGCTGGCCGACGATTCGGTGCGCGACGCGCAGCGCGTCGTCGCATTGGGCCGCGATTTCGCGGCCGCAGCGCAGGCAACGCCGCTGCTCGTCTGGCTGCTCGCACCGCTCGCCGCGGCGGCCGTGTGGTGGCTGCTGCGCTGGGCGCAGAAGCGCGCGCTGCGCTGGCTGACGACACGCGCACACGCGGGCCGGCTGCGCCGCTCGGTGCATGCGGCGATCGAGGTGCTGCGCTGGACCGGCAACGTCGGCGCCGCTTCGATGCTGATGTACGCGCTGCTCGCCTGGAACCGCGGCCTGCCGCCCGGCGCGGAGGAGCTGCTCGGCGAAGCCTGCGGCATGCTCTGGTTCAGCGGCTACATGTACGGCCTGACGAAGGCGCTGGCCTGCGTCGACAAGCCGTCGTGGCGCTTGCCGCCGCTGCCTGATTCGGTCGTCGCGCCGCTGCGCCGGTTTCCGCTGCAGATCACGGTCGCCAGCTTCGCAACCTGGTTTGCCGAACGCCTCGCGCTGCGCGTCAACGCGAGCCTGTCGACGACGGTCGCGGTCAACTGCATCGTCGCGCTGGGACTCGGGCTGACGCTGGTGCTCGCCTTGATGCGCGCCGAGCGGCTGTGGCGGCTCGAGCTCGCGAAGGAAGGCGGACACACGCGGCCGCTGCCGCTGGCGATCTTCGCGGCGCTGAACTGGCTGGTGCTGACGACCGCGGTCGTCTGCCTGCTGATCGGCTATGTCGCGTTCGGCAGCTTCGCGGTCAAGCAGGTGGTGTGGGGCGCCGTCGTGTTGTGCACCGCATACCTGCTCGCCGCGCTGATCGACGACGCGCTGATGGCCTGGCTGGCCGGCGAGCCGAACGGCACCGCCGCCGCGCATGCCCCGGCCGGCGCCGCGAGCGCCGCAGCAGGCGGCACGAAACGGCCGGCCGCGCAGGTCGCGGTGCTGGCTTCGGGCGTGCTGCGGCTGGCGCTGG
>DATCSE010000388.1:0-2075 GCA_036568605.1 Burkholderiaceae bacterium | reverse complement strand
CCTCCCGACGTGGCGTGGTCGTGATCGCGCATGACACGGGAGCGGGCATCCCGTCCGTGGCCGACGCGATGCAGGACGGCTACTCGACCCGCGGCAGCCTGGGCTACGGGCTGCCCGGCGCGCGGCGGCTCGTCGACGAATTCGAGATCGAATCGACGGTGAGCACGGGGAACACCGTCACGCTGTGCAAGTGGGCACTGGCGGCGGCGCGCTGAACCTTCCTGGCATGGCGATCCGGGTCGCGAGGACCGGCATCGCCTGAGCAGCCCGGCGCGCCGGGCAATCCACCACGACGACCGCGGCCGTCAAAACCCGTTAGAGTGCCCGCCCACATGGACCCGAATCCGAATCACAGCGTCGTCGCGATCAGCGGGCTGAACAAGCGCTATGCGAGCGGCTACGAGGCGCTGACGAACATCGACCTCGCGATCCGCCGCGGCGAGATCTTCGCGCTGCTCGGCCCGAACGGCGCCGGCAAGACGACGCTGATCTCCATCGTCTGCGGCATCGTCAACGCCAGCGCGGGCGAGGTCCGCGTCGCGGGGCACGACATCGTGCGCGACTACCGCGTCACGCGTTCGCTGATCGGGCTGGTGCCGCAGGAGCTGACCACCGACGCGTTCGAATCGGTCTGGGCGACCGTCAGCTTCAGCCGCGGCCTGTACGGCCGTCCGCCGAACCCGGCGCTGATCGAGAAGATCCTGCGCGACCTGTCGCTGTGGGAGAAGCGCCGCGACAAGATCATGACGCTCTCGGGCGGCATGAAGCGCCGCGTGATGATCGCCAAGGCGCTGTCGCACGAGCCGCAGATCCTGTTCCTCGACGAGCCGACCGCCGGCGTCGACGTCGAGCTGCGCCGCGACATGTGGGCGCTGGTGCGCGGGCTGCGCGAGCGCGGCGTCACGATCATCCTGACCACGCACTACATCGAGGAGGCCGAGGAGATGGCCGACCGGATCGGCGTGATCGACAAGGGCCGGCTGATCCTCGTCGAGGAGAAGGCCACGCTGATGAAGAAGCTCGGCAAGAAGCAGCTGACGATCGAGCTGGAGCATGCGCTGGAGGCGATCCCGAGCGGCCTCGCCGACTGGCAGCTCACGCTGAAGTGCGGCGGCCACACGCTGCAGCGCGAATTCGAGGGCGACGAGGCCGCCACCGGCGTCGCCGGCGTGCTGAGGCGGCTGGGCGAGCTGGGCATCGGGTTCCGCGACGTGCACACGCAGCAGAGCTCGCTGGAGGACATCTTCGTGAGCCTGGTGCACCGGGCAGCGCCGCAGCAACAGACCGAGGAGGCCGCACGATGAGCAGCACGATGCTGGACGGCACGCTGGTGCAGCAGCACCGCGTCGCGGCGTTCAACCGTTACGGGGTCTGGGCCATCTACCGCTTCGAGATGGCGCGCGCGCTGCGCACCGTGTGGCAGAGCCTGGTCGCGCCGGTGATCACGACCTCGCTGTACTTCATCGTGTTCGGCGCGGCGATCGGCTCGCGCATGTCCGAGGTCAGCGGCGTGCCGTACGGCGCGTTCATCGTGCCCGGCCTGATCATGCTGTCGCTGTTCACGCAGAGCCTGTCGAACGCATCGTTCGGGATCTATTTCCCGCGCTTCACCGGCACGATCTACGAACTGCTGTCGGCGCCGGTCTCGTACCTGGAGATGCTGATCGCGTACGTCGGCGCGGCGGCGACCAAATCGATCGTGCTCGGGCTCGTGATCCTCGCGACCGCGGCATTGTTCGTGCCGCTGCACATCGTGCACCCGTTCTGGATGGTCGCGTTCCTGGTGCTGACCTCGGTGACGTTCAGCATGTTCGGCTTCATCATCGGCATCTGGGCCAAGGGCTTCGAGCAGCTGCAGTTCATCCCGATGCTGATCGTCACGCCGATGACCTTCCTCGGCGGCACCTTCTATTCGATCGACATCCTGCCGCCGGCCTGGCGCACGGTCACGCTGTTCAACCCGCTCGTGTACCTGATCGACGGCTTCCGCTGGTCATTCTTCGACGCCGCCGACGTCGGCGTCGGCTGGAGCCTGGCCGCGACGCTGGTCTTCCTCTCGATCAGCGTTGCGGCGG
>DATCSE010000387.1:0-38768 GCA_036568605.1 Burkholderiaceae bacterium | reverse complement strand
GCCTCCTCCGCCGCCGCCACCGCCGCCGCCAGCGGCGAAGGCGAGCGAGACGCTCAGCAGTGCGGTGAAGAAGGCCATGAGGATGCGTCGTGTGTTCATGCTGCTGCAGCTCCTGGTTGCCGCCCCGGCCATCGGGTCGTTGTCGGTATATGCCGCGGCGCCTTCATCCGGTTCAACGCCGCGGGTGCGACCGTCAGACTTCGACCAGATCGCCGCGCAGGTCGCGCCGTGGTCCGGGACGCCGCTTCGGCGCCGGTCCGTGCCGCGCGACACCCCGCTCGACCAGCACCGAGTCGCCGAACTCGTGGGTCCGATACCCGTTCGCGACCAGCGCCGCGTCGGCGCGTGCCAGCACCGCGTCGCTTGCGAACGCGCGCAGCAGCTCGTAGTGGCTGGTGCCGGGCTCGTGCGTTCCGCTGACGATCGCGTCGACGATGCGCAAGGGGGTGGCCGGGCCCAGGCGCTGATCGGCGATGCCGTCGCCGGCGCGCAGCGGCAGGCCGCGCGACGCGGCGTGTTCGAGCGCGCGGGTCACGGTCGTGCCGAGCGCGATCACGCGGCCGCCGCGCCGCCGGGTCGAATCGATGGCCGCGACGGTGGCGCGCGGCAGGTGGTACGGCTCGTCGAACGGCAGCCGCGCATCCAGCGCTGGGTCGCCGGTGGAGGACAGGCCGGCTGCGTGGGTCAGCGTTGCGAAGCCGACGCCGCGCTGCTGCAGCGCGTGCAGCAGCGCCCAGTCGAGCACGAAGCCGGCCGACGGCGCCTCGAACGCGACCGGCTGCGCCGCGATGCGGGTCCACACGTCCCACAGCGCCAGCGGCTCGGCGACGTGCGCGTACTGCACCGGCTTGCCGTGCTGGGCGATGCCGGCCCAGATCGCATCGGCCGTGCCGTCGAACGCGAGCGCAATCAGCCGCGGGTGATCGAGCAGGCGCAGCACGCGCGCCTTCAGCGGGCCGAGCGCAAGCGTGTCGCCGGCATGCAGCGGCGGCGGTGCGGCGCGGTCCTCGGTGCGCGTGCGGTGATCGCCGGCGCCGAAGACAACGGCGCTGAACTCATGCAGGTCGTCGACCGCGAGCGAGCGCCGTCCGGCCAGCCGCACCTCGATCGGCGCGCCGCTCTTCAGGTGGATGCCGGTCAGGCTGGCCGGCAGCGTCGCGGCATCGTTGGCGACCAGCAGGTCGCCGCGCCGCAGGAAGGATGCGAGCTCGCGCCGTGGTGCGTACTGCAGCAGTCCGTCGGCGTCTATGACCAGCAGCTTGGCATCGCGCGGACGTTGGATCGGGAGGTGGGCAGCTTTCATGGTTCTGGAGGCGCGTGGGCCGTTCAGGCGAGGACGTTCGTCGTCGTGTCGGTGCTGGCTGCGGCGGCGGCGCCGCGCCTGTCGCCGAGCTCGTCCGCGATCAGCGCGATCAGCTCGCGCGCCGCGTCGGCCGGGCGCTTCAGCGCCGCCGGGTCGGCATCGGGCACCGCGAGTGCGTGCAGCGGCGTGTCCATGTCGCCCGGGTCGAACGAGACGACGTGCACGCGATGCTCGGCGAGCTCCTCGTTCCAGATCGCCGACAGATGCCGCAGCGCCGCCTTGCTCGCGCCGTACGCGCCCCAGCCGGGGTACGGCGTCACCGCTGCATCGCTGCTGATGTTGACGACCAGCGCTGCGGCGTCGCGTTCGCGCGTGCTCGCCGCGAGGCTGCCGAGCAGCGCCTTGGTGAGCCGGAACGGCCCGAGCAGGTTCGCTGCGAGTGCGGCCTCCAGGTCTTCGCATTCGGTGTCGGCCAGCAATGCGAGCGGCACCGGGCCGAGGCTGGAGGCGTTGTTGACGAGCACGTCCAGCCCGCCGAGCGCGGCATTGATCTGCAGCGCGATGCGATGTGTGTCGTCCTTGCGCGAGACGTCGCCGACGATGCCGTGCGTGCCGGGCAGTTCGATCGCGGTGCGGCGCACGCGCGCGGCGTCGCGTGCGACGAACGCCACGCGCGCGCGCTGCGCCTGCAGCGCGCGCAGCAGCGCGAGCCCCAGGCCGGACGTGCCGCCGGTGATCGCGATGCGCAGGCCGGCCAGCGGTGCGGCCGAAGAGGAGGAAGTCGCGGTGTTCATGTTGCGTCCTGGAAGTAGCGGTGGTGGCGATGGCGTGAAGATAAGAACGCTGCGGCCGAATGCCGAGGGCGATGTCCAGCGGATTGGCACAAGGTCCACGCGGCGGACGGCGTGGCGCGAATCGGCACACAATTCCCGCATGAGCCGCACGAGCCGCAGCCAAGACGACCGCGAGGCCCCGGCCTCGACTTCCCCGCCCGCCATCACCGCCGCAGCGTCGGCAGCCGAGGACACGTCCGACGAACGCCAAGCCGCCGCGCATCTCGCGCGCAACCTCGCGAGCCTGCGCCACACGCGCTCGCTGACGCAGGACGCTCTCGCGAAGGCCGCGGCCGTGCCGCGCTCGACGATCGCGAACCTGGAGTCAGGCGCGGGCAACCCGTCGCTGGTCGTGCTCGTGAAGGTCGCCGCGGCGCTGGGCGTGCCGATCGACGAGCTGCTCGCGTCGCCACGCGCGCTGGTGCGGCGCTGGCCGGCCGGCGAGGTCGCGCGGCGCCAGAAGGGCCGCGGCGTGACGATACGCGAGCTGGTACCCGAGCCGGTGCCCGACGAGATGATGGAGGTGATGGACTTCGCACCCGGCGCGGTGATGGGCGGCACGCCGCACCTGCCCGGCACGCGCGAGTTCTTCACCTGCCTGGACGGCCGCGTGAACCTGATGGTGGCCGGCATGCGCTTCGAGCTTGCCGAAGGCGACGTGCTCGCGTTCCCCGGCAACCAGCCGCACTCGTACCAGAACGCCGATGCGCAGGCGCGGGCGCGCGGCGTCTCGGTGGTCGTGCTCGCGAAGGCCGGCGTGTGACGGCGACGACCCGGCCTGCGCGCTCGCGCCGCCTGATCGGCACGATCGCATTCGAGACGCCGGCCGGCGCAGTGTTCGGCGATACGCGCATCCGGCTGCTCGAGGCGATCGCCGAGCACGGCTCGCTGAACCGTGCCGCGAAGGCGGTGCCACTGTCGTACAAGGCCGCGTGGGACGCGCTAGACGCGATGAACAATCTCGCGCAGGCGCCGCTGGTCGTGCGCACGACCGGCGGGCGCAACGGCGGCGGCACGCAGCTCACCGAGCACGGCCGGCGCATGATCGCGCTGTACCGCGCGATGGAGCGCTCGCAGCAGGACATCCTCGACCAGGTCTCGGCGCCCAAGGCCTTGGCCGCGGTGCCGCAAGACGGCGCCGCGCTGCGCACGCTGCTGCGCCGCATGGCGGTGAAGACCAGCGCGCGCAACCAGTTCGTCGGCAGCGTCGTCGCGATCGCCGATGCCGGCGGCATGGCCGACGTGCGGCTGCATCTCGAGGGCGGCGACGAGATCGTCGCGACGATCACGCCCGAGTCGGTCGAGACGATGGCGCTGCGACCGGGTGCGCAGGCCTATGCGCTGATCAAGGCACCGTGGGTCACGGTCGCGGCCAAGGCGCCGCGGCGCGATCCGGCGCGCAACGTCTTCGATGGCACGGTCACCGAGCTGGCCGCGGGGCCGGCCCGCACGCGCCTGACCGTCACGACGGCCGGCGGCCGCGCGATCGCCGCGGCGATGCCGCAGGCGCAGGTCGAGGCGCGTGGGCTGCAGCGCGGCGCGCGCGCCTGGGCCAGCTTCGCGACCGAGAGCGTGATCCTCGCGACGTTCGAGTGAAAGGCTGACCCCTCACCCCAGCCCTCTCCCGCAAGCGGGAGAGGGAGCCGTTCTCCGAGGTGGTGCTCTTCTCCCTCTCCCGCTTGCGGGAGAGGGTCGGGGTGAGGGCCGTCGCTAGCCCAACGACTCGGCGAGGATCTGGCGTCGCAGCGCCTGCAGCGGTGGCAGCGGTTCGGGGCGCAGCACATCGAGCGCACGCTCGCGGCGCGTGCCGCTGCGCAGGTCGACCTCGCGCACGATGCGGCCTTCGTCGAGCACGAACACATGGTCGGCCAGCGCGGCGAGGTCGTCGATGTCGTGCGTGATCACGACCATCGGGATGCCGAGCCGGTAGCGCAGCGCCGCGAGCTCGCGCCGCAGCTCGGCGCGCAGCATCGGGTTCAGCGCGGCGAACGGCTCGTCGAGCAACAGCGCGCTCGGATCGCAGGCCAGCGCCCGCGCGAGCGCGACGCGCTGCTGCTGCCCGCCGGAGAGCGCGGCCGGCCGGCTCGCCGCCATCGGGCGCAGCTCGAACAGGTCGAGCAGCTGCTCCACGTGCGCCTGGCCGCGCGCGTCAAGGCGACGCCGCCGCCACGACCCCAGGCCGAAGCCGATGTTCTCGCGCACGTTCAGGTGCGGGAACAGCGCGTAGTGCTGGAACAGATAGCCGAGCGAGCGCTCGCGCGTCGGCACGTCGATGCGGGCCGCCGAATCGAACAAGGTCCGCCCGGTGACCCGCACGTGGCCGCGTTCGGGGCGGATCAGCCCGGCCATCGCCTGCAGCGCCAGCGACTTGCCGGCACCGGACGCGCCGTACAGCGCAATCACCGGCGCGTCCGACGCGAACTCGGCCGCGAGCGTGAAGCGGCGCGTGCCGTCGCTGACGGTGTGGTGCAGCGCGACGTCGATCATCGGCAGCCTCGTTTCCTCAGGGCTTCGCGAAGCCGAAGCGCACAAGCACCTCTTGCGCGGGCGGGCTCGCCAGGTAGGCGACGAAGTCCTGCGCGAGCGCCTTCTGCCGGCTCTCGGCCACGACGCCGACCGGGTAGGTCACCGGCGTGTGGCCGCTTGCGGTCAGCGCAACCTTGACCTTGTCGGCCATGATCGCCGCGTCGGTGCGGTAGACGAAGCCGGCCTCGGCCTCGCCGCGTGCGACGTAGTCGAGCACCTGGCGCACGCTGTCGGCCTGCACGAACTTGGGCGCTAGCGCGCTCCAGAGGTTCGCGCTGTCGAGCACCTGCCTGGTGTAGCGGCCGACCGGCACTGTCTCGGTCTTGCCGATCGCGACTCGCTTGACCTCGGGCTTGGCGAGGTCGCCGACCGTCTTCAGGTCCAGGCCGCCCTGCGCCGGGACGATCAGCACGACGCTGTTCGCCGCAAAGTCGCGTCGGGTCCCGGGGGCGATCAGCTTCTGCTCGACGCCCCGGTTCATCGTCGCCTGGTCGGCGCTCGCGAAGATGTCGACCGGCGCGCCCTGCGCGATCTGCTGGATCAGCACGCCCGATGCGGCGAAGTTGAAGCGCAACGTGGTGCCGGGCTTGCTCGCTTCGAACTTCTGGCCGATCTCCTTGAACGCGTCGGTCAGGCTCGCCGCGGCGGACACCGTGAGCTGCTGCGCGGAGGCGCTCAGCGGCAGCGCGAGCAGTGCGGCCAGCAGCAGGGCCGCGCGGCGCGAGACGAAGGCGGAGGCGGAGGCGGAGGCGGACATCGACACCAGGCGCTCCGGCTCAGCGCAGCGAGAAGAAGCGGTTCGACGCGACCAGCACCGCGATCGAGATCACCGAGGTCAGGATCACCAGCACCAGCGCGGTGTCGTTCTGCCCGGCCTGCACCGCGTCGTAGATCGCCATCGAGAGCGTCTGCGTCTGGTGCGGGATCGAACCGGCGACCATCAGCGACGCGCCGAACTCGCCCATCGCGCGCGCGTACGCGAGCAGCGTGCCGGCGAGGATGCCGGGCCACGCGAGCGGCAGCGTCACGCGCACGAACACGCTCCACGGCGACTGGCGCAGCGTGCGCGCCGCTGCCTCCATCGTGCGGTCCACGCCGGCGAACGCGGCGCTCGCCGACTTCAGCACCAGCGGCAGCGCGACCAGCGCCGACGCGACCACCGCGCCGTGCCAGCTGAAGATGATCGTGTAGTCGAGGTGCTCGCGCAGCCAGCCGCCGATCGCGCTGCGCCGGCCGAGCGCGACCAGGATGCCGTAGCCGATCACCGTCGGCGGCAGCACCAGCGGCAGCATCAACGCCGCCTCGAGCACGCCGCTGCCGGGGAACGAGACGCGCGCGAACAGCCAGCCCAGCGCGGTGCCGGCGACCAGCGCGAGCAGCGTCGCGAACGCCGCGACCTTCAGCGACAGCAGCAGCGGGAACCAGTCGAACGAGGCGGCGAGCGCGGACATCGTTATTTATCCAGGTACATAACGATGATAGCGGCGAACGCAAGAATGGTCCCAGGGCGCCGCGGCGAAGACCTCGATCGCGATCAGGTTCGGCCGGCACCGGCGGCCTTGAAGAAGCGCGGCTCAGCCGGCGGTGGGGTCGAGCGGTGCGGCCGCGCCGGGCCAGCACGACCACACGGTCTGCGGCAGCGGCCGGTGCGCCTCAGGGGGCGCCTTCGCGATCGTGCCGATGCTGACGAAGCCGACCAGCTGCTCGTCGCCCGTCACGCCGAGCGCGGCGGCGAGCGTTTCGTCGAAGCAGCGCTCGCCGCTCAGCACGATCGCGCCGTAGCCGAGCTGGTGCGCCGCGTTCAGCAGGTTGCCGAGCGCGGCGCCGGCAGCCAGCCATTGCTCGCGCGGCGGGATCTTCGTGCGCGCTTGCGGCGCGACGACGAAGCCCAGCAGCACCGGCGGCAGCAGCGCGTGGTCGCGGGCGCGCACCCGATCCATCGGCGTTGCCAGCGGGTCGCGGCGCAGCTTCTCGGCTTCGAACAGCGCGGCCAGCTCGGCGCGGTGCTCGGCGCGGAACTCGATCACGCGCCAGGGGTGCAGTCCGCCGTGGTCGGGCGCGGCGAGCGCGGCTTGCAGCATCAGCTCCAGCGTGGCGAGGTCCGGGCCCGGCGCGATCAGCCGCTTCGGCGACACCGAGCGGCGCGTCAGCAGCGGACGCAGCGCGGCTTGGCGCAGCGCGGCATCGGGATTCGTCGTGTCGGCGAGGTCCGGAGTCGTCATCGGGCTTGGCGGTTGCAAGCGGGCATGCCGCTCGTCCGGCGCATCGTAGCGCCGGTTCGCGTTGCGCCGCGATGCCGGTGTTGCGGCCGAGCTATGCAAGCCGACACATATTGATACGACATCGCCCGGCCCCTAGCCTTCACGGCTTCCCGCGCGCCCGCGCGGCGAAGTCGTTGGGACATCAAAAAGGAGTACCTCGGATGTCAGCCGTTTTGGAGGGATCGGGATCAGTCGCCGGCGCAGGCTGGCTGGACAAGGAGCGGACGATCGCCGGCCCGCACTACAACCGCTGGCTGGTGCCGCCGGCCGCGCTGGCGATCCACCTGTGCATCGGGATGGCCTACGGCTTCTCGGTGTTCTGGCTGCCGCTGTCCAAGGCGCTGGGCATCAAGGAGAGCATCAAGTGCGGCCCCGAGGTCGGCTTCTTCCAGGAGTGGTTCGTCACGAACTGCGACTGGAAGGTCTCGACGCTGGGCTGGATGTACACGCTGTTCTTCGTGTTCCTCGGCTTGTCGGCCGCGCTGTGGGGCGGCTGGCTCGAGCGCGCCGGCCCGCGCAAGGCCGGCGTCGTCTCGGCGCTGTGCTGGTGTGGCGGCATGCTGTTCTCGGCCTGGGGCATCCACCTGCACCAGTTCTGGATGATGCTGCTGGGCTCCGGCGTGATCGGCGGCGTCGGCCTCGGGCTGGGCTACATCAGCCCGGTCAGCACGCTGATCAAGTGGTTCCCGGACCGGCGCGGCATGGCCACCGGCATGGCGATCATGGGCTTCGGCGGCGGTGCGCTGATAGGCTCGCCGCTCGCGGCCGAGCTGATGAAGCAGTTCGCGTCGCCCACCGATGTCGGCGTGATGCAGACCTTCGTCGTGATGGCACTGGTCTATGCGGTCTTCATGCTGTGCGGCGCGTTCGGCTACCGCATCCCGGCCTCGGGCTGGAAGCCGGCCGGCTGGACGCCGCCGCCGGCGCAGGCCGCGAACACGATGATCACGCAGCGCCACGTGCACGTGAAGAAGATCTGGGGCCTCCCGCAGTTCTGGCTCGTGTGGCTGGTGCTGTGCATGAACGTCAGCGCGGGCATCGGCGTGATCGGCATGGCCAGCCCGATGCTGCAGGAGGTGTTCGGCGGCAGCCTGATCGGCGTCGCGAAGAAGTTCGGCGAGCTCGACAAGACGCAGCTGACGGCGATCGCCGGCATCGCCGCGGGCTTCGCAGCACTGCTCAGCCTCTTCAACATCGGCGGCCGGTTCGTCTGGGCGAGCCTGTCGGACAAGCTGGGCCGCAAGCTGACCTACACCGTGTTCTTCCTGCTCGGCGGCATCCTCTATGCGAGCCTGCCGAACAGCGCGGCCGCCGGCAACAAGCTGCTGTTCGTCGCCGCGGTCTGCATCATCCTGAGCATGTACGGCGGCGGCTTCGCGACCGTGCCGGCGTATCTCGCCGACCTGTTCGGCACGCAGATGGTCGGTGCGATCCACGGGCGGCTGCTGACCGCGTGGTCGTTCGCCGGCATCCTCGGCCCCATCGTTGTGAACTACATGCGCGACTACCAGCTGGGCCTGGGCATCCCGCGCGAGCAGGTCTACAACCAGACGATGTACATCCTGGTGGGCATGCTGGTAATCGGGCTGCTCGCGAACCTGCTGATCCGGCCGGTCGCCGACAAGTGGTTCATGACGCCCGAGGAGCTCGCCGAGGAGAAGCGCCTCGCGCATGACCGCGCCGCGGCGGCCGAGGTGAGGGTCGCGGCCGGCGCGACGGTCGCGGACACCGGCACGTCGCCGGTGCTGGTGGTGCTCGCGTGGGCCGCGGTCGGCATCCCGCTCGCCTGGGGCGTCTATCGCACGCTGCTCAGCGTGTCGAAGTTCTTCGGTTGAGTGCCCGCATGCCTCGTGTCGTGGCAGCGCGAGGTTATGCTGCATCGATGAATCCGAAGCCGAAGACCGGCCACGCGCCGGGCGTGCAACTGCACTATGCGTTCGAGCCCGGCGAGCAGCGCGGCGCCGAGATGGGCAATGCGCTGTTCGAGCTGCTCGGTGCGGTGTTCGACGGCGGCTCGATCCGCCACGCTGCGCAAATCCTCGGCTGCTCGTACCGCCACGCCTGGGGCGCGCTGAAGCGCTGGGAGCAGATGCTCGGCGAGCCGCTGGTGGTCTGGTCGCAGGGCCAGCGCGCGCGCCCGACCGAGTTCGCCGAGCGGCTGCTGTGGGCCGAGCGCCGCGCACGCACGCGCATGCAGCCGCACATCGAGGCGCTGCGAGCCGATCTGGCGCGCGTGCTGGCCGACGCCCGCGACGAGCGCCAGCAACTGCTGACGGTGCGCGCCAGCCACGACATCGCGCTGCCGGTGCTGCAGCAGCATGCGGCCGAGGCCGCGGCGCTGCACCTGGATATCCGCTTCCAGGGCAGCGTCGATTCGCTGCGTGCGCTGAACGACCGGCAGTGCCTGGTCGCCGGCTTTCACGTGCCGGCGCTGCGCGGCGCGGCGCCGGTGTTCGCGAAGGCGCTGAAGCCGCTGCTCAAGCCGGGGCTGCACAAGCTGATCGGCTGCTCGCGGCGCACCCAGGGCCTGATGCTGCGCCGCGAGCATGCCGGGCTGATCCGCGGCTTCGCCGACCTGGCGCATCACCCGATGCGCTTCGCGAACCGTCAGAGCGGCTCGGGCACGCGCATGCTGATCGACCACCTGATGCAGGAGCACGCGCTGGATCCGCATGCGTTGCGCGGCTACGCCGAGCACACCGAAGACACGCACGTCGCGGTCGCGGCCTGCATCGCGAGCGGGCTGGCCGATGTCGGCGTCGGCATCGAGTCGGCGGCGATCGAGTTCGGGCTGCATTTCGTGCCGTTGGTCGAGGAGGACTACTTCCTCGCCTGCCTGAAGCCCGATCTCGAGCATCCCGCGGTGCTGCGGTTGCGCGAGGTGCTGGCCGGCGCGGCGTGGCGCGACGTGCTGGCCCATGTACCGGGTTACCGGCCGGCCGCGGCGCCGGGCAAGGTGCTGGTGATGACGGCGGCGCTGCCGTGGTGGCGCTACGCGAAGGCGAAAGCGCACCATGCCACCAAGCCGGCCGCCGATGCAGACTCGCCAGTGCCGACGACCTCGAGCTGAGTAACCCTGGTGCACGGCGTGGGTGCGGAGCCGCTATGCTGCGCGCCCACATCCAACCCACCATGAGGTTCTCTGCATGATGACGTTCGCTTCTTCGTCGCGCCAGACCTGGGGCCGCCGGCTGATCGCAACATTCGCAGCCGCGCTGCTGGCCGCCGGCGCGCATGCCGCGGCGCCGCAGGTCAAGACCCAGGCACCGGGCTTCTATCGCACGATGGTCGGCGACTTCGAAGTCACCGCGCTGTTCGACGGCATCATCGAGCTGACCCCGAAAGAGCTGCTGACCAACACCGCGAACGTGCCGGTGAACCAGCTGCTTGCGCGCTCGTTCGAAAGCGAGAAGGTGCCGACCTCGGTCAACGGCTACCTGATCAACACCGGCGACAAGCTGGTGCTGGTCGACACCGGCGCCGCCGACAAGTTCGGGCCGACGCTGGGCCGGCTGCAGACCAACCTGAAGGCCGCCGGCTACCAGCCCGAGCAGGTCGACCTGGTGCTGATCACGCACATGCATGGCGACCACGTCGGCGGCCTGATGGCCGGCGGCCAGATCGCGTTCCCGAACGCGACCGTCTACGCCGGCCAGGAAGACGCCGACTTCTGGCTCAGCGAAGCGGTGATGAAGCGCGCGCCGGCCGACGCGCAGATGTTTTTCAAGGTCGCGCAGGACTCGCTGAACCCGTACGTGCAGGCGGGCAAGTTCAAGCCGTTGACCGGCGGCACGACCGAGCTGGTGCCCGGCATCAAGGCGGTTGCCGCGCACGGCCACACGCCGGGCCACACGATCTACACGGTCGAGTCCAAGGGCCAGAAGCTGGTGCTGTGGGGCGACCTGATGCACGTGGCCGCGGTGCAGTTCCGCGAGCCGCAGGTGACGATCTCGTTCGACACCGATTCGAAGGCGGCGAAGGCGCAGCGCGCGAAGGCGTATGCCGATGCCGTGAAGGGCCGCTACCTGATCGGCAGCGCGCACCTGCCGTTCCCCGGCCTCGGCCACCTGCGGACCGGTGACGGCAAGGGCTACACCTGGGTGCCGGTGGACTACACGCCCGTCAACCCAGCCCAGTAGCCGCGGTCAGCCCGCAGCGTGAGCGGCCTCGGCGTGCGCGAGGCCGGCGAGGTAAACCTCGAACGCCTGCTCGCCGGCGCGCGCCAGGTCGAAGCCGCCGTGCCCGAGCATCCAGCTCATCAGGATGCCGTCGAACAGCGACAGCATGCCGATCGCCGCGCTGCGTGGCGCGACGCTCGGCGGCAGCGCGCCGTTGCGCTTGGCGCGCTTCAGCGCGCGCTCGATGTCGGCGACGCATTCGTTGCGCCACTCCACATGGCGCAGCCGCACCGCATCCATCTCGCCGACGTACTCGACCTTGTGGGTCGCGATGTCGAAGACGCGGCGCAGCTGCGGGTCGCGCACGACCCGGCGCAGAATGTCGACGAAGCCGGCGCAGATCTGCGCCGGTGTCGCGTCGGACTCCTTGAAGCTCGCGACGTCGATCTGCTCGAGCGGCAGGGTCGCGCGCTCCATCATCGCGTTGAACAGGTCGGCCTTGTTCTCGAAGTGCCAATAGATCGCGCCGCGCGTCAGCCCGGCGGCTTTCGCGATCTCGTTCAGCGAGGTGCCGGACACGCCGCGCTCCTCGAACACGCGCTCGGCGGTGTCGAGGATGTGGCTGCGCGTCGCGAGCGCCTCTTCTTTCGTTCTGCGGGCCATGTGAAGTTTTATGTCGCCGCGGTCGCGTCATATACATACATCCACGGCTGTATGTATACTAACCGAATCGGGCGCCGCGCGTCCATCGCTTTAAGGGTTTGTATGTCCCAGTCGAAGAACGTTGCGGCGTCGGCCGCCGCCGTGGGTGTTCTGGTGCTGCTTGCGGCCGCGCTCGCCGGTTGCGGCCAGAGCACCGCGCAGGGCGCGGGCGGCGCGGGCGGCGGCATGCCGCCCGCCGAGGTCGGCGTCATCACGGTCGCGCCGCAGGCCGTCGGCCTCGCGACCGAGCTGCCCGGCCGCCTCGAGGCGTCGCGTGTCGCGCAGGTGCGCGCACGGGCCGCCGGCATCCTGCAGAAGCGCGTGTTCACCGAGGGCAGCGACGTGAAGGCGGGCCAGCTGCTGTTCCAGATCGACTCGGCGCCGTACCAGGCCAGCGCGGCCAGCGCGCAGGCCACGCTCGCGCGGGCCCAGGCCAACCTGGCACAGGCCAGCGCGCAGGCCGAGCGCTACAAGCCGCTGGCCGAGGCCAACGCGATCAGCAAGCTCGACTACATCAACGCGGTCGCGGCGCAGAAGCAGGCCGAGGCCGATGTCGCGAGCGGCAAGGCCGCGCTGCAGACCGCGAACATCAACCTCGGTTATGCGTCCGTCACGTCGCCGATCGCCGGCCGCATCGGCCGTGCGCTGGTCACCGAAGGCGCGCTGGTCGGCCAGGGCGAAGCGACGCAGCTCGCGACCGTGCAGCAGATCGACCCGATGTACGTGAACTTCACGCAGAGCACCACCGATGTGCTGCGGCTGCGCAAGGCGCTGGAGAGCGGCCAGTTCAAGCGCGCCGGTGGCAGCGGCGCCAGCATCCGCGTCGTGCTCGAGGACGGCAGCGTCTACCCGACGACCGGCAAGCTGCTGTTCTCCGATCTCACGGTCGACAGCACGACCGGCCAGATCACGCTGCGCGCCGAGGTGCCGAACCCGAGCGGCGTGCTGCTGCCCGGCATGTACGTGCGCGTGCGGCTCGAACAGGCGCAAGCCGAGAACGGGCTGGTCGTGCCGCAGCAGGCGGTCACGCGCGGCACCACCGGCGACACCGTGATGGTGGTCGGCGCCGACGGCAAGGTTGCACCGCGCCCGGTGAAGATCGGTGCCGCGGTCAACGGCCAGTGGGTCGTGCTCGACGGCCTGAAGCCCGGCGAGCAGGTGATGGTCGACGGCTTCCAGAAGCTGCGCGGCGGCGCGCCGGTCAAGCCGGTGCCGTGGCAGCCGGCCGCATCGGGCGTGGCGTCGGCCCCGGCTGCCGTCACGCCCCCGGGCGCTGCCTCGGCGAGCGCGCCGGCCTCGGCCGCCTCGAAGTAAGCGCCGCGCAGGCGCTCCCGCCAGACACGAACACGAGGCACATCCCATGGCCCAGTTCTTCATCGATCGCCCGATCTTCGCGTGGGTGATCGCGCTGTTCCTGATCGTGATCGGGGCGACCTCGATCACGCAATTGCCGATCGCGCAGTACCCGTCGGTCGCGCCCCCCTCCATCGTCGTCAGCGTCGCGTATCCCGGCGCGTCCGCGCAGACCCTCGAGGATTCCGTCATCAGCGTGATCGAGCGCGAGATGAACGGCTCGCCCGGCCTGATCTACATGGAGTCGGTCAGCCAGGCCGACGGCAGCGGCTCCATCACGCTGAGCTTCCAAGCCGGCACCAACCCAGACCTCGCGCAGGTCGACGTGCAGAACCGGCTGAGCCGCGCGACGCCTCGCCTGCCGGCCGCGGTGACGCAGCAGGGCGTGCGCGTCGACAAGTCGCGCTCGAACTTCCTGCTGTTCACGATCCTGTCGTCGGACGACCCGGCGATGGATCCGATCGCGCTGGGCGACTACGCGTCGCGCAACGTCGTGCCCGAGCTGCAGCGGGTGGCCGGCGTCGGCCAGGCACAGCTGTTCGGCACCGAGCGCGCGATGCGCATCTGGATAGACCCGGCCAAGCTGGTCGGCTTCAACCTCTCGACGGCGAACGTCGCGGCGGCGATCCAGGCGCAGAACGCGCAGGTCTCGTCGGGCACGATAGGCGACCTGCCGAACATCCCGGGCCAGGGCATCTTCGCGACCGTGGTCGTCAAGGGTCAGCTCGAGTCGGTGCGCCAGTTCGGCGACATCGTGCTGCGCGCCAACGCCGACGGCTCGGCGGTGCGGCTCAAGGACGTCGCACGCATCGAGCTCGGCGGCCAGAGCTATTCGACCTCGGCGCGCCTGAACGGCAAGCCATCCACCGGCATCGGCGTGCAGCTCACGCCCAGCGGCAACGCGCTCGCGACCGCCAAGGCGGTGAAGACGCGCATGGAGGAGCTGTCGCGCTACTTCCCGGCCGGCGTCAAGTACACGATCCCGTACGACAGCTCGCGCTTCGTGAAGATCTCGATCAGCCAGGTCGCCGAGACGCTGATCGAGGCGGTGGTGCTGGTGTTCCTCGTGATGTACCTGTTCCTGCAGAACATCCGCTACACGGTGATCCCGACCATCGTCGTGCCGGTCGCGCTGCTGGGCACGTTTGCGGTGCTGCTCGCGTTGGGCTTCTCGATCAACGTGCTGACGATGTTCGGCATGGTGCTGGTGATCGGCATCGTCGTCGACGATGCGATCGTCGTCGTCGAGAACGTCGAGCGCATCATGAGCGAGGAAGGCCTGCCGCCTCGCCAGGCGACGAAGAAGGCGATGGGCCAGATCTACGGCGCGGTGATCGGCGTGACGGTCGTGCTGATCTCGGTGTTCGTGCCGCTCGCGTTCTTCGCCGGATCGGTCGGCAACATCTACAAGCAGTTCTCGGCCGTGATGGTGTCGTCCATCGCCGTGTCGGCGTTCATGGCGCTGTCGCTGACGCCGGCGCTGTGCGCGACGCTGCTCAAGCCGGTCGAGGCCGGCCACCACCTCGAGAAGCGCGGCTTCTTCGGCTGGTTCAACCGCGGCTTCAAGGCTACCGCGAAGAGCTACGAAGGCTTCGTCGCGAAGCTGCTGAGGCGCGTCGCACCGGTGATGCTGGTCTACCTCGCGATCGGCGCCGCGGTGGCCTTCATGTTCACGCGGCTTCCGACCTCGTTCCTGCCGAACGAAGACCAGGGCTACATCATCGCCAACGTGCAGCTGCCGCCGGGCGCGACTCAGGCGCGCACGCTGGCCGCGATGCAGCAGGCCGAGGGCTTCTTCCTGAAGCAGCCGGAGACGCAGGACATGGTCAGCGTGCTGGGCTTCAGCTTCTCGGGCAGCGGCCAGAACGCCGCGCTCGCGTTCGTGCCGCTGAAGGACTGGAAGGAGCGCCACGGCGCCGAGCACACCGCGCAGTCGCTCGCGCAACGCGCGTTCGGGGCGCTGATGGGCGTGCGCGATGCGTTCATCTTCGCGGTGAGCCCGCCGCCCATCCCCGAGCTCGGCAACGCGACCGGCTTCACGTTCCGGCTGCAGGACCGCGGCGGCAACGGCCATGCGGCGCTGCTGGCCGCGCGCAACCAGCTGCTGGGCATGGCCTCGCAGAGCAAGGTCCTCTCGGGCGTGCGGCCCGACGGGCTGGAGGATGCGCCGCAACTGCAGCTCGACGTCGACCGCGACAAGGCCAGCGCGCTGGGCGTGAGCTTCGATGCGGTCAACGCGGCACTGTCGACCGCGCTGGGCTCGTCGTACATCAACGACTTTCCGAACGCCGGGCGCCTGCAGCGCGTCGTCGTGCAGGCCGATGCGCCGACCCGCATGCAGCCCGACGATCTGCTGCGGATCAACGCGCTGAACACGCAGGGCCAGCCGGTGCCGCTGGGCACGTTCGCGACCACGCGCTGGGTCAACGGCCCGGTGCAGACGGTTCGCTACAACGGCTACCCGACGATGCGCATCGCCGGCGACGCCGCGCCCGGCCGAAGCACCGGCGAGGCGATGCTCGAGATGGAGCGGCTCGCGTCGCAGCTGCCGGCCGGCTTCGGCTACGAGTGGAGCGGCCAGTCGCGCGAGGAGCGCATCGCCGGCAAGCAGGCGTACCTGCTGTACGGCTTCGCGATCCTCGCGGTGTTCCTGTGCCTCGCGGCGCTGTACGAGAGCTGGTCGATCCCGCTGTCGGTGATCCTGGTGGTGCCGCTCGGGGTGCTGGGCGTGGTCGCCGGCACGATGCTGCGCGGCTACTCGAACGACGTGTACTTCCAGGTCGGGCTGATCACGATCATCGGGCTGTCGGCGAAGAACGCGATCCTGATCATCGAGTTCGCGAAGGACCTGCAGGCCCAGGGCAAGAGCGCGCTCGAGGCCGCGCTCGAAGCAGCGCACCTGCGCTTCAGGCCCATCGTCATGACCTCGCTCGCGTTCATCCTCGGCGTGGTGCCGCTGTTCGTCGCGACCGGCGCCGGCTCGGCGAGCCAGCGCGCGATCGGCACCGCGGTGATCGGCGGGATGATCACCGCGGTCGTGCTTGCGGTGCTGTTCGTGCCGGCGTTCTTCGTTGCGGTGCGCAAGCTGTTCAAGGGCAGCGAGCGGCAGCGCCGCATGTACACGCACGAGCTGGACAAGAACGGCGACGGCGGCGTGCCGCCGATCGCGCCGGCGAAGGAGGGCGCATGATGAACCGCACCGCAACGATGAACCGCGTTGCCGGACTCGCCGCGCGGGCCACGCCGCTGGCTGCGGCGATGCTGCTGGCCGGCTGCGTGAACCTCGCGCCGACCTATGAGCGGCCGGCCGCGCCGGTTGCGAGCGCCTACGCGTCCGAGCTGAACCCGGCCGGCGCCGCGGGCGCCGTGGCGGCCGCCGATCTGGATTGGCAGCGCTTCTTTGCCGATCCACGCCTGAAGAAGCTGATCGAGCTGTCGCTCGCGAACAACCGCGATCTGCGCGTCGCGATCCTGAATATCGAGCAGGCGCGTGCCACCTACCGCGTGCAGCGGGCCGACGAGCTCCCGACGGTCGGTGCCGGTGCGGGTGTGCAGCGCTCGGTCGGATCTACAGGCAGCCTGGTCAACACCTACTCGGTGGGCCTGCAGGTCACGAGCTACGAGCTCGACCTGTTCGGCCGCGCCCGCAACCTGACCCAGGCCTCGCTCGCGAAGTACCTCGCGACCGAGGAGGCACGCAAGAGCGCGCAGATCTCGCTGATCGCCAGCGTCGCGACCGCGTACACCAGCCTGCTCGCCGACGACGAGCTGCTGCGCGTCACGCAGGACACGCTGAAGACGCGCGAGGATTCGCTCAAGCTCACCCAGCTGCGCTTCGACAACGGCGCGACCTCCGAGGTCGATCTGCGCCAGGCCGAGCAACTGCTCGAAGGCGCGCGCGCGACGCTCGCGCAGACCCAGCGCCAGCGCACGCAGGACGAGAACGCGCTGGTGCTGCTGGTCGGCCAGCCGCTGCCGGCGGACCTGCCGCCCGGGCTGCCGCTGGCGCAGCAGCAGGCGGTGGCCGACCTGCCGGCCGGGTTGCCGTCGGACCTGCTGAACCGGCGCCCCGACCTGCGCGAGGCCGAGCTGCAGCTGCAGTCGGCCAACGCGAGCATCGGCGCGGCGCGTGCTGCGTTCTTCCCCAGCATCTCGCTGACCGCGAACGCCGGCACCGCAAGCACCGAGTTGTCCGGCCTGTTCAAGAGCGGCACCTGGGCCTTCACCGGCAGCGCGACCGTGCTGCAGACCATCTTCGATGCCGGCCGCAACCGCGCCAACCTCGACAGCGCGAAGGCCGGCAAGGAGATCGCGATCGCGCAATACGAGAAGTCGATCCAGACCGCGTTCCGCGAGGTCGCCGATGCGTTGGCCGGCCGCGCGACGCTGGGCGAGCAGCTGCGCGCCCAGACCGCGCAGGCCAAGGCCGCGCAGACCGCGTTCGCGCTGACCGACCTGCGCTACCGCAATGGCGCGGCGAGCTACCTCGACGTGCTGGACGCGCAGCGCAGCCTGTTCGGCGCGCAGCAGGCGACGGTGCAGGTCCAGGCCCAGCAGACCCAGAACCTGATCACGCTGTACAAGGTGCTGGGAGGTGGCTGGACCGAACCGGCTGCTACCGCGAAGGGCAACTGACCGGCCCGCGTCGGCGGGCGCTTTTTTCTCCTCAAGGCGGCATGCCGCGCGTACCATGCGCGTGGGCAAAGAAAAAGCGCCAGGGAGCATTCGATGAGGAAGCGTGGCTCGTCGCGCGACGACGCGGCGCTGCCGGATCATGCGATACCCGTTCGTGCGGAGCTGACGCAGGCGGTCCGCACGGGGCGTGATCGTGTCGCTGCATCCGAAGGTCGCCGCCTGGCCGACGCGGTGCTCGACTCCAGCGGGTTGCTGATCGTGTTGCTCGATCTCGAAAGCCGTGTGGTTCGCGCCAACCGGGCGTACTGCGAATTCGTCGGGCTGTCCGACGCCGCCGCCGTCGGCCGGATTTTCCCGGTGCGTCCAGCATCGGAGAAGGATGTCGCGGACGACGAGCAGCAACGGCACACCGCCTATGCCGCATGGTTCGCCGCCTTGACCCGGGGCGACGAGACCGTGGTCTGGGAGCAGGCGCTGCCGGGCGACCCAGGGGCGCCCCACCGGGCGGCGCGCCGCATCGCCTGGCGCGGCAGCCGCACGCCAGGCGCCGACGGGCAGCCGCAGGGCCTGATGCTTCTCATCGGCGTCGACGTCACCGCGCAGCGCCGCATCGAGGACGACGCGCCACGGCGCCGAGCCCGCGCCGCGCAGATGCATCGCCTGCATCTGGCGAACGAGCTCGCCGGCGCGTTCGGCCACGAGTTGAGCCAGCCGCTGGCGGCGATGGTGGCGTTCGCCGATGTTGCGGTGCAGCGGCATGCGCGCGCCGGCGGTGCGGCGAACGAGGATGCGGTGGTGGAGTTCGAAGAGATCGCGACCCAGGCGCGGCGCGCGGCGCAGGCGCTGGCCGCGCTGCGCCGCTTCGTGGCCCTGGGCGGCAGCGAGCCGTCGTGCGAGTCCGACCTGAATGCGCTGGTGCGTTCGGCCTGCGGCCTGGTGCAAGACGATGCGCAGACCGGCGGCGTCGTGCTCGAATGCGAGCTCGCGCAGGCCCCGGTGCCGGTGCTCGCCGAACCCTGGCGCCTCGAGCATGCGTTGGTCAACCTGATAGGCAACGCGATCGATGCGACAGCGCAGCGCCCAGGCGGGACGGGCGGCGTCGTGCGCGTCGTCGTGCAACCGCTGCAGGCCGGCACGACGGCCGGGGTCGACGTGCTGGACAACGGCCCCGGCATCGCGGCGGACCGGCTCGAACAGGTTTTCAAGCCGTTCTACACGACCAAGGCGAACGCCCTCGGTCTCGGGCTGCGGATCGCACGCACGGTCGTCGAAGCCCATGGTGGGCGGCTGTGGGCCGAAGCCAGCGCAAACGGCGGCATCTTTCGCATCACGTTGCCGATGCTGGAGGCCGGCGACACCGGATCGCGGAGCGCATGATGACGCAGCGCATCTTCCTCGTCGACGACGACGCGGCCGTGCGCAGCGCGCTCGGCCGGCTGCTCGGCACCCTCGACTTGCCGGTCATGACCTGCGCCGACGGCGCGGCGCTGTTCGCCGCACTGGAGCCGCGCCAGAGCGGCTGCATCGTGCTGGACCTGGACCTGCCCGGCGACAGCGGCCTGGACGTGCAGCAGGCGCTGCGCCAGCGCCGCATCGACATGCCGCTGATCTTCCTGACCGGCAAGGGCAGCGTCGCGAGCACCGCGCAGGCGTTGAAGGCCGGTGCGTTCGACTTCCTCGAGAAGCCGGTCGACAGCGGCCTGCTGTTGTCGTGCGTGCGCGACGCGCTCGCGCACGATGCCGCGCAACGCGAGCGCGCCGCGCTGCGCGAGCGCGCCGAGGCCCGACTCGAGCGGCTGACCGCACGGGAGCGCGAGGTCGTCGTGCTGACGCTCAACGGGCTCGCGAACAAGCAGATCGCGCAGCGCCTGGGGATCAGCCACCGCACGGTCGAGATTCATCGCGCTCGCGCGATGCAGAAGATGGGCGCGGCCAACCTGCTCGAGCTCGACAGGATGATCAACCCGGTCGTGCCGCAGCGCCGCATGGGCTGATCGCGCTTCGATGGCGCGCTGATGACGCCAGGCGCGGCGTCGCAACTCCTTACATCTGCAAAGGGTTCCTATACGTGCGCGCACTTAGGTGCTCGTGCGAATGCCTGAACGGCCCGCGATTCCTACACTGCACGTTCCCTGAGGCATGCGATGCGCGGCCTCGCGGGATCAGATGTCAATGCAACGGCGCCCGCGGCAACGCGGTCGTGAGGTCTGCTAGTTCGGGGGACGCACTTCATGCCATATCAATCGCCATCTCGGCCGACGCGATCGACCATCGAATGCTGGCTGACCGGTGCATACGCCACCGTGTTGGCCGCAGCGAGCCAGGCCGGGATGGCTGGTCCACGAGCCAGCAGCGACGACGACGCCCTCGCGGAACACGAGCTCGCCGGGCCGGCGGCACGGCGCTGTCGTTCGCTCAGCCCGTTCTCGGCCGCGGAGACGGTGCGCCGGCTCGAATCGGCGGCGCTGCGACACGGGCTGGCCGTGTTCGCATGCCTGGCGGCACGGCCGGGCCGCTTCGGCTCGGACTGGCTCGTGCTGGGCGTCGATGCGACGCACACGCCGGTGCTGCGGACCGGGCCGGAGGCGGCGATCGAGCTGCCGCTCGCGCTGCGCGTCGCGCCGCGCGCCGATCGCGCGAGCGATGTCGAGTTCAGCGATTCCGCGTGGCTGGTGGACCATGCCGAACTGCCGCGCGAGTGGGCGCAGCAGTTGGCCGAGATCCCGCAAATCGTCGGAGAAGCGCTGCGACGGTGATGACGATGGCGGCATGCAGATGCCGACGAGCTCAGCGCGAGCTCACCTCCATTGCCGAGAACGACCTGCCCGCGACCCCATGCCCGCGACCCGAAACCGGACCGACTTCGACTTCGGCGCCACCCTCTCGAACCTGCTTGCCGTCACTCGCCGCTATTTCGAGCTTGCGCCCCATGGAACGGCGCTGCACCGCGATGCGCCCGGTCCGGTGCCGCGAGCTACGCCGCACCTCGTCGAGCTCGACACGGAGTTCGCCGACACCGTGCCCAGCATGATGCCGGCGGCCCCGCCGCCGCCCGGCGAGGTGCCGCGCAGCTGAAGCTGCGGCCCCTACACTCGCCGCGTGAATGACACGACGACCACCGCAACGCTCGCCGCAGCCGACACGATCACGACGCTGACGACGCGAGACGGCTTGACGCTGCAACGGCATGACTGGCTGGTGGCCGAGCCGCGCGGCACGGTTCTGCTGGTGCACGGGCTGGGCGAGCACATCGGGCGCTATGCGCACGTCGCGTCGAGGCTCAATGCCGCAGGCTGGCACGTGGTCGGCTATGACCAGCGCGGCCACGGTGCGAGCGCCGGACCGCGCGGTGCGCTCGCACACGAAGACGATCTGCTGGTCGACCTCGCGGGTGTCATCGATGCGGTGCGCGCTCGAGCGCCGTCACGCCGGCCGCTCGTGCTGCTGGGGCACAGCATGGGCGGCCTGATCGCGGCGCGGTTCGCGCTCGGCGCGCTGCCCGGCACGCAGGCGGCCTGGGCCCGCGAAATCGATGCGCTGGTGCTGTCGTCGCCGGCGCTGGACATCGGGATGAACCCGCTCCAGAAGGGGTTGCTCGCGGTGCTGGGGCCAGTCGCGCCCGGGCTGGCGCTAGGCAACGGCCTGAAGCCCGCGTGGATTTCGCGCGACCCGGCCGTCGTGCGGGCCTACGAGACCGATCCGCAGGTGCATGACCGCGTGACGCCGCGGCTCGTGCGCTTCATGGTCGACGGCGGCGCGGCGGTGCGTGCCGGCGCGCCTTCATGGCGCGTGCCCACGTTGCTGATGTGGGCTGGCCGCGACCGCTGCGTGGCACCGGCGGGTAGCGTGCAATTCGCCGCGGCGGCGCCGCGCGGCGTCGTCACGGCGCGCGAGTTTGCGCCGCTGTATCACGAGATCTTCAACGAGCCGGAGCAGGACGAGGTGTTCGCCGCGCTGACGGCCTGGTTGGCGGCACAGCCGATTTCTCCGAACCGGTGAGCCGCCCTCGTGCTCAGCTTGCCTGCAGCGAGTCCACGAAAGACGCATCGTGGACGCGATGCGCCGGCTGGCTGCGGGCCGGGGCGGCGCCTTGCTGCAGACGCTGCGCGAGCTTGGGCCGCACCAGCACCATCGTGACCGCAGCGGCAGCGGCGAGCGCGAGCGCGTACAGCGCGAGGTAGTCGCCATACGAGAACCAGGTTGCGAGCGGTTTGCTGCTGGCGACAAACAGGGCGTACAGCCATGAGCTCGTGCTGAACGCGCCCAGCAGCGACGGCATCAGCGCCGACGGCGCGCGGGCGAGACGCTGGGTCTTCGCGAGTTGCGGGAACGCATAGCGATGCAGCGCGACGCCGTTCAGCGTCAGCACCGTGACCACGGTGAGCTTCGCGAGCAACTTGCTCTTCGTTGCGACGACCGCAGGGTCGAATCCGGTGTCCAGGCCGACCAGGATCAAGCCCGTGGCCCACAGCAAGCCGAGCGCGACGGCCACGAGACCGGACGCGGTCGACAGCAGCTTGGCGTCGATGCGCTTGCCGGCGAATACGGCGAAGTCGGCGAAGCAGACGCCGGCCGCGGCGATCACGACGGCAAGCAGATGGCCATACACAAACGCCGTGTGCAGAAGGGCCGAGCGGGGTAGGGTGTCCACGGGGTATTACCTGAAGTTACGGCTAAGGGACGCGATTTGTCATGTTCGTTGTTCTGCACTGCATGCAAGCAAGACGACGGCCAACTGCGCGGTCGATCCGGCTGGATGTGTCGCCGCGTTACAGCCCCGGGATTCGGGTTGAAAGCGGGCGGGTCTGGGAAGAGTATTGGCCGGCCCGGCCTGCAGCGGTCCGACGATCAAGGCCGTAAACTGCTTGGCAGTTACCGTTTGTTCATCCCTTCACGCGTTGGCTCCGCCGGCGCGCTGGTCTGCAGGAGTTCCCATGAACGCTCGCCACCCTCATGCTGACGTGAATCGACACGCCGACGACATTGGCCGGTTCGCGGCCCGCGTCTGGGACGAGGAGATCGTCCCGGCCATCACCAACTACATCGCGATTCCCGCGAAGAGCCCGATGTTCGATGCCGACTGGCAGAAGAACGGCTACATCGAGCGCGTGATCCAGGACGCGGCACGGTGGGTCGAGAGCAAGCGCGTGGCCGGGCTCAAGCTCGAGATCGTGCGACTCGAAGGGCGCACGCCGGTGATCTTCTTCGAGGTGCCCTCGACGAAGCCCGACAGCACCGACACGATCTGCCTGTACGGCCACCTCGACAAGCAACCCGAGTTCAATGGCTGGCGCAGCGACCTCGGGCCGTGGACGCCGAAGTACGTCGACGGCCTGCTGTACGGCCGCGGCGGCGCCGATGACGGTTATGCGGTCTACGCGGCGCTGACCGCGATCATGGCGCTGGACCGGCAGGGCATTCCGCGGCCGCGCTGCGTCGGCATCATCGAGAGCTGCGAGGAAAGCGGCTCGTTCGACCTGCCCGCATACCTCGACGTGCTGCGGCCGCGGCTCGGCAACGTGAGCCTGGTCGTGTGCCTGGACAGCGGCGCCGGCAACTACGACCAGCTGTGGCTGACGACCAGCCTGCGCGGCATGGTCAGCGGCGTGCTGAAGGTCGAGATCCTCACCGAAGGCGTGCACTCGGGCGATTCGAGCGGGCTGGTGCCGTCGAGCTTCCGCATCCTGCGCCAGGTGCTGGACCGGCTCGAAGACAGCAAGACCGGCGAGCTGCTGCCGCAGAGCTTCCATTGCGCGATCCCGGCCGATCGCATCGAGCAGGCGAAGGCGACCGCGCAGATCCTCGGCAACGAGGTCTGGAAGCGCTTCCCCTGGGCCTGCGGAGCCGATGGCGGTCCGGCGCTGCCGACGACGACCGACCCGTTGCAGGCGCTGCTGAACCGCACCTGGAAGCCGACGCTGAGCGTCACCGGCGCCGATGGTTTCCCCGAGCTGCGCAGCGCCGGCAACGTGCTGCGCCCGTACACCGCGTTCAAGCTGAGCCTGCGACTGCCGCCGCTGGTCGACGGCAACGAAGCGGCGGCCAAGCTGAAGACGCTGCTGGAAGACAACGCGCCGTACAACGCAAAGGTCACGTTCGCGGCCGATGGCCGCGTCGGTGCGCAGGGTGCCACCGGCTGGAACGCGCCGGCGCTCGCGCCCTGGCTCGAGGACGCGTTGAACGCCGCCTCGAACGCGCACTTCGGCGCGCCGTGCGGCTACATCGGCCAGGGCGGCACGATCCCGCTGATGAGCATGCTGCAACAAGGCTTCCCGGCCGCGCAGATGATGGTCTGCGGCGTGCTCGGCCCGAAGAGCAACGCCCACGGGCCGAACGAGTTCCTGCATGTGCCGTACGGCAAGAAGCTGACCGCCGCGGTCGCGCAGGTGATGGCGGCCTGCCCTTGAAGGCCGTCGCGATCGCGCTCGCGCTGGGCGCCGCGGGCTGGTACTACTTTGTCGGCGGACGCCAGCTCGACGAGCAGATGGTGCGCGACTTCTATCGCGCGGAGGCCCACGCGACCCTGTCTCGCGACCCCGACGCTTTGTGCAAGCTGTTGAGCAAGTCCGTCGTGGTTCGGCAGCAGACGCTGATGTCCGGGCAGACCAAGAGCGAAACGCTGAACCGCGAGCAAGCCTGCGAGGCGTTCCGCAAGAGCCACGAGTTTTTCGAGCAGGTGGGCGAAAAGGCGGGCGGCATGCTGACCATCGAATACGACTACGAGCTCGGCAAGCTCGATGTCGCCTCCGATCGCAAGAGTGCGCTCGTCGAATTCAGCTCGACGCTGAAGATGGGCGAATCGTTCATGCAGTTCCGCACCACCTCGACCGAGCGACTGGTGCGGCGGCTCGGCCGCGTCGAGTTGGCCGAAGCCGATGCGATGACGCGCGTCAGCTGGACACCCGGCGCGTTGGCCGATCCCGCCCGCTACTTCCAGGCGCAGTGACGCGAGGTCGGGCTCAGCCGATCCCGAGCAATGAACGCGCGACGGCCTCGGCGACTTCGATCCCGTCGACGCCGGCCGACATGATGCCGCCGGCATACCCCGCGCCTTCGCCGGCCGGGTACAGGCCTTTCACGTTCAGGCTCTGGTAATCGCGCCCGCGCGTGATGCGCAGCGGCGACGACGTGCGCGTCTCGATGCCCGTCAGCACCGCGTCGGGCAGGCTGTAGCCCTTGATCTGGCGCTCGAATGCGGGCAGCGCTTCGCGAATCGCGGCGATCGCGTAGTCGGGCAGGCTGCTGCGCTGCGGGTCGCCGAGGTCGGTCATGCGCACGCCGGGCTTGTACGACGGGATCACGCTGCCGAGCGCGGTCGAGCGCTGCGCGCGGATGAAATCGCCGACCAGCTGCCCCGGCGCCTCGTAGCCGCCGCCGCCGAGCTCGTACGCGCGCGACTCCCAGAAACGCTGGAACGCGATGCCGTCCAGCGGGTTCACCGGGCTGTCGTCGTCGCGGCCCCCGTCCTGCCGGTAGTCCTGCGGCGAGATGCCGACGACGATGCCGGCGTTCGCGTTGCGCTCGTTGCGCGAATACTGGCTCATGCCATTCGTGACCACGCGTTCCGGCTCCGAGGTCGCAGCGACCACGGTGCCGCCGGGGCACATGCAGAAGCTGTAGACCGAGCGGCCGTTCTTCGCGTGGTGCACGAGCTTGTAGTCGGCCGCGCCCAGGATGGGATGGCCTGCGTTCGGCCCGAAGCGGGCTCTGTCGATCAGCGACTGAGGGTGCTCGATCCGAAAGCCGATCGAGAACGGCTTGGCTTCCATGTAGACGCCGCGTTCATGCAGCATCGCGAAGGTCTCGCGCGCGCTGTGGCCCAGCGCGAGCACCGCGTGGTCGGTCGCGATTTGCTCGCCGCCCGCCAGCGTGACGCCGCGCAGCTGGCCGGCTTCGATCTGCAGGTCCGCGACCTTCGCGCCGAAGCGGATCTCGCCGCCCAGCGCCTCGATCTGCGCGCGCATCTTCTCGATCATGCTGACCAGCCGGAACGTGCCGATGTGCGGCTTGCTGACGTACAGGATCTCCTCCGGCGCGCCGGCCTGCACGAATTCGGTCAGCACCTTGCGCGTCAGGTGGCGCGCATCGCTGATCTGGCTGTACAGCTTGCCGTCCGAGAATGTGCCGGCACCGCCCTCGCCGAACTGCACGTTCGACTCGGGGTTGAGCTCGCGCCGCCGCCACAGGCCCCACGTATCCTTCGTGCGCTCGCGCACCGCCTTGCCGCGCTCGAGCACGAGCGGCGCGAGGCCCATCTGCGCGAGGATCAGCGCGGCGAACAACCCGCATGGGCCGAAGCCGATCACGATCGGGCGCCGCTGCGCGGCGCGGAAGTCGGCCGGCGCGTGGCCGATGAAGCGGTAGCGCGTATCCGGGGTGCTGCGGATCTGCGGATCGCCGGCGTGCGCGGCCAGCACGGCCGCTTCGTCGCGCAGCTCGCAGTCGACGGTGTAGCTCAGCACGATCGCGGTCTTCTTGCGCGCGTCGTAGCCGCGGCGGAACACGGTGAACGCGAGCAGCGCGTCGTCGGCGATGCGCAGGCGCGCGACGATCGCGGCCCGCAGCGCGGGCTCGGGATGGTCCAGCGGGAGTCGCAGCTCGGTGATTCTCAGCATCGGGAGGAGGTCGGGTCGGCAGCCGCGATTGTCGCGTGCACGGCCCGCGGCCCGGCGGCGTCGTGCCGCACCGGGCATTCAAGGCGCATCATCGTGTCGAACAAGGGGAGCACCATGACGATGGCGACGACACCGATGACGCGGCGGCAGTGGGGCCGCCGAAGCGCTGCGTGGGCGACGACCTTCGCGTTTGCGGCCTGCGGTGGAGGCGGCAGCGGCGACAGCGCCGGATCGTTCATCCTGACGGCGTTCCTGCTGACGGCAGTGGTCGGTGGCGCTAGCGACGGCAGCATCACCGTGCGGCCGACCGGCAGCGGCTTCCTGTCGATCGAGCCGGGTGTCGCGCTGACGATCAATTCCGACGTGCCGGTGACCTTCACGATCAGCCCGACTTCGATGACGATCGCGACGCCGGTCGTGACCTCGCGATCGTGGAGCACGGCCGGCGTCACGACCTCGGTGGCCGGGCAGTTCGTCATCACCGCGGCGCTGGTCGGCGATCCCAGCGTCAACGCATCGATCACGGTCTACGTGACGCCGAAGTAGCGTCGCGGGCTGCGGCGCTCAGGTCCGCGTCGGCAGCAGCACCTCGTCGTCGGCACACGCGCTCGGCAGCTCGGCGGTGCGCACTTCGTCGAGAGGGGCCTCCTCATCGACCGGCGGCGCGGCGTCGGTGTCGAGACTAGGCGCCGCATCGGCGGGTAGGAAGCCGCCGGACTGGTGCTTCCACAGCTTCGCATAGTGGCCGTCGAGCTTCAGCAGTTCGTCGTGCGTGCCCTGCTCGACGATGCGGCCCTGCTCGAGCACGACCAGGCGGTCCATGCGCGCGATCGTCGAAAGCCGGTGCGCGATCGCGATCACGGTCTTGCCCTGCATCAGCCCGAGCAGCTGTTCCTGGATCGCGAGCTCGACCTCGCTGTCCAGCGCCGAGGTCGCCTCGTCGAGCACCAGGATGGGCGCGTCCTTCAGCACGACGCGTGCGATCGCGATGCGCTGGCGCTGCCCGCCGGACAGCTTGACGCCGCGTTCGCCGACATGCGCGTCGTAGCCGGTGCGCCCTTTCCAGTCGTGCAGGTCGACGATGAACTCGTGCGCGTGGGCCTGGCGCGCCGCCGCCTCGATCTGCGCCGGCGACGCCCCGGGCCGGCCGTAGCCGATGTTCGCGGCGATCGAGCGGTGCAGCAGCGAGGTGTCCTGCGTGACCATGCCGATCGCGGCGCGCAGGCTTTCCTGCGTGACATGGGCGATGTCCTGGCCATCGATGCGGATGCTGCCCTGCTCGGCCTCGTGGAAGCGCAGCAGCAGGTTCACGAGCGTGGACTTGCCGGCGCCGGAGCGGCCGATCAGCCCGATGCGCTCGCCCGGCTTGATCACGAGGTTCAGGTCGTCGAGCACGCGCTTGCCGTCGCGGCGGCCATAGGTGAAGGTCAGGTGCTCGATGCGCAGCTCGCCGGCGCTCACCTCCAGCGTGCGCGCATCGGGCTTGTCGACCAGCGTGTGCGGCACCGCGATCGTCTCCATGCCTTCCTGCACGACGCCGACGTTCTCGAAGATGCCGGTCACTTCCCAGCTGACCCAGCCGGCGACGTTCGCGATCTGCCACGCCAGCGGCAGCGCCGTCACGACGATGCCGGCGCCGATCGAGCCGTGTGCCCACAGCACGACCCCGATCGTCGCGGTGCTGACCAGCAGCAGTGCGTTCATCGCCGCCAGCGTGCCCATGAAGCGCGTGGTCACGCGCATGTGCGCGGCGATCGCGGCGGTGTGCTCGTCGACGACGTCGCGCACGTACTGGTCTTCGTCGCGGGCGCGCGCGAACAGCTTGACGGTCAAAATGTTCGTGTAGCTGTCGACGACGCGGCCCATCACCATCGAACGCAGCTCGGAGCTGACCTTCGCGCAGTCGCGCATGCGCGGCACGAAGTAGCGCAAGAAGAACACGTAGCCGGCGAACCAGAACACGGTGGGCAGCGCGAGGCGCCAGTCGCTCGCGGCCATCAGCGCAAGCGCGGTGACGCCGTAGATCGCGATGTACCAGAGCGCGCGGATGCTGGACACGATGGATTCGCGCACCGCATTGCCGGTCTGCATCACGCGGTTGGCGATGCGCCCGGCGAAATCGTTCTGGAAGAACGGCCAGCTCTGCCGCACGACGTGCCAGTGGCTCTGCCAGCGGATCAGGCTGGTCACCCCGGGCACGACCGCGTTGTTGCGCATCATGCTGTCGGCCAGCAGCGCGAGCGGTCGGCCGATCAGCACGAGCGCCGCCATGCCCAGCAGCATCGGCGCCGCCGCCTGGAATGCGGCAGCCCGGTCGCCGGCCTGCATCAGCGTCACCAGCTTGCCGATGAAGACCGGGATCGCGGTGTCGATCAGCGCGACCGCCAGCCCGGTCGCGAACATCGTCAGGTACAGGCCGCGCGTCTGGCGGATGAAGTGCCAGTAGAACGCGACCAGCCCGTCGGGCGGTGCCGAACGCGGCGGTGCGGTCGGATGGATGCGGGTTTCGAAGAAGGCGAACATCGGCGGTGCGGTGTGGAACGCGGTTCCGAAAGCGCATTCGGCGGCGTCAGCTCGTGGCTGTCGCCGCCGCAGGCGTGCGTGGGAGGATCGGCGATTGTGTTCTCGAAGCGGCGCAATTGCAAAAACGACAGTGCGCCGATGCAGCGCCGCACGCAAAACGAAGAGGCCGCCCGAAGGCGGCCTCTCGTGGTTCCGTGATGACCGAACGAAGCGTCTCGTTCGAACGCGGCGATCAGTAGCCGGCCGGCGTCGCGGCGTCGCGCTGCTGCGCGACGACCGACTTGGCCGCGTGGCTCTCGACACGGCGCGCGACCTGCGCACGGTCGTCGTCGTAGTCGGGGCGCGGCAGCGTGCCGTTCGCGGCGGCCTGGTTCAACTCGGCGATGACTTGGGTGCGGGTCAGCGGCGCTTCGTCGGCCATCGCCAGCGTGCTCGCGAGCGAAACGGCCACGGTGGCGATGAAAAGAAGCTTGGCGTTCATGGTGAAGTCCTTCGCTGTGTCTGCGAACTTGTTGTTCGATGCGCAGGACTCTAGGTGTTGCCAACGCATCAATAAATGGTCTGTGGTTCAATTGCGCATTGCTGAAATAGAAACAGTGGGGGACTTGAAATGGACAGGCTCCACTCGATGCGCGTTTTCTCCCGCGTGATCGACGCCGGCAGCTTCGCCGCGGCCGCGCGCGAGCTGAACCTCTCGCCGGCCGTCGTGACGCGGCTGATCGCGGATCTCGAAGAACACCTGGGCGCACGCCTGATCAACCGCACGACGCGGCGGCTGTCGCTGACGGACACCGGCGAGCTGTACCTGGAGCGCGTGCGCCATGTGCTGACCGAGGTGGAGGAGGCCGAGGCGCTGGCCAGCGCCGCGACGGCCGAGCCGCGCGGCCATCTGCGCGTGCTGGCGCCGCCGGCGTTCGCGGTGCACCAGATCGCGAAGCATCTGCCGAGGTTCCGTGCGCAGTACCCGCGGGTCACGGTCGAGCTGTCGGCGCCGGGGCCGATCGAGGCGGTCGACGAGAACTTCGACGTGACCATCCTGATGGAAGGCCGGCGTCCGCTGGACGGCAGCTTCGTCGCGCGCCGGCTCGCGCGGTCCGAGGTGATCGCCTGCGCATCGCCCGAATATCTGGACCGGCGCGGGCGGCCGCAGCATCCGCACGACCTCGCGGGCCACGACACGATGGTGCCGAGCTTCATGCGCGAGGTGACCTGGCACAAGGGGCGGATCGGCGAGGCTGGCGGCGAGTCGGTCACGGTCGTGCCGAGCCGCTCGGCATTGAGCACGACGCACACCGACACGATGTACGCGGCGGCACTGGCCGGGCTGGGCATCACCGGGCTGCCGTCGTTCGTCGTCGAGGATGCCTTGCTCGAACACGCGCTCGAGCGCGTGCTGCCGCAATGGCATCTGGTCAATGCGACGCTGTACGCGGGCATGCCGACCCGCAAGCACGTGCCGGCGCGGACCCGCGCGTTCGTCGACTTCCTGGTGCAGACCTTCGGCGGCGAGGATCGCGACCCGTGGCTGATCGCGGCCGGCTGCGAGACGCCGTGCGGGAATCAGTTCAGTGCGGCCAAGAGTCCGGCGCTGTCGGCGGTCGCGGGCTGAGCGTCGAGACCGTCAATAGAACGCGTCGATGCGCGCCGCGCCCATCAGCGGCTCGAGCAGTCGTGAGAGCGGCCGCAGCGCACCGTAGCGCGCCGCGACCTTGTGCGCATAGGCGAAGAAGCGCGGCAGGTCGCTCGCGTAGTGCGGCTTCGAATCGCGGTGCTTCAGACGGCAGAAGATGCCCAGCACCTTCAAGTGGCGCTGCAGCCCCATCCACTCGATCTGACGCCAGAACTCGCCGAAGTCGTCGGGCAGCGGCACCGCGGCCTTGCGCGCGGCCTGCCAGTAGCGCACGGCCCAGTCGATCTCCTGCTCTTCGTCCCATGAGATGAAGGCATCGCGCAGCAGCGACGCAATGTCGTAGCTGATCGGGCCGCGCACTGCGTCCTGGAAGTCGAGGATGCCGGGGTTGGGCACGCCCAGCATCAGGTTGCGCGGCATGTAGTCGCGGTGCATCGCGACGGTGGGCTGGTCCAGCGCGCTTTTCGCGAGCAGGTCGCAGGCGGCCGACCAGGTCGACTGCTGCTCGGCCGACCAGCTCACGCCGAGCTCGCGCTGCACGCACCACTCGGGAAAGATCGCGAGCTCGCGGCGCACGAACGCATCGTCGTACAGCGGCAGCGCGTTGGCGTCGGCGCGGGTCTGCCAGGTCACGAGCGCGGCGATCGCGTCGCGCATCAGCGTGTCGCAGGTCTTGAAGTCGCCGTCGACCTGCGCCTTCTGCAGGGTCGCGAGGTAGAGCTGCTCGCCGAGATCGGTGAGCAGCAGGAAGCCGTTCGCGACATCCTGCTCGAGCACGCGCGGCGCGTTCAGTCCGATCTGCTGCAGCATCGCAGCCACGGCAATGAACGGGCGCACGTCCTGCTGCGCCGGCGGCGCGTCCATCACGATGAAGCTCGCCGCGCCGCCGCCGTCTGCATCGATGCGCAGATAGCGGCGGAAGCTGGCGTCGCTCGAGGCCATGCGCAGGGTGTCGGGTCGCAGGCCGTGCGCCGCGCGTACGCTCTCGAGCCAGCGCTCGAACAGCGCCGGCCGCGTGGCGTCGGACCAGGGGATGAGGGCAGCGGTCAATGCGGGCAAGTTCAAGAATTCAGGACAGGGCCCTCGTGGATAATCGATTCTACAAACCACGGTGCCCGCGGGCGGCGCCCGGCCGCGGCACGCTGCGGCGGGCTTGTGCCGAACGCGGTGCGCTCCAACAGCAAGCATCCCGGTTCCCGCTCTTGCCGCCCCTGAAGTTGCCCTGCGCGGCGCCTCTAAACCCGCGCCCGCACCCGCGCCTGACCCCGCTGGCTGCGTCGCTGGCCGCGTGGTGGCTGGCTGCCGTGCCGGCATCGGCGTGGGCGCAGGCAGTCCCGCCGCCGGCGCCGGCCGGCAGCGGCGCGCCTGGCATCGAATTGCGCATGTCGCCCGAGCTCAAGCCGCTGCCGCGCGGCGATGCGGCCAAGCAGCTGCCGGCGTTTCTCGAAGCGCAGGAGGTGCGCGGTCGGCCTGATCTGGAGACGATCGCCGAGGGGGATGTCGAGTTCCGGCGCGGCGGCGTCGTGATCCGTGCGGACCGGCTGACCTACGAACAGGCCGACGACCTCGCGACTGCGCGCGGCAACGTGCGCATCAGCAAGGACGGCAACCGCTACACCGGCCCCGAGCTGCAGCTGAAGGTCCAGCGCTTCGAAGGCTACTTCCTGAGCCCGACGTACTACTTCGCGCGCACCGGCGCCGGCGGCACCGCGAAACGCATCGACTTCATCGACGAGCAGCGCTCGATCGCGACCGGCGCGACCTATACGAGCTGCACGCCCGATGGCTCGGGCACGCCGGCGTGGCTGCTGTCGACCGACAAGGTCGATCTGGACTTCGCGACCAACGAGGGCTTCGCCGAAGGCGCGGTACTGCGCTTCCTCGGCGTGCCGATACTCGCCGCCCCGCATTTCAGCTTCCCGCTGAGCGATGCGCGCAAGTCGGGCTGGCTGCCGCCGACCATCGTGCCGGTGGACAGCCGCAGCGGCCCGCGCATCGGCGTGCCGTACTACTGGAACATCGCGCCGAACCGCGACATGACCTTCTACCCCGAAGTCAGCACGCGCCGCAGCGTGTCGCTGGGCACCGAGTTCCGCTACCTGGAGCCCAGCTACAACGGCACCGTCAAGCTGAACCTGACGCCGTACGACCGCACCACCGGCACGACGCGCTACGGCTTCACCGGCGCGCACGACAGCGATTTCGGCAGCGGCCTGCGGCTGGAGACGCGGTTGCAGCGGGTCTCCGATGACGACTACTGGAAAGACTTCCCGAACGACATCTCGACGCTGACGCCGCGCCTGCTGCAGTCCGACGTGAACCTCGTGCGCGAGGTCGGCGACTGGACCACCTACGTGCGTGCGCGGAGCTGGCAGGTGCTGCAGACGACCGACCCGAGCACCCGCATCGAGGCGCCGTACCAGCGGCTGCCGCAGATCGGGGCGCGCTACACGAAGGGCTTCGGGCCCGGACTGCAGGTCGCGTTCGAAAGCGAGTTCAACCGCTTCGTGAACCCGACGGACCCGTTGCAGAACGTCGCCACCGACGATCGTCTCACGGGCAACCGGTTGCATGCACTGGGCAGCATCAGCCGGCCGTTTGGCACGCCAGGCTGGACGGTGACGCCGAAGGTCTCGTTCAACGCCGCGTCGTATTCGCTCGATCGGCCGATGAGCGACGGGCGCACCAGCGCGAGCCGCATCATCCCGACCTTCAGTCTCGACAGCGCCTGGGTGTTCGAGCGCGACGCCCGCTACTTCGGCCGTGCGGTGCGGCAAACGCTTGAGCCGCGCCTGTTCTACGTCAACACACCGTTCCGCGATCAGCTGACGCTGCCGAACTACGATTCGGCGGCGAAGGATTTCAATTTCGACTCGATCTTCACCGAGAACGCGTTCTCGGGTGTGGACCGCGTGTCCGATGCGCACCAGGTGACCGCCGGCGTGACGACCCGTTTCCTCGACCCGGACAGCGGGGCCGAGCTGCTGCGGCTGGGCATCGCGCAGCGCTACCTGTTCCGCCAGCAGGATGTGACACCCGACGGCGTGCCGCTGACCCAGCGCGCCTCCGATCTGCTGCTGCTCGGCTCGACGACGCTGGTGCCGCGCTGGAGCCTGGATGCCGCGCTGCAATACAGTCCCGACACCGAGCGCATCGCGCGCTCGACGGTCGGCGTGCGTTACTCGCCGGGACCGTTTCGCACGATCAGCGCGACCTACCGGCTGACCCGCGGCCTGAGCGAGCAAGTGGAACTCGGCTGGCAGTGGCCGATCTATGGGCCCACGCCGGACGAGTCGCGCGCGGCGACCGATTCGGGCCTCGGCAGCGGGCGCAGCGGCAGCTCCGGCAGCGGCTCATGCCGCGGCAGCTGGTACGCGGTCGGTCGTGTCGTCTACAGCACGTTCGAGAAGCGCATGACGGATTCGCTGCTCGGCTTGGAGTACGACGCCGGCTGCTGGATCGGCCGTGTGGTGCTGGACCGGACATCGACCGGCACCAGCGAGGCGACGACCCGGGTCTTGATCCAGCTCGAGCTGGTCGGCCTGTCGCGGCTGGGGTCGAACCCGCTGCAGGTCTTGAAGGACAATATTCCGGGCTACCGGCTGCTGCGCGAAGAGCGGACGACGACCCAACCGATGACGAGTTATGACTGATCTGCGCCTGCCCTTTTCTTCCCGTTTGCGGCGCTGCTGGCGGCAGCCGCGCCCCGGTGCCTGCACCGTCGCCGGCGTGCTGATGGTGACCGCGGCCGGTGCCTGGGCCCAGGTGAATCCGCCCGCGGCGCCGGCATCGGCGCCGACCGGGCCGCGTGTCGCGGTGCCCGCCGCGACGCCCGCGCCGCGCACCGCCGACTACATCCTCGCGGTGGTCAACAGCGAGCTGGTCACCAACAACGAGCTGCAGCAGCGGCTGGCGCGAATCCGCGAAGATGCGAGCCGCAACAACTCGACCCTGCCGCCTCCGGCCGATCTGCGCAAGCAGGTGCTGGACGTGCTGATCGACGAGCGCGTGCAGATCACGAACGCGCGCGACAGCGGCCAGCGCATCGACGAGAACGAGCTCGACCGCGCCGTGGCCAACGTCGCGCAGCAGAACCAGTTGACGATGCCGCAGCTGCTCGATCGCCTGAAGCAGCAAGGGATCGCCTACGCGACGTTCCGCAACAACGTGCGCGACCAGCTGCTGATCGAGCGGGTGCGCGAGCGCGAGGTCAACCAGCGCATCAAGATCAGCGCCGAGGAGGTCGACGCATTCCTCGACAAGCGGCGTGCCGAAGCCGGCACATCCATGCAGCTCAACATCGCGCAGGTGCTGGTCACGGTGCCCGAGAACGCCGGCGAGGCCGAGGTTGCGCAGCGCCGCGCCCGCGCCGAGGCGGCGCTTGCCCGCATCAAGGGCGGCGAGGCGTTCGAGGCGGTCGCTCGCGAGGTCTCGGAAGATGCCAACCGGGCCCAGGGCGGCGTGATCGGGCTGCGCGCGGCCGACCGGTTGCCGGACGTGTTCGTCGAGGTCACGCGGCCGCTGAAACCCGGCGAGGTCTCGCCGACGTTGCTGCGCAGCGGCGCGGGCTTTCACGTCATCAAGCTGGTCGAACGCAAGGAGGCCGGCGGGCTGGTCATCACGCAGACCCATGCGCGCCACATCCTGCTGCGGGTTTCGCCGCAGCTCACCCAGGAAGCCGCGGCGCGGCGCTTGGCCGAGTTCAAGCGCCAGATTCAATCCGGGACGCGAACCTTCGAGCAGGTCGCGCGCGAGAACTCCGAGGACGGCTCGGCCGCGCAGGGCGGCGATCTCGGTTGGGCATCGCCCGGCAACTTCGTGCCCGAGTTCGAAGAGGTGATGAACGCGCTGCCGCTGAACGGGCTGTCCGATCCGATCGTCTCGCGCTTCGGCGTGCACCTGCTGCAGGTGCTGGAGCGCCGCCAGACGACGATAGACCTGAAGCAAGCGCGCGAGCAGGCGCGCAACGTGCTGCGCGAGCAGAAGTTCGAGGAAGCGTATCTCGACTGGATCCGCGACCTGCGCGGCCGGGCTTACATCGAGATGCGCGAGCCGCCGCAGTCGTGATCGTCGCCGCGTGGGCCGAGTGCTGGGTTGCTTCGTCGGCCGCGAAGCCATGAAGCACCAGCCCCGCAAGCGTTTCGGCCAGCACTTCCTGGCCGACGATTCGGTGATCGATCGCATCGTCGCGGCGATCGCGCCGCGGGCCGACGACGCGGTCGTCGAGATCGGTCCCGGGCTCGGCGCGATGACCGGCCCGCTGGCCGAACGGCTGGACCGGCTCACCGTGATCGAGCTCGACCGCGACCTCGCGCAGCGCCTGCGCGCGACGCGGCCGGCGCTCGCCGTGATCGAGGCCGACGTGCTGAAGGTCGACTTCGGCGCGCTGGCGGCCGAGCGCGGCCGGGCGTTGCGCATCGTCGGCAACCTGCCGTACAACATCTCCTCGCCGATCCTGTTCCATCTGCTCGAGGTGGTCGATCACGTGGTCGACCAGCACTTCATGCTGCAGAAGGAGGTCGTCGAGCGCATGGTTGCGGGGCCCGGCGGCAAGGAATACGGGCGCTTGAGCGTGATGCTGCAGTGGCGCTACCGCCTCGAGGCGCTGTTCGACGTGCCGCCGGCGGCGTTCGATCCGCCGCCGCGTGTCGATTCGGCCGTCGTGCGGATGCAGCCGCTGGCCGCGCCGCGCACGATCGCAGCCGAAACGCTGGAAGAGCTCGTCCGGGTCGCGTTCTCGCAGCGCCGCAAGCTGTTGCGCCATACGCTGGGTCGCTGGCTGGAGGCCCGAGGCCACAACGGCGCGTTCGACCTGCAGCGCCGTGCCGAGGAAGTCCCGGTCGCCGAATACCTCGAGCTGGCCGCGGCGCTGCCGCCGCAGCCGTAGAAACGAAAACCCCGGCGCGCGGCCGGGGTGCTTCGGTGTGGCGCGCCGCGGGGGCGCGCCGTTGCGGACATCAAGCCGCGTTCAACCACATCGCCGTGTCGAACGCGCTGCACATCATCGGCATGTTCGTCCCGAAGCTCGCGTTGGCGGCATTCTTCGAGTTGGACTTGACCGGCTTGCTGTCGGCAACGTTTTGGGCCACTTCCGTCGCCCGCTCCCATGACCCGTTTTCCTGGGAGCGGGCTACTGAAAAGAATAAAAACACCTGAATGGTATTTTTCGCTCCGCCCAGAAGTCGGCCGCGTCACGGAACACGTCGAGCAGCTGTTCGCGGGCTTCACGGTCGAAGCGCGGGTTGTCGGGCAACTGCTCCAGCACGACCACGAAGCCGGGCTGCGTGCCGGACTTGTGCACCAGGTCGGTCATGCAGTCGTACAGCGCATCCAGGTTCTTGCCGAAATGCGCCGGAAACATGAAAGCCTGGGCGATGGCCTCGAGCACGTCCTGCTTGGACTGGGCGTTGGTCAGGTTCGCGTAGAGGAAATGCTGGCTCGCCCCTTGCGCGGCCTGCATCAAGTCCTCTACGCGAAAGGCGCGTATCGACTGGACGATGTTTGGACGGACTGTCTGCAACAGCATGGTCACGTTCCTCCTTGGATCAACAAACTCAAACTACAAAGAATTTGCACGGACGCGCCTTTCACTCGGCCACGATGCGGCTGAAGCTGGCGTAGTGATCGCCGGTGTAATAGCAGGCTTGCGGCTGCGTCGGCGGCTGGCCGCCGCAGACAATGCGGCGAGCCCCACGGTTGCGCGACTGCGGCGTCGGCACGGTGTACTCCCGGTAGTAACCTCGCGGCTGGATTGGAAGCAAGCGCTCACGGTTGCCGAAAACAACGCCATCCTTGGGATACGGAAACGGCCCGCCGGCGCGTATCAGGTTGTAGGTTTTCTGGGCCTGCGACGGCAGCTGTGCCAGCACGACCGTCTGCGATGCCGCCGTTGTTTCCTTGGCCTGTGCGAAGCTGCTCGCCAACGCCAGTGTGGATGCCAGTGCGGCCGTCAATGCCGCCGTCGAAACCGCCGCTGTGACCTTCAGCCCCATCTTCCGCAGAGCTTGCCACCGCCGTGGCCGACCGGAGAAATACACGGGTTATCCCTGGATTCAGAATCCTTGATGCTACCGAATTGAGCACCAAAGCTCAAGTCTTTGCCTCAATTTTGGGCAGTAAAGCCTAGTGGATGGTGAGCGCACGCTTTCGATGAAGATGTTTTACTGCGTGCAAAAGGACAGAACCCTCGGTGGCTCTGAGGCGCCGAGGGTCCTGTCACGGTACTGTCGCGCACTTTTGGGGTATTCGCCCCAAGTCGCGCCGTTTGTGCTGCGCCGTCAGCGTGCGGCGTTGGCGTCGGCCACGGTCATCGCCGTCATGTTGATGATGCGGCGCACTGTCGCCGACGGGGTCAGGATGTGCACCGGCTTGGCTGCGCCCAGCAGCACCGGGCCGATCGCGATGCCGCCGCCGGCGGCGGTCTTCAACAGGTTGTAGCTGATGTTCGCGGCGTCGATGTTCGGCAGCACGAGCAGATTGGCCTCGCCGCTCAATGGGCTGTCCGGCATCAGGCCATGGCGGTACTTGGCGTCCAGTGCGGTGTCGCCATGCATCTCGCCATCGACTTCCAGCCAGGGCGCGTCGCGCTGCAGCAATGCCAGCGCTTCGCGCATCTTCACCGCCGAAGGCTGGTTGCTCGAGCCGTAGTTGCTGTGCGAGAGCAGCGCCGCCTTCGGCTGCAGCCCGAAGCGCATCATCTCCTCGGCCGCCATCACCGTGATCTCGGCGAGCTGCTCGGCCGTCGGATCGTAGTTGACGTGGGTGTCGACCAGCATCACCTGGCGCCCCGGCAGGATCAGGCCGTTCATGCAGGCGTAGGTCTTCGCGCCTTCGCGCTTGCCGATGACCTGGTCGATGTAGTGCAGGTGGATCGCGGTCGTGCCCCAGGTGCCGCAGAGCATGCCGTCGACCTCGCCGCTGCGCAGCAACATCGCGCCGATCAGCGTCAGCCGTCGCCGCATCTCGATCTTCGCGAGCTGGGCGGTCACGCCCTTGCGCTCGGTGAGCTTGTGGTAGGTCGTCCAGTAGTCGCGGAAGCGGTGGTCGTGCTCGGTGTTGACCAGGTCGTAGTCGCGCCCGGCGGCCAGCCGCAGCCCGAACTTCTCGATGCGCTGCGCGATCACCTCCGGCCGGCCGATCAGAGTCGGCCGCGCCAGGTTCTCGTCGACGACCACCTGCGCCGCACGCAGGATGCGCTCCTCCTCGCCCTCGGCGTACGCGATGCGCTTGTGCGCGGCGCGCTTGGCCAGCGTGAAGATCGGCTTCATCG
>DATCSE010000386.1:0-13981 GCA_036568605.1 Burkholderiaceae bacterium | reverse complement strand
TACTCGAGGTTGCTGCGGTAGCTGAACCACCAGCCGACACAGGCGACCAGCACCAGCACCGCCAGCACGCTGCCGGCGCTGGCGGCGATCCAACGCCGCCGCTGGCGCCGCTTCAGGTTCGTGCCGGCCAGCGGCGCTTCGGCGATCACCAGCCGCTGCAGCAGCGTCGACAGGAAATACGCCTTGCCGCTGCCGCTGTCCGGGCGCGACCGCGCCGCATGCATCGGGATGCCGTAGTGCCGGCTCAGCTGGCCGAGCACGCGGTCGATCGGGTTGCCCTCCTGCGTGCCGCTGGTCAGGTAGACACCGCGCAGCGCCTGGCGCGGCGCCTCGGCGGTGCGCCGGAATGCGTGCCGCACGAAGCCTTCGAGAGCCGGCAGCACGGCCTCGAGCTGCGCCGGGAACTGGTAGATCAGCGCGCGCCGCTGCGGCTGCGGCTCGTCCTGCAGGCGCTGCACCGAGGCGTCGTCGATGCCGCGCGGCAGCTCGGCCAGCCGCGCCGTCAGGTCGCCCGGCAACGCGCCCGACCCGTCGGCGTGGTCGAAGGTGATGCCCCACAGCCTTTCGCGCTGGCTCGCATCGAAGTCGCCGAAATACTCGACGAAGCCGGCCAGCAGGTCGACCTTGGTCACCAGCAGGTACACCGGGAAGCTCAGCCCGAGCTCGGCGCGCAGCTCCAGCAGGCGCTGCTCGACGGCGTCGGCCTGCTGCTCGAGTTCGACGCCGCCGTGGATCAGGTCGGGCACGCTGACGGTGACGATCACGCCGTTGATCGGCTGCACCGGCCGATAGCGGCACAGCAGCTGCAGGAAGGTCTTCCACTCGTGGGCGTCGCTGGCGTGGTGGCTGTCCTGGGTCGTGTAGCGGCCGGCCGTGTCGATGAAGACGGCCCGGTCTGTGAACCACCAGTCGCACTGGCGCGTCCCGCCGATCCCGGCGACCGGCGCGGCGCCCAGGCGCTCAGCCAGCGGAAAGCGCAGGCCCGAGTGCAGCAGTGCGGTCGTCTTGCCGGCCCCCGGTGCGCCGATGAACAGGTACCACGGCAGTTCGTAGACCTGGCGCCGGCGCCGCCACGGCCAGGCCCGGCCGCTGCGTTCGACCTCGATGCCGGCACGCAGCAGGCTCATCGCCGTGCCGAAGCGCCCGGCCAGTGCCTCGCTCGCTTCGTGGCCCTGCAGCTGCGTCACCAGCTGCGCGTTGTGACGCTTGCGCCACCACTGGCGCACGCCCCAGGCCGCGAGCGCCAGCAGCACCAGCACCCCAAGGCCCGTGGCGCGTGCTGCGGCGCTGTCGAACGGATGGCGGCCGCCGATCGCGAGCAGCGGCGCGGCCAGCCAGTACAGCAGCCCAGCGCCGGCCGCGTTGACCAGCGATTGCAGGCGAACGGCGCGGCTCTTCATGCGCGACTCACGGATACAGCACGATGTCAACCCGCCGGCGCGGCGCCGCCGGAACGCCGCCGGCGTCGACATCGGCCGCGCCCTCGGCGGCCAGGCGCGCCGGCGGCAGCGTGCGGCCCAGCACCTCGACGGTTTCGCTGGCCCACTCGTACGACTGGTGCCAGGCCGACGGCAAGCGCGCGGTGCGCGCATCGGCGCCGTCGGTGTGGCCGATCACCAGCACCTTGCCGGCGCCGCCGGCGAGCGCGCCGGCGACGCGTGTCAGCAGTTCGGCGCCGGCCTTCGTCGGTCGGGTCGAGCCGGGCTCGAAGAGCTGCTCGGCCGGCACGCTGACGACGCTGCGGTGGGCCTCGTCGCTGACGACGAGCCGGCCGGCCGCGCGGTCGGCGGCGAGCAGCGGCGCGAGCAAGGGCGCCGCGCGCGCTGCGACCATCGTGCCGGCCGCGCTGGCCGGCACGGCCGCCGCCTGTGCCGCACCGCCCGCCGGCGCGAGCTGCTGCATCGCCGCGAACACCTGATCGACCCGCCGCGCGAGCAGCAGGTGACTCGTGGTGTAGACCGCGAGCGCAAGCAGCCCCAGCAACACCAGCGCACCGAGCGCGAGGCGGCGCTTCAACGGCGACGTGCCGGGCGGCACGGCCGTGCGCAGCGGCGCCGCGAGCGTGACCGGCGGATGCGGCAGGGTCTGGTAGACGCGCCGGCGCAGCGCCTCGACGCGCTGCGCGGCGTCGGGCGCACCGCGCAACGCGCCTTGCAGCCCCAAGCTCAGGCAGACGTGGTACAGCTCGAGCAGCGCGCGGTTCTCGTCCGGCCGCTCGGCCAGCCGCGACAGCAGCTGCAGGACCTTCATGCTGCCGTCGCTTTCGCCATGGAAGCGCTGCAGCAGCCCGGCCCCGCCGGCGCCCCACGGCGTGTCGGCGACCGCTTCGTCTATCCAGACGCACAGCAGGTAGCTCGCGGCCACGACGCTGCGCTCGTCGCAGCCGGCCGCCGCGGCCTCGCGCTCGAATCGGGCCACGGCTGCGACCAGCGCGAGCTTCATCGCCTCGGGCGCCTCGAGCGCGGAGTGGCGCAGCTGCGTGGCCAGCGTGATCAGCGGGCGGGCCGGCGCGAGCAGCGCGCGCTCCGGCCGGTGATGGTCGTGGTCTCCGACCGGCGGCAGGGTCTGGATCGGGATCGAGGGCTGCATCGGCAGCGACGAGGTCACGAACGCCGCCCGTGCTGTCGTCGCTGCAGCCGTTGCAGGGTGGCGCTGAGGCATCAGCGTGTCCAGGTCAGCTGCACCTGGCGCGCCTGCGCATCCAGCCGAGCGGGCGGCACCACCTCGTCGGGCGGCAGCACGAGCACGCTGCGCCATTGCGACCGCTCGAGCTCGCGGTAGGCGGCGAACACGGCGACGTAGCGGGCGTCGCTGCCCAGCGCGAGTGCCAGCTCGCGCGTTTCGCCGGGCCGCAGGTGCAGCGTCTCGCGGCGCAGCATCGCCGTGCCGAGCACGGCCTCGTCGTTGTCGTACAGGCTGTCGAAGCTCGCGCGCTGGAAGGCGTCGGCATCGCGCAGCAGGTACACGCGCAGCGCCAGCGACGCCGAGCCCTGCTGCTTGTCGGTGTTGAGCACCTGCTGGGCCTGCAGGCTCAGGCGCAGCGTGCGGCCGGCCTTGTCGATGCGCGCGGCCGGCGCTGCCGGCGCAGCCGCCACAGACGGCGGCGCGACCCGCGCCAGCGCCGTCGTCGTCGTCTCGCCGCCGACCCCGACGTTGAACACGAAGTTGACGACCATCGAGGTGTTGACCCACGGGATCTGCCGCTCCTGCGTTTCGCGCAGCACCTTGACGCGCACGTTCTTCAGCATCTCCTCGACCTCGATGCCCTCGGCGCGCATCTCCTGCGCGAGGTTGCGCGTGTAGATGCTGTTGGTGCCGGGCGGGCCGTCCTCGGCCACGTGCCCCGGCGCGGCCGAGAACGCGATCAGCGCACCGGGTGCCGCGGTTTCGGCGAGCCCGCGCGCGACGCGGATGCTGCGCGTCTTGCCGCTGCTGAACGGGTTGTCGCGGCAGGCGTCGATGATGAAGATGCGGGCACGCGGGCGGACCCGGTCGATCCGGCTGAGCAGCGCATCCTCGAGGTCGATCGCCTCGTCCTTGACCTCGCCTTCGTCGCGCAGGTTCAGGTCGATCGGCACCAGGTAGTTGCGCCGGTCGATCTGCATGCCGTGGCCGGCGTAGTAGAAGACCGAGGCGCTGTCGTCGTCTTCCATCGTGCGGCCGAAGTCGCGCAGCGCGCGCCGGAACTCGGAGCCCTTCAGGTTGAAGCGGGCATCGACCTCGAAGCCCAGCGCCTTCAGCGTCGCGGCGATCAGCCGCGCATCGTTCTCCGGGTTGGGCAGCGGCGCCTGCGCGTACTGGCCGTTGCCGATCACCAGCGCGACGCGGCGCGCCCGCGCCCCGGCGGCTTGCGCGAACACGCGCGAGGACGCGGCCGCCAATGCCGGCACGAGACTGAGCAGCAGGCGGCGGCGCATCATTCGAAGTGGACCCTTCTGAGGGCAGCGGCGGCGCACGGGCGGACCGGCTCGGATTGTCCCGCCAAGCGACGCCCGCCAGGCATCGGCCCCGTGGTTCCCCCTAGAAAAATTTGTGTGCGCCAGGCGCGGAACCCGCCGCGTCGCCGGGTCAGCCGCAGAGGCCCGCCGCCCGGCTCTTGAAGCAGAACTCGGTGGTCAGGCTCGACGACTCCCACGGCACCTGGACCCGCTGCGTCTCCTGCGCGACGGCGATCCGCACCCGCTTGAACAGCTGCTCGACCGGCAGCCCCGGCGTCGACAAATTGGCGAGCAGATGTTTCGCGTAGATGCTGTGGTCGCCGGTCGCGCCGTCCAGCGCGATGCCGTTCGGCGCAGTCGAGAACGCGACCAGCGTGCCGACCGGCGCATCCAGCGGCGCCAGTCCGGCCGGCGTGACGCCGCGGAACTTCAGGCGCCGGCCGTCGGGCCCGACGATCACACCGCCGGCGAACGGGTTCACGCGACAGGCATCGAGCACGACGATGTTCAAGCCCTGCTTGATGTTGCCGAGCCGGTCGAGCAGCTCGTTGACGTCGGCGGTCTTCGCGGGGATCTCGTCTTCGCTCTGCGGCTCGGCATCGACCGGCAGCAGGTAGTTGCGGCCCCTCGCCTGGATGCCGTGGCCGGCGTAGAAGAGCATGCGCACCGAGCTCGACGCGGCGCGCAGCGAAAACGCGCGCAGCGATTCGATCAGGTCCACGAGCGAGGTGTTCTCGCGCAGCGTGACCTCGTAGTCCAGCTGCTTCAGGCTGGCCGCGACGGCGCGCGCATCGCTGACCGGGTTCTTCAGCGGGGCGGACTTGTAGGCGCCGTTGCCGATCACGAGCGCGATGCGTTTGTCGCCCTGCCCGGCCGCCAGCGCCGGCAGCAGGCTCGCCGCGAAGGGCATCGAGATCGCGCGCAGCGCGCCGCGCCGGTTCATGGTGGTCACTCCCGCGGCGGCAGGCCGGGCGCCAGCGCGATGTCCTGCACGATCGGGTTGGACTTGAGCTTGTCGGCGATCGCCTGCTCCTTGCCGGCCGGCACGACGACGTAGTAGTCGCCCAGTTGCCCGGGGCCGCCGGTGAGCCGGCCCTGCACCGACATCAGCAGGTGCCGGATGTCGGCCTCCTTCGCGTCGGGCGCGAAGTTGATCTTCAGCAGCGGTCCTTCCTTCGCGACGCTGGCCTTCAGCGTGCGCAGCTCGCTCGCGTCGTCCTCGCTGGCGTTGTGCATCTGCAGGATCACGCCGCCCTGCACCGCGATGATCGCGAGCCCCGCCAGCGCCAGCGCCGGGCGCATCTGCAGGAAGCCGAACATCGCCATGAAACGTTCGGCGAAGGTCGGCTGGTCGCCGCGGATCAGCGTCATCGCCTTGGCCAGGCCTATGGTCGCCGGCACGGCCGGGGCGTTGTCGTGCAGGCGGCGCTGCAGCGAGCGGTACCAGTCGATCTCGGAAGCGGCTTCGGGGTGCTCCTTCAGGTAGCTCTCGAACCACGCCCTGTCGTCGGCACCCAGCGTGCCGTTGACGTAGAACGCCACCAGTTCGTCGAAACGGCGTTCGCTCATGATGCGGCTCCCACCGGCAACTCGCCGTCGCGTTCGACCATCAGCTTCAGGCAGTTCTTGATCTTCTGCCGGGCATGGAACAGGCGGGTCTTCACGGTGTTCTCGGGGCAGCCCTGGACGGCGGCCACCTCGGCCAGCGACAGGCCTTCGAAGAACACCAGGTGCATGCACTCGCGGTGCTCTTCGGAGAGCTTGCCCATGCAGGCCTTGACGCCGCTGCTGCGCTGCTTGGCCGCGAGCTCGGCAAAACCGTCGGGGGTGTCGGCCGGGGCGGTCTCGGCGATGTCGTCGAGATCGTCGTGCAGCTCGTCGGGGCGGCGGCTGCGGTAGGCCATCAGCGCCTTGTTGCGCGCGATGCCGATCAGCCAGGTGCCAAATTGGGAGTCGCCGCGGAACCGCGCCGGCGCTCTCCAGACTTCATACATGGTGTCCACCAGAATCTCCTCGGCCCGACCGTGATCGTTGACCATGTTCAGCACGTAGGCGAAAACCTTGCGGCTGAATGCTTTGTACAACTCGCGGAAGGCGGCCTCGTCTTGCCGTCCGATCCGTTCGAGCAGTGTGCTGACCCGGTCGTTGTCCATGGCGGTGTCGGCTGCGGTGGCACGGATGAATATATACCCGGCCCTGCGGCTTGCCTCGCCTTCGATCAGGGGGCTACGACCTTGGGTTGCGGCACGGCGCCGAACGGTTCAATGTTTTTTTCAGGCCCGGCGTGCCGGGTCACTGCAGCGTGCTCGGAACCACGACCGGCGACGAATACTCCCGGCCGATCAGCGTGCGGGCGAACAGGTAGCTGTTGCGCAGCGTGGGGCTCAGGGCGTCGAGGTCGACATGGCCGGCCTCATCGCAGTCGAACGCGTAGCCGCGGCCTTGCTTGTGCAGGTGCTGGAAGCGCAGTTCGAAGCGGCTGGCGGCGGCGCTGGTGTGCTGGGCGGTGTTCATGGTCGGTCTCCTGAAGGGCGTGAGATGAGTCGACCATGGGTTGCGCGCCGCCCGCGCGAGGTTCAAATCGGGTCAGATGCCGGCATACCACTCGTAGCCGTTGTCTTCCCAGTAGCCGCCGCGGCCGCCGCGGATCGTGTCGAAGCGCTCGATCAGCTCGATGCCCATCACGTACTTGGCGTGCTTGTAGCCCAGCTGCCGCTCGACGCGCGCGCGCAGCGGGGCACCGTTGGCCACCGGCAGCGGCTGGCCGTTGAGGTCGTACGCGAGCAGCGTCTGCGCGTGGAACGCGTCGTCCAGGTCGATGCTCTCGTAGTAGCGCGAGTCGCCCTCTTCCGGCTCGTCCATCGAGTCGGCGCAGCGGAACAGCACGTAGCGCGCCGCCGGCTTCGGCTGCACGAGGCCGAGCAGGTGCGCGAGCGGCACGCCTTTCCACTTGCCGATCGAGCTCCAGCCTTCGACGCAGTCGTGGCGCGTGATCTGCGTGCGCGCCGGCATCGCGCGGAGCTCGGCCAGCGTGAACGCCGCCGGCCGCTCGACGAGACCGCCGACCTCCAGCCGCCAGTCGGCAAACCCGTTGCGCAGCAGCGCCTGGTAGTCGGCATCGCGCGGCATCTGCGTGCCGTTGGCCTTGAAGTGTGCGGCGACGTCGGCCTCGGTGAACTCCTGGGCCATCGCGCGCCGACTCGCGATGCCGCGATGCACGTTGCGGCTCAGCGACTCGGCGCTCTTCAGCGCATCGACGAAACCGTCGTTTCGCGACAGCCGGTCGCAGCCGGCGAGCGTCATCGCACCCAGCCCGGCAAGTACGCCGCGCAGCGCATGCCGGCGGCTGGGCGGCAACGGCGCGCGGCCGCTCGCGATCTTCTTTCGTGGCGGTGCAAGACGCTTCATGCCGTGTGCTCCTCCCGGGCCGGCGCGCGGGCGTCGGGGGCGGGCAGCCGGTACCAGCCGGTGACCATCGAGCGGATCTGGTTCCACGCACCGCTGATCAGCACCTCGAACAGGTGCACCAGCACGAACAGCACGAGGCCGAACGCCGCGATGAAATGCAGCGAACGCGCCGACTGCCGCCCGCCCAGCCAGGCGACCCACCCGTTCACGACCGAGTCCAGCCACGGCGACATGCCCATGCCGGCGACGACGAGCAGCGGCAGCAGCACGAAGATCACCGCGAGGTACGCAAGGTTCTGCAGCACGTTGTAGCGCTTCGCTGCTTCGCCGGTCGGATGGCGCAGCAGCAGATGGTCCCGGATCGAGCCGGCGATGCCGCGCAGCTCCGCGCGCGTAGGCAGCAGGTCGCGGCGCAGGTGGCCGCTGAAGATCGCGTAGAGCACATAGCACACGCCGTTGATCACGAACAGCCAGGCGAAGAAGAAGTGCCAGGTCCGGCCCATCGCCAGCCACTGCGGCCCCGGGATGGTCGCCCAGCTCGGGAATGCGCGTTCGACGCGTTCGCCGCCGGCCTCCGACACGCCCAGCACGCCGTCGGTCGGGATCGCGTGGCCGGCGATGCGCACGACGCCGACGCTGTCGTCGCCGCGCGGCTCCGCGCCTATCGACAGCCACGGCTTGTCGAAGTCCGAGCCCTGGCCCCAGTACAGCGCCGGATGGGCATTGAAGATCTGCAGCCCGCTCATCAGCAGAATGGTCAGGCAGATCACGTTGATCCAGTGCATCACGCGCACCGGCAAGCGATGGCGGTAGATGCGACGCCCGGCCGGGTCCGGAACAGGGCGGCCGGGGCTCGAGTCGGCGGCGGACGGGGGTGGCGGTGTCATCACGGCGAGGCTCCGGTGCGGATGCGCAGTCGGCACATCCGCTCCGTCGCGGCGGCCAATCCAAGCTTACGCGCGCCGCCGGCCTATTTCTTCATCGGCTCGCTGGCGGCGCCGTCCTTCTTCATCATCATCTTGTCCTTCTTCATCATCTGATCGCAGGCGGCGTCCTTTTTCATCATCGCATCGTCCTTCTTCATGCCTTCCTTCTTCGACATGGCCATGTGGTCCTGGCACTCCTTCATGGTCATCTCCTTCTTGCCCATCGCATCGTCCTTCTTCATCGCATCCTGGGCGGACGAGGCGCCGGCGGCGAACGCCAGCATGAGGGTGCAGCAGATCGTGACGGGGGTCTTCATCGGGATCTCCTTGGGCAGCGGTCTAGCCCCGGCACCTCGCCGAAGCGTCCGGCGTAGGTCGGGTTCGCGGCGGCTCTCTTACACCGCCGGCCGTTCCGTCATTTCGCCGGCTGGAAGCGCGCGTCGCCGAACTGCCAGAGCATGAAGCTCCAGACATCGGCGTCCTGCTCCTGCCGCTGCGTCTTCGTGCTGCCGATGCCGTGACCGCCGGCGTAGTCGATGCGCAGCAGCACGGGCTTGGCCGAGCTGCTGGCCGCCTGCAGGCGCGCGGCCATCTTCAGCGACATCCACGGCGGCACACGCGGGTCGTTGATGCCGTGGACCAGCAGCGTGGCGGGATACTTCTCGCCGTCCTTCACGTGCTGGTAGGCGTCCATCTCCAGCAGCGCGGCGAACTGCTTCTCGTCTTTCACGGTACCGAACTCCGGGATGTTGGGCACGCCGTTGGCGGACGTCTCGGCGCGCACCGCGTTGAGCACGCCCACCACCGGCACGGCCACGGCGAAGAGATCGGGGCGCTCGGTCATCGCGCGCCCGACCAGGATGCCGCCGGCGCTGCCGCCATAGATGCCGAGCTTGGCGGGGGTCGTGTAGCCCTGCTTGACGAGGTATTCGGCGCAGGCGATGAAGTCCTTCCAGGTGTTGGGCTTGCTCGCCTGCTTGCCAGCGAGGTGCCATTCCTCGCCGTACGCGCCGCCGCCGCGCACATGGCAGGTGGCGCGGATCCCGCCGAGCTCGTACCACGCCAGCAGGCGCGGGACGTAGGCCGGATCGTCGGTCGTGCCGTAGCTGCCGTAGCCGTACAGCATGGTCGGGTTGCTGCCGTCCAGCCTGATGTCCTTCGGCGCCACGATGGACAGCGGCACCTCGACGCCGTCGTGGCTCTTGACCATCACCTCCTTGGCTTCGATGCCGTCGGGCGCGCCGAACGGCCCGACGGTCTGCAGCCCGGTGTCGACGAACTGCCGGGTGCGCGGCGCCATCGCGTAGTAGCCGAAGTCGCGCGTCCACGAACCGATGGAGATCACCGCACCGTCGATGCGCGGGTCCACCGCGGCGAGGTCCACCGAGCCTTCGCGCGGCAGGCTCAGCAGTTCGGGTTTCGCGCCCTTCTCGTAGGCCAGGCGGTAGAGCTTGCCCTGCGTGCCGTCGCGCGCCTGCACGTAGAGCGCGTCCTTCGCGGCGCTGATCGACACGACCACGTCGCGACCCGGCGGCATCACCACCTCGGCATGGGCGAGGTCGGGATGCGACACGCGGGTCTTCAGCACCTTGAAGCGCATCGCGTCCTGGTGCGAGAGCAGGTACAGATCGTCGCCATGGATGGCGAAGTTCGTCACGTCATCGCCGCGATCGAACAGCTTGCGCCACTTGCCGCCGGCCTTCAGCGCCTCCGTACGCGGGGCCACGTAAAGATCGAACTCGGGCTGCACGCCGTTGCCCGGGACGGCGATCACATACGGTGTGCCGGTCACGCTCGCAACCATGGGGAACTCCTCCGCGGCGATCTTGATGCTGGACGGCTTGCCGGCGGTGAACAGCAACGTATCCGAGCCCCTGCCCTTCATGCTGTGGAAGAACGCGCTCTGGTTCTTGTATTTCTCGGTCTCGGGCGTGCCCTTGGGAAGCTCGCGCTGACGCATGTAGAAGAAGCCGCTGTCGTCCGGAAGCCAGCTCGCCTCGCTGTAGTGCGCACGGTCTATGGGCTTGATGAGTTGCCGGCGCGTGGCGACGTCGATCACGTGGATCGAAGCCTCCTCCGAGCCGCCTTCGGAAATGCCGTACGCCACCATCTTGCCGTTGGACGAGGGCTGGTAGAAGTTGATCGCCTGGGGCGATCCGGTCTTCTTCGCGAGCGCTTCGGGGTCGACCAGCAGGTGCTCCTCGCCGTGCAGGCCGCGGCGCATGAAGAGCTTGTACTGGTTGTCGTTGGCACCGCGCTTCTCGTAGAAATACAGGTCGCCGGGCAGGCGCTTGACGTTGACCACGCGCGCCTGCACAGACGCCTCGAGTTCGGCGATGCGCGCCAGCAGCTTCGTGCGGCCGGGCAGCGCATCCAGCACCGTACGGGTCTCGGCCGCCTGCGCCTTGGCCCAGGCTTGCACGTCCGGCGACGACAGGTCCTCCATGTAGCGGTAGGGATCGGTCAGCGTGGTGCCGAAGTAGGTGTCGCTGGCCGGCTTGACCGGTGCAGCCGCCGACGCGGCGTTGGACAGCGACGGTGCCGCGACCATGGTCAACAGCGCGATCAGCACAGAGGCGACGAGTGGACGTTGGCTCATTCGAACCTCCTTCGATTCGCAAAAGGCTGCGAGCCTAGTGCCGGGGTCGCCGTTTGGCAATCCTATGTCGGACCTCGCCGACTCGTCCGCTAATCGGGCCCTACGCAGCGCTCTCCCAATCTCGAGGACGACGCGACCGAGGCCAAGGACGACGATCGCGCGCGCGAGGCGGCGAAGGACTGGATAGACGCGCACCCGGCTCGCGAAAACCTGTACGCCCCGCGCACCGGCTTCACGCCGCTGATCTGAGCGAGCTGCGGGCGGGCGTCCGCATCGTCCGTCGATACGTGCCCGGCGCCGAGCCGGTCGTGCGCTTGAACGCCTTGTTGAACGCGGCTTCGGACTCGTAGCCGACGCTGCTGGCAATCTCCACCAGCGGCCGGTCGCTGCCGCGCAGCGCCTGCGCGGCGCGGAACATGCGCCAGCGCGTCAGGTAGTCCAGCGGCGATTGGCCGATCTTCTCCTTGAAGCGCAGCGCGAATGCCGAGCGCGACATGCCGGCCGCGGCGGCCAGCGCATCGACCGTCCACGGTGCCGCGACATCCTGATGCAGCCGGCTCAGCGCGGCACCCAGGCGGCGGTCGGCCAGCGCGGCCAGCCAGCCGGGATCGGCTTCGGGGTCCAGCGTCTCGATGTGCGCACGGACCGCCTGCATGAAGATGATGTCGGCCAGCCGGCTGACGATCAGCCCCGAGCCGAGCCCGCGTTGCGCGGTCTCCATCGCCAGCAGCTGCAGCGAGGCCTGCAGCAGTTGCGTGCGCTGGTGTTCCATGCGGATGTGCAGCAGCGGCGGCAGCAGCTCCAGCAGCGGCGCGGCACCGAGCGCATCGAAGGTGAACCAGCCGCTGATCACGGTGCTCGCGACGCCGCTACCGCCGAGCACGACGCTGCCGCCGAGGTTGGCGCGCACGACGTCGACGCAGTTGACCGTCGGCGATGCCAGGTCGTCGCGCAGCGAGTACGGCAGCCCCTGCGGGATCACGAAGCAGTCGCCCGCGACCAGCGCGATAGGCTCGTGCGCATGCGCCGGGTCGTCCAGCGTCAGCCAGCAGCTGCCGCGCAGCATCAGCCCGAAACGCGTGGTGCCGTCGACGCGCCGCGTGCTCAGGCCCCACGGCGCGCCAGCCTCGAGGCGGGCATACAGCGCATCGGCGACGCGCATCGCGGCAAAAACTTCGTCGAGCGGATCCATGTCGCCTTCGCCCTGAATTTGGATGATCGGACAAGGATCTTAGCGTCCGAGGCATTGAGCGTCCACGTTTCGCCCACTAACGTGTCGCATACGGCATCCCGCCCGACGCACCGCAGGTGCACGGCCGCATGACCTCTGAGGTCATGGCCCCGCACCCGGACCTTCACGACACTGAGCACAGCCACCCGCTCATTTGCAGGACCCCCACCATGTCGCAGACCGCTCCGCTCGTTTCCAATGCCCCGCGTGCCGCCAGCGCTGGCGCGCCGCCGTCCGCCGCCGCCGACCGCGGCTCCGGTCTCGTCACGCTGCTGCTGATGCTCAGCGGCACCTTCATGGTCGTGCTCGACTTCTTCATCGTGAATGTCGCGCTGCCGGCCATCCAGCACGACCTGCGCGCCACGAGCAGCGCGTTGCAGCTGGTCGTGATCGGCTATGGCCTCGCGAACGCCGCGATGCTGATCACCGGCGGGCGTCTGGGCGATCTGTACGGGCGGCGCCGGCTGTTCGCGATCGGCATCGCGCTGTTCACCGCCGCCTCGGCCGCGTGCGGGCTGGCGCCCAACGCCGAGGTCCTGATCGCCGCGCGTGTCGTGCAAGGTGTCGCCGGCGCCCTGCTGCAACCGCAAGTGCTGGCGATGCTGGGCATGCTCTACAGCGGCGCCGCGCGCACCCGTGCGTTCGCCGCGTACGGGCTCGCGCTCGGGTTGGGCGCGGCCAGCGGGCAATTGATCGGCGGCGTGCTGATCGCGGCCGATCTGTTCGAGTTGGGCTGGCGCAGCTGCTTCCTGATCAACGTGCCCATTGGCGTGATCGCGCTGGCCCTGACGCCGCGGTTGCTGCCGGCGCTGCGCGGTTCGGCCGGTCACGGCGCAGCCGCAACGAGCCGGCTCGACGTGCCGGGCATGCTGCTGGTCGCGGCCGCGTTGACCGCCGCGGTGTTCCCGCTCGCGCAGGGCCGCGAGCAAGGCTGGCCGCTGTGGAGCGTGATCAGCCTGGCCGCTGCGCTGCCGCTGCTCGCGTCGTTCTGGCGCTACCAGCAGCGACTCGCGGCTCGCGGCGGCTCGCCGTTGATCGCGCCGGCGCTGCTCGCGCCCGGGCCGTTCGTGCTGGGTCTGCTCGTGACGCTGGTCTTCTACTCGAGCAACGCATCGTTCTACTTCGTGCTCGCGCTGTACCTGCAACAAGGGCTGGGCCTGACGCCGCTCGCGTCGGGGCTGGTGTTCACGACACTGGCGGCCGGCTTCTTCGCGACCTCGATGGCCTCCCCGCGAATCGCGCAGCGCCTAGGCCGGCACGCGATCTTCGTCGGGGCGCTGGTGCTCGCTGCGGGACATGCATTGCTGTTCGTGCTGCTGCCCGAGCTCACGGCAGATCATGTCGCGTGGATGCTGCCAGCGCTGCTCGTGCAAGGTTGCGGCCTCGGCATGGTGATGGCGCCGCTTGTCGCGACCGTGCTCGCCGGGCTGCCGGCGCAGCATGCGGGCGTTGCCTCGGGCGTGCTCGCGACGACGCAGCAGGTGGGCAATGCGCTGGGTGTCGCGCTGATCGGGATCCTGTACTACGGCGTGCTCGGTCATGCCGGCAGCGCGCCGGCCGAACAACATCGACACGCGGTCGCTCAAGCGTTTGGCGCGGGTCTCGTGTACTTGTTCGCGCTCGCGATCGGCGTCGCGTGGCTGTATCGGCGGTTCAGCCGTGCGGCCATCGCGGCCTCTGCTGGTCACTGATACGCAACGCACCCCCACGAACGAAGGCCGTCCTCCACCTGATTGCGGGCAGCGCACGCGGTCCGCATCCGCGACCATGTGACGTACGTATCGACGAGCACACGACCCACTTCCGCTCATCGATCACGTGGAGGACTCCGGCATGAAAAGCACGCCCGACCCCGACCCGCTGCCGACCGGACTCGGCC
>DATCSE010000385.1:0-3148 GCA_036568605.1 Burkholderiaceae bacterium | reverse complement strand
TCCCCGCGCTGATCGACAAGTCCACGCACGTCGAGATCGAAGTCTTCGACGAGCCCGGCGCGGTGCAGGCGTGCGGCCGCCTCGGGCTCGTCGAAGACTTCGATCTCGACGTGCGTGGACTTGTCGATCAGCGCGGGGAAGCCGACCAGGGTCTGGCCGCCTTTGCGGATCTCCATCAGCTCGGGGAGCTCGCCGAAGGTCCAGGCGGTGTAGTGCGGCTGTGGGCTGCTCTGAGGTTCGCGTTGGCCCTCACCTGCACCCTCTCCCGCAAGCGGGAGAGGGAGTTTCCGATCTTGGCTCCCTCTCCCGCTTGCGGGAGAGGGTTGGGGTGAGGGTCGCGGCGCACCGCCACCCTCCACCGCCCCCACCTTCAACGCCGCCAGCGCCTGGAACGCCGAACGCGCCTGCCCGCCGAGCTCGGCCTTCAGTGCCGCGAGGTTGCGCCCCATGCCCAACTGCCGCCCGTGCTCATCGACGACGCGGAAGTTCATCCGGTGATGCGGCGAGAGCTGCTCCTGCTTGAAGTCGTTGCGCTGCACCGCGAGCTGGGTGCGCTCGCGCACCGCCTTCAAGAGCACGTCGACCAGGCTGCCGTCGGCGAACGGCACGGTCTCGACGAACTCGTCGACGAACGCCTGCAGCGGCATCAAGCGCGAGCGCGGCCGCTGGTGCAGGCTCTTGACCAGCGCCAGTACCTTGTCCTTCAGCATGCCCGGCACCAGCCATTCGCAGCGCTCTTCCGAGACCTGGTTCAGCGCGTAGATCGGCAGCGTCACCGTGATGCCGTCCTTCGCGTCGCCCGGCTCGTGCAGGTAGTGGGCGGCGCAGTCGATGCCGCCCAGCCGCACGGTCTTCGGGAACGCCGCGGTCGTGATGCCGGCCGCCTCGTGGCGCATCAGCTCCTCGCGCGACAGCAGCAGCAGCTTCGGATGGCGACGGACCTCGTCGCGGTACCAGCGCTCCAGCGCCGCGCCGCTGCAGACGTCGGCCGGCACCTGCGCGTCGTAGAACGCGTGGATCAGCTCGTCGTCGACCAGCACGTCCTGCCGCCGCGACTTGTGCTCCAGCTCCTCGACCTGCGCGATCAGCTTGCGGTTGGCTGCGACGAACGGCAGCTTCGTCTCCCATTCGCCGGCGACCAGCGCTTCGCGGATGAAGATCTCGCGCGCCGCAACCGGGTCGACGCGCCCGAAGCTGACGCGCTTGTTGCTGTAGATCACGATGCCGTACAGCGTCGCGCGCTCCAGCGCGATCACCTCGGCCGCTTTCTTTTCCCAGTGCGGCTCGAGCAGCTGGGTCTTGATCACGTGCGCGGCGATCTGCGGCAGCCACTGCGGCTCGATCGCCGCGATGCCGCGGCCGAACAGTCGCGTGGTCTCGACCAGCTCGGCCGCGACGATCCAGCGCCCCGGCTTCTTCGAGAGATGCGCCCCCGGATGGCGATGGAAGCGGATGCCGCGCGCGCCCAGGTACCAGTCCTCGTCGTCGCGTCCTCGACGGCCCCCTGCCCCCCGAGGGGGCGGGTCGACTTGGGGCGGCCCGGCGTCGGCCCGGCAGCCGATGTTGCCCAGCAGCCCCGCGAGCATCGAGAGGTGGATCTGCTCGTAGGTCGCCGGCGCGCCGTTCAACCGCCAGCCGTGTTCGGCGACGACCGTGTGCAGCTGCGAGTGGATGTCGCGCCACTCGCGCACGCGGCGCGGCGAGACGAAGTTGTCGCGCATCAGCTGCTCCTGCTTGCGCACCGAGACCTTGTGTTCTCCCTTGCCGCCGCGCGCGTCCTCCAGCCACTTCCACAGCTTCAGGTCGCCGCTGAACTCGCTCTTCTCGTCGTCGAACTTCTTGTGCGCGGCATCGGCCGCCGGCTGCTGCTCGATCGGGCGGTCGCGCACGTCCTGCACGCTGAAGGCGCTCGCGATGATCAGCACCTCGGTCAGCGCATCGCGCTGGCGCGCCTCGAGGATCATGCGACCGACGCGCGGGTCCAGCGGCAGCTTCGCGAGCTCGCGGCCGATCGCGGTCAGCTCGTTCAGGTCGTCGACCGCGCCCAGCTCGGCGAGCAGCTGGTAGCCGTCGGCGATCGCACGCCGCGGCGGCGGCTCGAGGAACGGGAAGTCCTCGACGCTGCCGAGCCCCAGCGCCTTCATCCGCAGGATCACGCCGGCCAGCGACGAGCGCAGGATCTCGGGGTCGGTGAAGCGCGGCCGCTCGGCGAACTCCTTCTCGTCGTACAGGCGGATGCAGATGCCGTCCTGGACCCGCCCGCAGCGGCCCGCGCGCTGGTTCGCCGCGGCCTGGCTGACCGGCTCGATCAGCAGCTGCTCGACCTTGTTGCGATAGCTGTAGCGCTTGACGCGTGCGGTGCCGGCATCGACCACGAACTGGATGCCCGGCACGGTCAGCGAGGTCTCGGCAACGTTGGTCGCCAGCACGATGCGGCGCGCGCTGTGCGGCTCGAAGATGCGGTCCTGCTCGGGCTGGCTCAGCCGCGCGAACAGCGGCACGACCTCGACGCCGGGCGGGTGGTGCTTGCGCAGGTGCTCGGCGGCGTCGCGGATCTCGCGCTCGCCGGGCAGGAAGACCAGGATGTCGCCGCTGCCTTCGCGCCACAGCTCGTCGACCGCCTGCGCGATCGCGTCGTTCAGGTCGAACTCCGCGGCGGGTCGTCCGCCGGGCCGCCCCAAGGACGACCCACCCCCTTGGGGGGCGGACGGCGAAGCCGGCCTGGGGGCACCGTCCCATTCGAACGGCCGCCAGCGCTGCTCCACCGGGAACAGCCGCCCCGAGACCTGGATCACCGGCGCCGGCCCGCTGGCACCGGCGAAGTGCTGCGCGAAGCGCTCGGCATCGATGGTCGCCGAGGTCACGACGACCTTCAGGTCAGGCCGGCGCGGCAGGATCTGCTTCAGGTGCCCGAGCAGGAAGTCGATGTTCAGGCTGCGCTCGTGGGCCTCGTCGATGATGATCGTGTCGTAGCCGCGCAGCAGCGGGTCGCTCTGGGTCTCGGCCAGCAGGATGCCGTCGGTCATCAGCTTGATCAGCGAGCGCTCGGAAACGCGCCGGTCGAAGCGCGTCTCGAAGCCGGCCAGCTCGCCCAGAGGGCTGTCCAGCTCCTGCGCGATGCGCCGCGCCACGCTGCGCGCCCCCAGGC
>DATCSE010000384.1:0-3267 GCA_036568605.1 Burkholderiaceae bacterium | reverse complement strand
CACCGCGAGCTGGCCGAGCTGCAGGGCACGGTGAACCCGCTGGCCGAGCTCGGCAAGCGCATCGCGCGACGCTTCCGGCTGATCTGCTTCGACGAGTTCCACGTCGCCGACGTGACCGATGCGATGATCCTGCATCGGCTGCTCGATGCGATGTTCGAGAACCGCGTCAGCATCGTCACGACGTCGAACTTCCGTCCCGACGACCTGTACCCGAACGGGCTGCACCGCGATCGCATCCTGCCGGCGATCGAACTGCTGAAGGAGAAGCTCGAGGTCATCAACGTCGACAACGGCACCGATTACCGGCAGCGCACGCTCGAGCAGGTCGATCGCTACCACACGCCGCTGGGCCCCGCCGCCGATGCCGCGATGACCGAGGCGTTCGAGCGCCTCGCCGAGGCGAAGGAGGAGAGCCCGCTGCTGCACATCGAGCACCGCGAGCTGCGCGCACGGCGGCGCGCCGGCGGCGTCGTCTGGTTCGACTTCAAGGAGCTCTGCGGCGGCCCGCGTTCGCAGAACGACTATCTGGAGCTCGCGACGCAGTTCCACACCGTGCTGCTTTCCGGCGTGCCCGCGATGTCGCCGCGCCTGGCATCGGAGGCGCGGCGCTTCACCTGGCTGGTCGACGTGCTGTACGACCGGCGCGTCAAGCTGATCATGTCGGCCGCGGTCGAGCCTGAACTTCTTTACACCGAAGGGCCTTTGTCACACGAGTTCCCGCGAACCGTGTCACGCTTGCGTGAAATGCAATCGAGCGAGTTCCTGGCGCTGGCGCGGCGCGACGTGGACACTTCGTTGACATGAACGGCAAGAGTTGGGTTGCGTGCGCCGCGCTGCTGGCGTGCACTGCGGTGTCGGCCGACGCTGCGACGCCCTCGGCGAAACAGAACGACGCCGCGGAACGCGAGCGCATCGTGCGCGAACGCGCCGAGGCGCAGACCACGTTCCAGCGCGAAGAGTTGGCCTGCCAGCAGCGCTTTCTGGTCACGCCGTGTGTCGATGCGGCGCGCAAGACCGAACGCGATGCTCTCGCGCGGCTGCGCCGCGAGGAGGTGCTGCTCGACGAGCAGGAGCGCAAGCAGCGCGCTGCGGAGCGCGCCGAGACCATACGCGAGCGCATCAGCGCCGACGAGCAGCGCAGCCGCAAGGACGCGGCCGCAGCAGCGAGCGCACCGCCGCCACGTCCCGAACGTTCGGACCTGGCGGAGACGCCGGGGCATGTACCGCCGCCGCGCCGCGAGCTGCCGGCGCCGCAACCGTCGGCCGATCCGGCCGCACGCGCCGCCGCGGCGAAGGAGAACGTAGAGCGAGCTGCGGCCGATCGGCGGGCCGCGCAGGCTCATCGTGAAGCGATCGAACGACGCAATGCCGAGCGCGCCACGAGCGGAAAGGTCGCGGCGCCGCTGCCGGTGCCGTCCGCTGCGTCGTCGCCTTGAGGCTGGATCAGGTCGCGGAACCGCTCAGCCCAGCGGGTCGACGCGCACCAGGGCGAGCGACAGGTTGTCGCCGCCCCCGCGGGCGCGTTGCCGCGCCTTGTTGACCAGCATCTCGCTCGCTTCGCGAGGCGGCAGCGCATGCACGATCGCGCCGATCTCGCGCGGCGTGAAGTAGTGCCACAGGCCATCGCTGCAGGCGAGCAGCGCATCGCCGACCTCGAGGCCGCTGATGCGGCGGTGTGTGAGCGGCGGATCCTGATGCGTTCCCAGGCAGCCGGTCAGCAGGTTGGATTGCGGGTGCGAGTTCGCTTCTTCGTCGGTGATCTGGCCTTCGTCGACCAGGCGCTGCACGTACGAATGGTCGATCGTGCGGCTCACCATCTCGGCGCCGCGAAAGTGATAGACACGCGAGTCGCCCGCATGGATCAGATCGCAGTCGCGGCTCGGGCTGATGATGAATGCGGCGACCGTGCTGTGCGGCTCCTCTTCGGAGGTGATCGCGGTCAGCTTGATCATCAGGTGCGATTCGAGCACGAGCTGCTTCAGCGCCTCGGCGGGGTCGTCGCGGCTGGGCGCGTAGCGCTCGAACAGCTGGCGCGCGGTCAGCAACACCTGGTCGGCAGCCTTGCGTCCGCCGCTCTTGCCGCCCATGCCGTCGGCCAGCACGGCCAGCAGGCAGCCGGGCACGCGATCGTGCGGAATGATGTCGACCTGGTCCTGCTGGTAGGCACGGTCGCCACGGTGCATGCCTGTCGTGGCGGAAAGGCGATACCCGAGACTCGTCGTGCTCATGGCCGAAAACTATAATGTCTTTTGTTGCCGTAGCCTGCCGCGAAAACCGCGACAAAGTCGCGAGTCCCATGGATATCAACCTGCACTCGCTGTCGCGCCGGCTGATCGAGTTGCGCATCGAACACGCCGATCTGGACAACCTGATCGACCAGGCCGCAACCCGACCGGACGACGAGTTGAGCATGCGCCGCCTGAAGAAGCGCCGCCTGCTGCTGCGCGACCAGATTGCCCGCCTCGAGGCCGAGCTCGAGCCACCCGAGCCGGCATGAGCGCGACGGGCAGCCCATGAGCCGAAACTCCGGATGACGCCGCTCGAGGAAGCGGTCCGCGCGGCGCTGTCGCGCAGCGGTGCGCTGGCGCAGGCCGACGAGAACCATGTCGAACGCGAGGTCCAGGTCCGTCTCGCGCTGGGCGTTGCGCAGGCGATCGAGGAACGCGGCGCACTTGTCGCCGAAGCCGGCACCGGTGTCGGCAAGACCTTCGCGTACCTGGTGCCCACGCTGCTGAGCGGTGCACGCGCGCTGGTCAGCACCGCCACCAAGAGCCTGCAGGACCAGCTCTTCCTGCGCGACATCCCGCGCTTGCGCGAGGCGCTGCAGTTGCCGGTCAGCATCGCGCTGCTGAAGGGACGCAGCAGCTATCTGTGCCTGCATCGACTGAACCAGGCGCGCCAGTCGGCGCAACTGCCCGATCGCTGGGCGGTGCGCACGCTCGCGAAGGTCGAGCAGTGGTCGCGCACGACGGCCAGCGGCGACCTCGCCGAGCTCGATGGACTGGACGAGCGCAGCAGCGTGATTCCGCTGGTCACGTCGTCGCGCGAGAACTGCCTCGGCAGCGAGTGCCCCGACTTCCGCCAGTGCCATGTCGTCAAGGCTCGGCGCGACGCGATGGCGGCCGACCTCGTCGTCGTCAACCACCACCTGCTGCTGGCGGACCTGGCGGTGAAGCGCGAGGGCTTCGGCGAAATCCTGCCGGGCGCCGCGGCCTTCGTCCTGGACGAAGCGCACCAGCTGCCCGAGCTGGCCGCGCAGTTTTTCGG
>DATCSE010000383.1:0-10240 GCA_036568605.1 Burkholderiaceae bacterium | reverse complement strand
GATGACGAGCCCGAAGCAGACCGCCACGATCGCCGCAGCGTTGACCGCGCAGGTGTCCACGCAGGTGCAGACGGTGGACGCCGGGCACGCGATGCTGGCCGAAGCGCCCGATGCCGTGCTCGCCGCGTTGCGCCGCTCCGTCGCGGAGTTGGTTCCACCCGCTCGCCAGCTGCCGTGATCCGCATGGACGCCGCGACCGACCCTCGCGTCCCGCACATCGAACGGCTGGTCGACGCGATCGACCTGCCGATCGGCCGCTGGGACGCCGACGCGCGGCTGCTGTTCTGCAACCAGCCCTATCTAGGCTGGGCCAATCGCCCGCGCGAGCAGTTGATCGGGCAGACGCTCGAGGCGCTGTACGGGGCCGACGCCTGGCGAGCGGCGAAGCCGGCGTTCGAGGCCGCATTCGCCGGGCGCAACGACACCTATGAACGCGTGCTCAGGCACGGCCGCATGGCAGACCGCTGGGCGCGCATCCAGGTGTTTCCCGATCGCGATCCGGCCGGGCGCGTCGACGCGGTGTTCACGATTGCGTTCGACATCCATGACCACGTCATCCGGCAAGAAGAGCTGGCCGCGGCGCGCAAGCGGCTGGACCGCTTCGCCGACAACATCCCGTACCCGCTGACCTACGTGGACCGCAGCTTCACGCTGCGCTTCGTCAACAAGGCCTACAGCGAGATCGTCGGCGAGAGTGCCGAAGAGCTGCTCGGCCGCCACATCGGCATGGTGCGCGGCGCGAAGCGCTGGGCCGAGCACGAGCCCTACTTCCTGCGCGCGCTCGAAGGCAAGACGGTGCAGTACACCCGGCTCGTCAATTCGCTGCCGCAAGGCCCGCGCTGGCTGCGCACGAGCTACGTGCCGGACTTCGATGCCGCCGGCCAGGTGATCGGCCTGTACACCGTGACGGTGGACGTGCACGAGCTCACCGTCACGCAGGAGAAGCTGAAGCGCCGGGTCGAGCACGATGCGCTGACCGATGTGCTGAGCCGGCGCACGATGATGGACCGCATCGAGGCCGCGCTCGCCGACGCCGCGCGCACGCCGGTCGCGCTGTTCTTCGTCGACCTGGACGGCTTCAAGAGCGTCAACGACCGGCTCGGGCATCGCGAAGGCGATGCGCTGCTGGTCGCGGTCGGCGCGGCGCTGCAGTCCGCGGTGCGCGCCGAGGATGCAGTCGGCCGCTTCGGCGGCGACGAGTTCCTCGTGCTCGCGCCGGTGCGCGATACGGCCGGCGCCGAAGCGCTGGGGCTGCACTTGCTGGCCGCGGTGCACGCCGCCACGGCGACCACCCCGCTCGCACCGAGCTGCCTGCCGGCAGGCACGGTCAGCGCGAGCATCGGCTACGCGCTCGCGCCTATCGACGCCCGCCATCCGCACGAACTGCTGCAGAAGGCCGACGATGCGATGTACGCGGCCAAGCGCTGCGGCAAGAACTGCGTGACGCACTGCGCGGCCATCCCGCTCGAAGCGGCACGCTGACGCTCAAGCTCGGCACTGACCCGCCGATAGCAAACGTTTCCTGCTTCCGTCCGGCGCCGTACGACGCCGACGGCTCGCCACTTGCTGCTCCGAGGAATCCCGCGGACGAACGGCGGTCCTGGAGCGCCACGCATGGAGGACGTTCCTTGAGCTTCGACGACGCCAACTCCCGCGCCGCTTCGCCGGCGCAACAAACTGCGGCCGGCATCAGCTCCGGCGGCGCGTACATCCGCGCGATCGCGCGCCTGGCCGACCGTGCGGTACTCGGCGTGATCGCGCTGGGCGCGCTGGTCGCCATCGTGGTCGGCGTGGAGCGCCACAACACGATGCTCGCGCTCGTCAGCGCATGCACGCTGCTGGCGCTGTCGGGCATCGTCTATGCGGTCGCGCACGGCAGTCTCGCGTCGCGTCTGGTACTCGCGGCCTGCGCGATGGCGATGGTGGCGTTGCACATCCAGCTCGGCGGGGGCACGACCGAGTTCCACTTCGGCGTATTCGTCACGCTGGCGTTCCTGCTGATCTACCGCGACTGGCGGCCCATCGTACTGGCCGCCGCGCTGATCGCGGTTCATCACATCGTGTTCGATCGCCTGCAGCAGCTGGGCTTCCCGTTCTTCTGCAACCGCCAGCCCGACTTCGCGACCGTGCTGGGGCACGCGGGCTACGTGATCGTGCAGGCGGGCATCGAGGTCTGGATGGCCATTGCGTTGCGCCGCGAGACCCATCTCGGCAAGGAGCTCAGCTCGCTGGTCGAAACGATCGACCGGGACGGCCGGATCGCGCTCGATGTCTCGGCCGTCGAGGTCGGCACGGGCGGCGCGTTGCGCTTGAAGCAGACCGTCGAGCAGATCGGCGCGGCGATGCGCGGCGTACGCGGCGCGACCGATGCGATCCTCGGCGCCAGCAGCCACATCGCGTCCGGCAGCGGGCAGCTGTCGCAGCGCACCGAACAGGCCGCGGGCAACCTGCAGCAGACTGCCACCGCGGTCGACCAGCTCACGGGTGCTGTCCAGCAGACCACCGAATCGGCGCGCAGCGCAAGCCAGCTGGCCGCCTCGGCGACGGCGATCGCGCAGCGCGGCGGCACGATCGTCGCCGACGTGGTGACGACGATGGGCGAGATCGACGCATCGTCCAAGCGCATCGCCGAGATCATTGGCCTGATCGATGGCATCGCCTTCCAGACCAACATCCTGGCCCTGAACGCCGCGGTCGAAGCCGCGCGCGCCGGCGAGCAGGGCCGCGGCTTCGCGGTCGTCGCCGGCGAGGTGCGCAGCCTTGCGCAACGCGCCGCCGAGGCCGCGAAGGAAATCAAGGCGCTGATCGAGGCGTCAGTCGCGAAAGTCGGCACGGGTGCCGCGCAGGTCCGGAACGCCGGCGCGACGATGGGCGAGCTGGTCGCCGCGGTGCAGCGGGTCGACGCCATCATCGGAGAGATCAGCAGCGCGGCGTCGGAGCAGCACGGCGGCATCGTGCAGGTCAACGGCGCGGTCGGCGAGCTCGACCGGATGACGCAGCAGAACGCGGCGCTGGCGAGCGAATCGACGGCGGCGGCGGCCAGTCTCGAGAGCCAGGCGGCACAGCTTGCAGCGGCGCTTGCCCGATTCGATCTCGATCGCGCCCACTAAAGTGCGAGCAGCTCGCGCAGCGTCATCTCGTCGAACCCGGCGCGGCGCCAGAAGCCCGTCAGCGCGAGCGAGGGCTCGATCAGCAGCTTGACGAGCAGCGGCTTTGCCGGTGTCGCCGCCGGGTCGCACAGCAGCACGTGGCGCGGGTTGCCGGCTTCGTCGAGGCGGCCGACCCAGTCGAGCTCGACCAGCGTGTCGACGATGGGCTCGACCTGCAGCGGGTCGGTGCGCAGCAGCGTCGACAGCGCATCGAGGTGCAGGCCCGGCGCGCCTTGCGCTCGGGCCGCATCGAGCTCGCGCAGCACCGCGACCGCGAGCTGGAAACGGATGCCGGGCGTGTCGGGCCAGCGCGCGACGCGCATCTTCAGGCTGGGCGCATACGCGGCGATCACGGCGCCCAGCAGCACGATGACCCACAACAGATACAGCCAGATCAAGAAGATCGGCAGTGTCGCGAAGGCGCCGTACAGCACCGAGTAGGTCGGGACCGCCGCGAGGTACCAGCCCAGCGCGCGCTTCGCGAGCTCGATGCCGATCGCGGTGAAGAAGCCGCCGGCGATCGCATGGCGCCAGCGCACGTGGGTGTTCGGCACGTAGTGGAACAGGCCCGCGAAGCCGGCCGCGATCAGCCCGAACTCGAGCGTGCCCAGCAGGAAGCTGACGCCGCCGGGGATCTCCTCGACCAGCCCTTTCGACGCCGACAGCGCATACGAGGTCACGCTCAGGCTCACGCCCAGCACCAGCGGGCCCAGCGTCACCGCTGCCCAGTAGACCAGCACGCGCTGGGCGATCGGCCGCGGCGTGCGCACGCGCCAGATCGCGTTGAGCGTGCGGTCTATCGTCAGCATCAGCGCCAGCGCGGCCAGCACCAGGAAGACCAGCCCGACCGTGCCCAGCCGGTTGGCCTTGCTCGCGAACTGGGTCAGCGCACTCAGCACCGGCTTCGCGATGTTCGGCGGCACCAGCGTCTGCAGGAAATACTTCTGCAGCGCGTCTTCGAAGGTCGCGAACATCGGGAATGCGGAGAACACCGCGAGCATCACGGTGACCAGCGGCACCAGCGAGATCAGCGTCGTGAAGGTGAGGCTGCTGGCGGTCAACCCGAGGCGGTCCTCGCGGAAGCGGCTGCGCAAGGTCTCCAACGTGCTCAGCCAGGGCCACGTCTGCAGCGTTTCGATCAGCCGCGGCAATTGCTCGCGCAACACCGATCGGAACAGGGTCGTCGGATTCATTGCTGGCATGATAGCCAGCGATGTTTGCGAGCTTTGCGTCGAATCACTCGTTGTCGGCTTCGTTGTCCGACCCTTCCGTGCGGCGGACCCGCGCCCTCGCGGTCACGAGCCTCGTCGCGCTGATCGCGCTCGGCCTCGCATGGGAACTGTGGCTCGCGCCCACTGGCCGCGGCACGCTGGCGTTGAAGGTCCTGCCGCTCGCCTTCGCGCTGCCCGGCCTGCTGCGCAACCGGCTGTACACCTACCGCTGGCTCAGCCTGCTCGTGTGGTTGTACGTGACCGAAGGCCTCGTGCGCGCCACCAGCGAACGCAGCCCGGGCGCCGTGCTGGCAGCGATCGAGGTTGTGTTGAGCGTGCTGCTGTTCGTCGCGTGCGGGGCGCATGTGCGCCGGCGTCTGCGCAACGCGAAAGCGGCCGCCCTGACCGAAGGACGTTCTTCATGACGACGACAACGATGACCGCGGCATTGGCCGCGCTGCGCGCGGCCGTCGGCACGGCCCAGGTGCTGACCGACGGCGACCTCTCGGCCTACGAAATCGACTGGCGCAAGCGCTATCGCGGCCGCGCGCTCGCGGTCGTGCGGCCCGCGTCGACCGGCGAAGTGGCGGCCGTCGTGAAGGCCTGTGCCGAGCACGGCATCGCGATCGTGCCGCAAGGCGGCAACACCGGGCTGGTCGGCGCGTCAGTGCCGGACGAGAGCGGCACGCAGGTGCTGCTGAACCTGACGCGGCTGAACAAGGTCCGCGCGGTCGACGCCGCGAACCTGACGATGACCGTCGAAGCCGGTTGCGTGCTGCAGTCGGTGCAAGAGGCCGCTGCCGAGGCCGGGCTGCTGTTCCCGTTGAGCCTCGCGGCCGAAGGAAGCTGCACGATAGGCGGCAACCTGGCGACCAACGCCGGCGGCACGCAGGTGCTGCGCTTCGGCAATGCGCGCGAGCTGTGCCTGGGCCTCGAAGTCGTGACCGCGCAGGGTGAGGTCTGGAGCGGCCTCGGCGGACTGCGCAAGGACAACACCGGCTACGACCTGCGCGACCTGTTCATCGGCAGCGAAGGCACGCTGGGCATCATCACCGCGGCGACACTGAAGCTGCACCCGCAGCCCGCCGCGGTGACGACGGCACTGGCCGCGGTGCCGACGCTGGACGCGGCGGTCGAACTGCTGCAGCAGGCGCGCGCGCGGCTCGGCGCCGCGCTGACCGGCTTCGAGGTGATGAACGACCACGCGCTGGCGCTGGTCCGCAAGCACTTCGCGCAACTGCCGCAGCCGCTGCCGCCTTCGTCGTGGACCGTGCTGCTCGAGCAGTCCGACAGCGAAGGCGCGGACCACGCGCAGGGCCTGTTCGAATCGCTGCTCGAGACCGCGCTCGAGCGCGGCCTGATCAGCGATGCCGCGGTCGCCTCGAACCTGGAGCAGTCGCACGCGATGTGGCACCTGCGCGAGGCCATCCCGCTCGCGCAGAGCCTGGAGGGGCCCAACATCAAGCACGACATCGCGCTGCCGGTCTCGGCGATCCCACGTTTCGTCGCCGAGACCGATGCGGCGCTGCAGCGCCATTTCCCCGGCGTGCGGCTGGTCGACTTCGGTCATCTCGGGGACGGCAACCTTCACTACAACGTGCAGGCACCGGAAGGCGGCGACGCGGCACGCTTCATCGCCGAGCAGGAGCACGCGGTCAACACGCTGGTCTACGACGCGCTGGCGCCGCACGGTGGGTCGATCTCGGCCGAGCACGGCATCGGCGCGCTGAAGCGCGTCGAGCTTGCGCGGCGCAAGTCGCCGGTCGCGCTCGACCTGATGCGCGCGATCAAGTCGGCGCTCGACCCGCGCGGGCTCTTGAACCCTGGCCGCGTGCTGTAGCGGCACCGCCGCGCGGCGTGTTGGCGGCCGGGGCGATCTCCTGCTCGATCTGCTCGCGCAGCCACGCGACGAACTCCTGCACCTCGCTCTTGCGTGCCGCGGTGTGCGACTGCAGCAGGTGGTAGCTGCGCGGCGAGACGATGGTGGCCTCGAACGGCTGGATCAGCTTGCGCTGGCGCAGCAGATCGTCGATCAGCGGGCTGCGGCCGAGCGCGACGCCCTGCCCGCTGACCGCCGCCTGGATCAGCTGGTCGTACATCGAGAAGCGCAGCGTGCTGGCCGGCTTCACGCCATCCAGCTTCATCGCGCGCAACCACATCGCCCAGTCCTGCAACGGGTCGCTGCCCTCGGCCTCCTGCTGCAGCAGCAGCGTGTGCAGCCGCAGGTCCTGCGGCTGCTTCAGCGGCCGCGTCGGATCGCGCGCGAGCTTCGGGCTGCAGACCGGGAACACGACGTCGCCGAACAGGCGCTGCGCCGACGCACCGGCCTGCTCGGCATCGGTGTAGCGGATCGCGATGTCGACACCGTCGCGGTTCAGATTGGCGAGCTCGTAGCCGGCCGAGATGCGCACGTCCACATCGGGCCGGCGCGCCGTGAAGCCCGGCAGCCGCGGAATCAGCCACAGGCCGGCGAAGCCGGGCGTCGTCGTCACGATCACCGTCTTGACGCGGCGCTCGCGCTTCAGCTCGGCGCTGACATCGTGCAGTTGCGCCAGCACGCCGGTGACCGCTCGGTACAGGCGCTGGCCGTCGTCGGTCAGGCGCAGCGCACGGTGCAGGCGGCGGAACAGCGGCAGCGCGTAGTGCTCTTCGAGCGCGGCGATCTGCCGGCTCACGGCCGACTGGGTCAGCGCCAGCTCATCGGCCGCCTTCGTGAAGCTGAGGTGACGCGCCGACGCTTCGAAGGCTTCGAGCTGGGCCAGCGGCGGCAGGTCGTAGTGACGCATCGCGGGTCTCCTCCTCAGGCGGGCTCTTCGCATTCCAGCAGTGCATGCAATGCATTCAGGAATACCGTTTGAGCATGCGAGCAATGTAGCTCAGACTGCCTTCGACCCAGCGGACGCTGGGGACAAGCCGACGAGGCGCTGCATGCGCCTCGTTCATGCCAAAGGAGCGATGCCATGAACACCCGCGATCTGACGCCCGCCGCCACCCCGCTGCGCAAGGGTGACATCCTGCGCCTGTCCGGCGCCCGCGGGCAGCGCATCGAAGCGCTTCACGGCGAGCTGTGGATCACGATCGACCATGACCTGCGCGACATCGTGCTGGCCGGCGGCGAGGGTTTCACCGTCGATCGTGACGGCGACACGTTGATCAGCGCGCTTGACGACGCGAGCCTGGTGGTGCTGGCGCCGGAACGGGTGCCCGGTCCGGGCAGCGCTTACTGAAGCGGGCCCTTCACCGCTTCCGGCAACGCCAGGGTCAGGACCTCGATCCCCTCGTCGCGCAGCGAATCGGCATCCTCGCGGCTCGCGCGGCCCCGGATGCCGCGCTGCTCGGCTTCGCCGTAGTGGATGCGGCGCGCCTCTTCGGCGAAACGATCGCCGACGTCTTCGGTGCTCGCGATCATCTCGCGCACCGTGTTCAGCCAGCGCGCCTGTATCTGTTGGGCCGAAGAAGATTCAGCCGCGGGTTGCTGCGCCTCGGTGCTCGGCGCCCGCCTGTCGTCGCCGCGGCCCAGCAGGTTCACGCGCGGCGCGCTGGGCAGCCGGGCGATCGCCTGGTCGCCGCAGATCGGGCACGCCATCAGCCCGCGCTCGGTCTGCGAGGAAAAGTCCTCGTCCGACGCGAACCACCCTTCGAAGCGGTGGTCGTGGCTGCAGCGCAGGTTCAGCACCTTCATGGTTGTTGCATTATCGTGACAAGCAGGTCTTCCTGCCGCGCCCATTGCAATGACCACCGGCCGGCGCGCCAATTCTGCAACCAAAGGAGTCCGATCAGCGTCTTCGCGTCGGTCAGCTCGCCGCGCATCGCGAGCTCTTCGAGTTCTTCCTGTGTCGCGGTGCCGACTTCGAGGAACTCGCCGACGTCCAGCGAGCGCGTTCCGGCCGTCAGGCCGCGCGCGAACCAGACTTCGATGCCTTCGTTCGAATACGCGATCGCGTTGTGCAGCAGCCCGGCGCGCGCCCATTCGGCCGAGCGGTAGCCGGTCTCCTCGATCAGTTCGCGCACCGCGCACTGCAGCGGCGGCTCGCCTGCCTCGAGCTTGCCGGCCGGGAACTCGAGCATCACCCGGGCGAGCGGGTAGCGCCACTGGCGTTCGACGACCAGGCGGCCGTCGTCCAGCAGCGGCACGACCATCACGGCGCCCGGGTGCACGATGTATTCGCGCCCGGCAGTGCCGCCGTCGGGCAGGCGCACGCGGTCGCTGCGCACGTCGAGGAAGTGGCCGCGATAGACCTGGCGCGAGTGCAGGGTCTCCTCGCGCAGGTGGGCGTTGTCGGCGACGTCCGAGCCTTCTTCGCCCGGCAGCGACGACTGCGGCATCGGGTCGTGGCTCATTCGTGGTGCCGCCGCAGGTAGCGCCAGATGAACCCGGGGAACGCCAGCGTCAGGAAGAAGAACCCGAACGCCGCGTAGAACTCCCAGCCCTGCGGCTGCATCTGCCCGAGCCGCGACTCCAGCGCGAAGCCCAGCGTCAGCGTCAGCCCCCACAGCAGCAGCAGTTCGAATGCACGCCAGGCCAGGCCCTTGGGCTGGCGCTTCGGTCCGACGATGAACAGCCGCTCGTTCGCGAACGGCAGGTTCGCCGCGATCAGCGCCACCAGCAGCACCAGCCAGACGGCGGCCGACGAGCCCATTCGGTCTTCGATCCGCGACGGATGACCGTCAGGTCGTCAGAGCCTTGACGATCGCGTCGCGGCACAGCGTCATCAGCCCGCCCGGCAGCAGCCCGAACACGAGCACGGCGGCTCCGTTCAGCGACATCACCGCGCGCACGTCGACGCCGGTGACGATGGGCCGCGCATCGGCCGGCTCGTCGAAGTACATGACCTTGACGACGCGCAGGTAGTAGTACGAACCGATCAGCGACAGCACCACCGCGGCGACTGCGAGCCAGATGTAGCCGGCGAGGTTGGTCGACACCACCGCCTGCAGCACCGCGAGCTTCGCGTAGAAGCCCACCGTCGGCGGCAGCCCGGCGAGCGAGAACATGAAGATCGCCATCACCCCGGCGAACCATGGGCTGCGCTTCGCGAGGCCCTTGAGGTCGTCGATCTGCTCCGACTCGAAGCCCTGGCGCGACAGCAGCATCACCATGCCGAAGGTGCCCAGCGTCGTCAGCACGTAGGTCGTGATGTAGAACATCGACGAGCTGTAGCCGTTCGCGGCCGACAGCGTGTTGACGTTGACGACGGTGGGCGTCAGCCCGAGCAGCATGAAGCCCATCTGCGCGATCGACGAGTACGCCAGCATGCGCTTCAGGTTGCTCTGCGCGATCGCGACGACATTGCCGAGCAGCATCGACCCGACCGACAGCACGATCAGCATCTGCTGCCATTCGCCGCCCAGCCCGGACATGCCCTCGACCAGCAACCGGATCGTGATCGCGAACGCCGCGAGCTTGGGCGCGCCGCCGATCAGCAGCGTGATCGCGGTCGGCGAGCCCTGGTAGACGTCGGGCACCCACATGTGGAACGGCACCGCGCCGAGCTTGAAGCCGAGCCCGGCGACGACGAAGACGACGCCGAACACCAGCACCGACTTGTTGATCTGGCCGCTCGCGATCGCCTTGAACACCTCGCTGATCTCGAGCGAGCCGGTCGCGCCGTACATCATCGACAGCCCGTACAGCAGGAAGCCGCTGGCCAGCGCGCCCAGCACGAAGTACTTCATCGCCGCCTCGGTCGCATCGGCATGGTCGCGGCGCAGCGCGACCAGCGCGTACAGGCTCAGCGACATCAGCTCCAGGCCCAGGTAGACCACGAGGAAGTTGTTCGCCGACAGCATCACGTCGATGCCCAGCAGCGTGAACATCGCGAGCGTGAACAGCTCCCCCTTGAGCATGTCGCGCTCGCCGGCATACGGCCGCGCATAGAC
>DATCSE010000382.1:0-6252 GCA_036568605.1 Burkholderiaceae bacterium | reverse complement strand
CAGCGTGGCTATGCTGACGGTGTGCTGCACGCCCAGCAGCCCGCCGATGCCGGTCAGCGTGAAGCCGAAGCCGAGCTGGATGGGCGGCAGCTGCGCGGTGATGATCAGCAGCAGCGACCAGCCGCCCGGGTTCTTGGTCGACAGCAGGCCGATCGCCTTGACGCCGATCTGCGCGATGCGGATGTCGAGGATGCCGCCGTACTCGCCGCGGTCCGGGTCGAACAGCAGGAAGCCGCCGCCCTTGACGATGCCCGCGTCGATCGCGAGCCCGGCGCCCGACGGCGGCTTCAGGTCGAACTTCGGCAGTGTCGCGCCGGCCAGCAGGTCGTCCAGCTTGAGCAGCGTGCCGAGCCGGTCGATCGAGCCGGAGAACGGCCCGATCGCGACCTGGAACGAGCCCGACAGCTCGACCTGGATCTTGTCCAGGTTGTTCGCCTTGGTCAGCTCGAAGGTCAGGAACGGGATCTGGACTGGGCTGTTGGGAATCTTCTCGAGCGGGATCGTCGCCTTCAGCCCGGTCCCGTCCTTGAGCCGCAGGCCGCCCGCGGTGTCGGCGATCAGCCCGAAGGTCAGCGCGACCTCGACCGCATCGCCGATCACCGCGCCGAGGAACGGGTCGTCGCCGACCTTCAGCACCAGCTTGCTTTCGGCCAGGTCGAACTCGACCTTGGGCTGCGTGTTGTGCAGCACGATGCCGCCGGACATCGCGCCGATCTTGAAGTGCGTCTTGCTCTCGTCGCCGAGCACCATCGGCTTCGTGCGCTTGAAGAGCAGGCCGATCTGCGTCGTGCCGCTGAGCGTCGGCGCGGTCAGCGGCGGCAGCGGCACGGTCAGCGGCGGCAGGTCCAGCTTGAGCTTGATCTGGCCGTCGGCCTTCAGCTCGAGCTGGAAGTCGTCGCCGGCGCTGTTCTTCGTCGCCAGCGTGGTCAGCAGCTCGGCATACAGCGATTGCGGCAGGTCCAGGCCCAGGCGCAGGTCCAGCTTCTTGCTGCCGTCGTCGCTGCGCGCGAGCGAGTAGGTCTTGTTCGTGACCAGCGCCGGCAGCGGGATGTCGGGCGCTTTCGGCACGAGCCAGCCTTTGGCGTCCGACAGGTTCGGCGCGCTGAACGAGCGGTCGAGGATCGTGCCGACCGCCATGATCGCGAGGCCGATGATCATCTGCGCCTCGGTGATCTGCGCGGCGCTCAGGCTGGTGTCGTCGGCGCTGCGGCCGGTCAGCAGGTTGACCAGGCGTTTGGCCGGCGGTGCGGCGTCGGGTGCGTCGGCGTCGCCGGACAAGATCAGCAACAGCTTCGCGATCGAGTACGCGCTCGGCGGCTTGCCCGGCGTCGCGCTGGTGATCCGGCTGATCTGCTGGATCACCTTCGACAGATCGCCCAGGCCGAGGTTGCCGTTCGCGAGGTCCTTCAGGATGTCGGCGACCGTGCGCAGCGCGGCCAGCGTCTCGCCGGTGACCATCGCGGCGACCGCGAGCGATTGCGCTTGCGCGTTGCTCGCCGCGAAGTTGTTCGGATCGATGGTCGCGGCGGTCTTGTCGAGCGCCAGGCCCAGGTTCTTGCGCAGCAGATCCGTCAGCGGCGCGGCGAGCGCGACGGGGCCGGTGGCCGGGATGTCGGCCGCGAGCGCGTCGACGCTGGCCAGGAACCATTTGAACGCGCGCAGGAACACCTTGTCGGACGTGCCGGCCATCGCTTGCCTCCTCGGCCCGGCATCGAGTCCCTCGCGGCAACGGCGTGTCCGGGTGGCGGCGAATGTACGCCGCGAAGCGGCGCGCGTATCCCCCCAAGTTGGAATGCGGCAGGCCGGGAGATGGGAAGAAATTGCATGCGCGATGCGCGACATGATGTGCTAGCATCTGATGCAATTGCATCAACGGCCATGCGTACCACCCTCGACCTCGACGACGACGTACTCGCCAGCGCGAAGGAGATTGCGCGGCGCGAGAACAAGACCGCCGGTCAAGTGCTGTCGGAGCTAGCGCGACAGGCGTTGACGCACAGCGTGTCGGCGGCCGCGGGACGCGACAAGTCGCGCGGCGTCGGCGTAGCCGGGTTCCGACCGTTCGCCTCGCGCGGCGCAGTTGTCACGAACGAGCTGATCCAGAAGCTGCGTGACGAAGGCGAGTACTGATTCGGTGGCCTCGAAAGCCAAGAAGAGCAGTGGCCGTGTCGAGGTGCGCGAGCCGCGCCCGGGCTATCGCGTGATGCCGGAGCCGCGCGCCCGCGCGAAGGCCGAGCGGCGTGCGCTGCTGGACGTCAACGTGCTCATCGCGCTGCTCGACGTCGATCATCTGCACCATGGGCGCGCGACCCGCTGGCTGGCCGAGCACCTCGCATTCGGCTGGGCCTCGTGCGCGGTCACGCAGAACGGCTGCGTGCGCATCATGTCGCAGCCCGCGTATCCGAACAGCCTGCCCGCGGCGCGGGTCGCGGAGCGCTTGCGCGAGGCCACGCTGACGGTGCACCACCTGTTCGTGCCCGAGGCACCCAGCCTGCTGGACACGACGATGTTCGATACCGAGCAGCTGCTGGGCCATCGCCAGGTCACCGATGCGTGGCTGCTGGGCGTCGCGGTGCAGCACGATCTGCGCGTGGTGACATTCGATGCGGCGATGCCGCTGCGGGCCGTGCGCGGGGCGAGCGCCGCGCACGTGGTCGCGCTGTAGGAAGCCGCGATCGCGCCTTCAGGCCGACGAAGTCAGCGGCGCCGCGCAGTTCGAGCAGAAGCGCGCGTTGGGTGACGTGACCTCGGTGCCGCACGCGCTGCAGAAGCGCCGCGCGGCGGGTGCTGCGGCCGGGAGCGTGCCCGATGCGAGCGCGGCCGCGGTCTGCAGATGGTGCTGCACCTGCGCCGCCGAGGCCGCTTCGCCCGGCGGCAGCAGCGCACGCTCGCCGGCATTCAGCGCGGCGATGCGATTCTGGTCCTCGCCGCTGAACGGCGCGACCAGCACGCTCTGGCTGCGCCCGAACGCCATCAGGTCGGCGGCCAGCGCCTTGGCCTCGGCCTCGGTCGAGAACATCGCGGTGATCTGGCGCGCATCGTCCTTGCCGAACACGACCGACTCGATGCGCGCGCGCCAGATCCGCAGCGTCATAGCCTCGGTGCGCACGACATCGTTCTCGGTGTTCAGGCGGCTCGAGAAGTTCTGGCCGGTGCCGATGCGCGAGGTCTGGTAGCTGCCGACCATCTCGACCCAGGTCAGCACCGACTCGAAGTTGAAGCGGCCCCACAACCGCGCCGAGGCCTGGAAGCAGAACGCCGCGATCGCCGCGAGGATGCCGGCGGTGCCGATCAGCGAGAAGCGGTTGTCGCGCCACGGCGCGGTCACGTCGAATGCGCGCACGAAGTACAGCGCCATCGCGACCGCGGCGATCACGAGGGCGGCCGCGAGCAGGTCCAGCAGCAACAGCGTGCGGTGGCGCGGCTCGGCCAGCGCCGCGCCGAAGCTGGGCGCTTTCGTGCCGGCCACCGGCAGCGGCTGGCTCTCCTCGAACAGCTCGCCGGCGAAGCTGCCGCTGGGCGTCGCGGCGCTGGTCTGCGGGGCGATGCGCGCATAGCGGCGGTTCGGGATGCGCTCGGTCCACGCTGCCTGCATCAACCGTTCGAGCTCGTCCAACAGGCTCGCCGGCGGAGCGTTCATCGACAGCCGGTGCTGCTCGACGCTGGCGCGGGTCTGCGGCGCGGCATCGACCTGCGCGAGGATCGCGATCACCGCGAGCACGCAGGCGAATAGCGTGCCGACCAGCATCACGATGGTCTGCGTTGCCATCTCGAAGCCGTTCAGCGCCGGCAACCGGTTCCCGATCAGCCCGATCGCGACCGGCGCGAGGATGGCCGCGGCGATCAGCCCGATCAGCGTCGCCGAGGTCAGCCGCGCGCGGCCCTGCGAGACGATGGGCTTGAGCAGCACGACCAGGCCGAAGGCGAAGTACAGGATGCCGATCCACGGCCGCGTCGTCGGCGTGCCGAAGGCGGCGTACGAGACGACGAAGCTCGCCAGCGTCGCGGCGATCGCGGCGAGGTTGAAGACATAGCGCCGCGCCTGCTCCTGCACCTCGCGCGGGGCGGTGATCAAGGTCGGCGCCCAGTGGTACAGCAATCCTTCGACGGCGCCTTTCGGCTCGGGATAGGTGAGCCCGCCCTGGCGCAGCAGCTCCTTCACGTGGTCCGCGGCCGGCGATCCGCCTGTGGCACCGACCGGGATCTCCGGCGCCAGCGACGCCGGCCGGCCGCGCCCGAAGAAAAAGCGCATGCGGCGCGCCGCGCTCGCGCCGCACACCAGTGCCGCAGCCAACAGCGCGATGCCGGCGAGCAGCGGCGCGGCGACCAGCCGCAGCGCGTTCTGCTGCATCGCGCCTTGCGCCCAGAACAGGCTCGTGATGCCAGCCGCCAGCAGGATTGCCGCGCACAGCCACAGCACTCGGTTCTGCAATTGGTACGGGTTCGGCAGCTCGAGCAGCTTCGATTCGGAGCTGTAGTCGTAGGCCATCGTGAGCTCCATCGCCCGGAGGACGTGGCGGGCAGTTTAGTGGGGTGCGCGAGCGCTTCGACAAGCTCAGCGCGAACGGGTGGTGACCTCGGCGCTAACGGTCCATGGAGCCCGTTCGGGCTGAGCTTGTCGAAGCCCTGGTCAATCCGCCGCCTGCAGCGTCAACGCGAACAGCTCGTTGCGGTGATGGATGCGCAGCCGCTCGAACGCGCGGTTGCGATAGGTCTTCGCGGTCGGCACCGAGATCTGCAGGTCGGCGGCGATGCCGTCGAAGGTCAGGCCACGCAGCAGCCGCTCGCAGACGGCGAGCTCGCGCTCGGTGAGCTGCGGGCAGAGGTGCCGCAGGCGCTGCGCAGGCCGCAGGCGCACGCCGTCGAGCTCGAGATGGCGCTGCACCGTTGCCAGCAGCACGGGTGCGAACTTGAGCACGCGGTCCAGCTCGGCCGGGGCGAAGCGCGCCTGTGCGCGGTGGCGGTACAGGTTGACGGCCAGCAGGGCGCGGCTGCGCGCGCCGGCCGGTTCGCCGGCGGATTCGCGGTGCTCGGCGGCCACCAGGGAGAGCCGTTCGCTCAGCGAATGCGCCTCGTAGATGCGCTCGCGGTGCACGCGGCTGAAATCGTCGGCGACACAGTGGGTCATCACGGCCGCGCCGCGGTCGCGGCCGACGCGCTCGCAGGCGTCGGCGAAATGCGCGTCGTCGCGGTACACGCCGCTGCGGTAGATGTGCCAGCAGGCGAGCGCGATGTCGGGCACGGCATGGCTGGCCTGCAGCTGCAGGCGCGGCGGCTCGTCGCCGACGACGCGGTACACCGTCCACCAGGCCACCGGCAGGGACTGGTTCAGCGTGGCCAGCGTGCGCACCGCGAAGTCGTCGCGCGCGATGCCGTCGACGAGCCCGGCCGCGACGTCGCGCGCAGGCGCGTGCGCGGCGGCGGCGGGAACGGCCCAGGCATGCATTCCGGGACTTTCGGCGGTCGCGCCGGCGCCGGCAACCCGGGCGAACACGCAGGTTGCCCTGCGGTCCGGATGCGGGCCCCGCGGTTGTGCCGGCTGTCGTCTTCGCGGACGACAGACGCCGGCGGCACAGCGTCTTACGCTGCCCGAACTCGCCAGGAGACCCGTGCATGAATGTCCACCCACTGCACCCCATCCCCGACGCCGACGTCGCCGCCTTCTGGCGCGACGGCGTGATCTGCCTGCGCGGCCTGTTCGACGACGACTGGATCGCGCTGATGCGCGAGGCGGTCGAGGACGACCTGCAGCATCCCGGCCCGCTGGCACGCGAATACGCGAAGGTCGAGGGCCAGCGCTTCCTGGGCGACATCGGCGCCTGGGCCGTGAAGCCGCTGCTGCGCCGCTATGTCGAGGAGTCGCCGGCGGCCGAGATCGCGGCCCGCATGCTGAGGAGCCGCAAGGTCAACTTCCTGTATGACCAGCTCTTCGTCAAGGAGCCCGGCACCTCGGCGATCACGCCCTGGCATCAGGACGGGCCGTACTGGCCGGTGCGCGGCGACCAGATCCTGTCGATCTGGCTTGCACTCGACGAGGTGACGGTCGAATCCAGCGGCGTCGAGTACATCAAGGGCTCGCACCGCTGGGGCCGCGAGTTCCGGCCCATCCATTTCGGCGGCGACACCGAGGCGTACAAGATGCTGCCGGGCGAGACGCTGCCCGACATCGCCGCGCTGCGCCGCGACCCGGCCAGCGGCCTGGAGATCGTCAACTGGGACATGCAGCCGGGCGACTGCCTGCTGCACCATTGC
>DATCSE010000381.1:0-2112 GCA_036568605.1 Burkholderiaceae bacterium | reverse complement strand
GTCGCGGCGCCGCACGCGCAAGATGAAGGTTTCCGACGCGTTCAAGCTCATCACCGACGAAGAGGCGCTGAAGCTCGTGAACGACGACGAGCTGAAGCTGGAAGCCGTGCGCACCGTGGAGCAGAACGGCATCGTCTTCATCGACGAGATCGACAAGGTCGCATCGCGCTCGGAGACCGGCGGCGCCGACGTCTCGCGCCAGGGCGTGCAGCGCGACCTTCTGCCGCTGGTCGAGGGTACGACGGTCAACACGAAGTACGGCATGGTCAAGACCGACCACATGCTGTTCATCGCATCGGGCGCGTTCCACCTGAGCAAGCCCAGCGACCTGATCCCGGAGCTGCAGGGGCGCTTCCCGATCCGCGTCGAGCTGGGCTCGCTGTCGGTCGACGACTTCGAGGCGATCCTGACGCAGACCCACGCGAGCCTGGTCAAGCAGTACACGCTGCTGCTCGCGACCGAAGGCGTCACGCTGGAGCTGCAGCCCGATGCGATCCGCCGCATCGCGCAGATCGCCTACGACGTCAACGAGCGCACCGAGAACATCGGCGCGCGGCGCCTCGCGACCGTGATGGAACGGCTGCTCGACGAGATCAGCTTCGATGCGCCGAACCGCGGTGGGCAGACGGTCCGCGTCGGCGCGACCGAGGTCAATGCGAAGCTGGCCGAGCTGGCGAAGGACGAGGATCTCTCGCGCTACATCCTCTGAGCCTCAAGTTCCGTTCGCGCCGAGGTGTCGAAGGGCCCGGGGCACATCGCGCAATTTCAGTCGGTCCAGGGCCAGACGGTCTCGAACCGCACGTCCAACGGCAGCGTGTTGATGCGGTAACGCGGCGGCAGCTCCTGCAGCGGCCGCATGCGCACCAGGATAGCCTGCGAGCGCGGCGACAGCGGCCCGACCCGTTCGGCCGGGATGCGCGCGGTCTGCGCCGCGACGTCGGCCACTTCCGCCGGCACGCGCCCGCCATCGAAGAACCGCAGCGTCGCGCGGCGTCCCGGCTTCGCGTATTTCGCGTCCGACGGCGCCACGTAGGCCTCGATCGCCGGCGCGCCCTGCCCTTGCAGCAGCAAGATCTCGGACGATGGCGTCACATACTCGCCGGTCGACACCATCACCGCGGTGACCGTGCCGGAGAACGGGCTGGAGACGATGGTCGGCCCGACGGCCGTCGCGGCCGGTGACGCGGATGCCGGCGTGGTCGCTGCTGCGGCCAGGGCCGGCGCGGGGCGTGCCGGCGGATCGACACGCGCGCGGTCGAGAAGCATCTGGCGCCGCGCCTGCGCATCGGCGCGTGCCCGCAGCAGATCCGCCTCGGCCTGCATGACGGCGACGCGCGCTGCATCGGCCTCGGCCTGAGTCGCCGCCGAGTCGCGCCTCAACACCTCGATCGCGGCCTGTCGCTCGCGACGAAACACCAGCGTGTGCTCGGCCAATCCAACCGCCTTGTCCAGCAAGGCCAGCGTCGCGTCGCCAGGGGGCCGCACGGCGGCAGCAGGTGCCGTTGCCAACGGTGCAGCGGACGCGACGGGTGCCGCACTGGCTGCCGCCGCTGCGACAGGCGAAGACGCATGCCAGCCCGGCGCCGCGACCGGGGCAACGACCGGCGCCTCGACCGACGCCTCGACCGGTGCGATCGTCAGCAACGCCGCTCCAGGTGCGACCGTTGCACCCACGGCCGCGACGCTGCGCACGGTCCCCGCACTGCCGGCTTTGACCGTCAGGGTCGGCACGACGACGAAGCCCGGTGCGGTCTCCCACCACAACGCGCCGACGAAGTTCCACACGAAATACATCAGCGGCACGCCGATCACGGCGAGCATCAGGTACCAGCGCCAGCGCGGCACTTCGCGTTTCGCGGCCGCATAGCGCACGGCCAGCCCGTTGGACTGCTGGGCCGAGACCGGTGGGGTGTCGAAGCGGATCTTCATGGCGCGGCGTTGCGGAACTCTTCGAAGGACTGGATCACGACACCGCCGAAGCGTGACAATGCCTGGCGCGGCGGCGTGGCAGTGGCGATCTCGTGCGCGAGATCGGCGACATGGTCGAGCGCGCCGCCACGCCCGAGGCGATGCAGGCTGGAGGCCGCCTCGAGCGAACGCTCGACGCTTTGC
>DATCSE010000380.1:0-6694 GCA_036568605.1 Burkholderiaceae bacterium | reverse complement strand
GTTCGAGGGCGAGCACTACGCCGACCGCGGCGAGACCGAGAACTTCGCCGAAGGCGAGGGCGCGGCCTGGTGCGTCGCGTTCACCGACGAAGGCACGCCGGTGCGCGAGAGCTACGTGAACCTGATCCCGACGGTCGCCGGCGGCACCCACGAGTCGGGGCTGAAGGACGGATTGTTCGGCGCGGTCAAGGGTTTCATCGAGCTGCACAGCTTGCTGCCCAAGGGCGTCAAGCTGATGCCCGAGGATGTGTTCTCGCGCGCGAGCTTCGTGCTCTCGGCCAAGGTGCTGGACCCGCAGTTCCAGGGCCAGATCAAGGAGCGGCTGAATTCGCGCGATGCGCTGCGGCTGGTTTCGACCTACGTGAAGCCGTCGCTGGAGCTGTGGCTGAGCCAGCATGTGGACCACGGCAAGAAGCTCGCCGAGCTGGTGATCCAGCAGGCGCAGACGCGCCAGCGCGCCTCGCAGAAGGTCGAGAAGCGCAAGGGCTCGGGCGTGGCGGTGCTGCCGGGCAAGCTGACCGATTGCGAGAGCCGCGATCTCGGCGTCAACGAGCTGTTCCTGGTCGAGGGCGACTCGGCCGGCGGCAGCGCGAAGATGGGCCGCAACAAGGAGACCCAGGCGGTGCTGCCGCTGCGCGGCAAGGTGCTCAACGCGTGGGAAGTCGAGCGCGACCGGCTGTTCGCGAACAACGAGATCCACGACATCGCGGTGGCGATCGGGGTGGACCCGCACGGCGCGAACGACAGCCCCGATCTCTCCGGGCTGCGCTACGGCAAGATCTGCATCCTCTCCGATGCCGACGTCGACGGCTCGCACATCCAGGTGCTGCTGCTGACCCTGTTCTTCCGCCACTTCCCGAAGCTGATCGAAGCGGGCCACATCCACATCGCGAAGCCGCCGCTGTACCGCGTCGATGCGCCGGCGCGCGGCAAGAAGCCGGCCGCGAAGATCTACGCGCTCGATGACGCCGAGCTCGAGGCCACGCTGGACAAGTTGCGCAAGGAGGGCGTGCGCGAGAACGGCTGGAGCATCGGCCGCTTCAAGGGCCTGGGCGAGATGAACGCCGAGCAGCTGTGGGAGACGACGCTGAACCCCGACACGCGTCGGCTGCTGCAGATCGACTTCGGCGCGCTGGGCTTCACCGAGACCGTCAACTCGCTGACGCGGCTGATGGGCAAGGGCGAAGCGCAGGCGCGCCGTGAGCTGATGGAGCTGCATGGCGACGATGTCGAGGTCGATGTCTGACGTGTGATGGGCGCGACCGATGCGATCAAGGTGCGGCTGCGGCCGACCATGAGATCGGACCTGGACTTCGTGCTCTCGGTCGAGCAGGATCCGCTGAACCGGCCGTTCATCACGCCATGGGAGCGCACGCTGCACGAGGGTGCGATCCGCTTCCCCGATTCGCGCCACTTCATCGTCGAAGCGGGCGACGCGTACGAATCGGTCGGCTTCGTGATCCTGCAGGGCTGCCGCAACCCGAACCGCTCGGTGGAGCTCAAGCGCATGGTGCTGCGGCCCGATGCGCATGGCCGCGGCATCGGCCGCATCTGCATCCGCCTGCTGGCGCACATGGCGTTCCGGGATTTCGGCGCGCACCGCTTCTGGCTGGACGTGAAGGCGAGCAACGTGCGCGCCCAGGCGCTGTACCGCAGCGAAGGCTTCGTCGAGGAAGGGCGCCTGCGCGAGAGCGTGCGCACTGCCTCGGGCTACGACTCGCTGATCGTGATGTCCATCCTCGACCGCGAGCATGCTGCGCGGCATCCGGACGATTGAGCTGCGCAGCGCACAAGATATACAATACACCGCTGTGTATCCAAGACCGAGGAGTCCGCGATGCAAGTCTCCAAATGGGGCAACAGCTTGGCGATCCGCCTCCCCGCGGCGATCGTCGAGGTGCTCGATCTGAAAGAAGGCGACGACATCGAAATCGGCGTCGCCGGCAAGGACAAGTTCCTCGTCAGCCGCTCGCCGAGCAATCGCGAGGTTCTGGCGCGTCTGCGCAAGTACCGTGGGCTGTTGCCGGCCGACTTCAAGTTCGATCGACTGGAAGCGTACGAGGGTCGGGGGTGACGCCCGCGACATTCTTCGATACCAACGTTCCGATCTACCTGTTTGTCGGCGACGGCACGAGGGCGACGCGCGCCGAAGACCTGCTGGCCGAAGGTGGGGTGATCAGCGTGCAGGTACTCAACGAGTTTGTCGCGGTCACCAGGCGCAAGTACGCGGCACACTGGGCGGCGGTCGAGGCGACGGTGGCCGCATTGCGGCAAGTCTGTCAGGTCGAATCGCTGACCGTCGAGACTCATGAGCGCGCGGTGGCCCTGGCCAAGCGATACGGTATCCCGATCTACGACGCGACGATTGCTGCCAGCGCGCTGAATGCCGGTTGCAAGACGCTGTATTCGGAAGACTTCCAGCACGGGCAAAAGCTGGAGGGTCTGACGATCCTCAATCCCTTTCTTTGAACAGAATTTCCGTGAGCATCGAGCCCGATCTCTTCACGCAAGCCGGCGATGGCAACGGCGGCGATGCCGTCGCGCTGGCCCAGTACGCCGAGCGCGCCTACCTCGAATACGCGCTGTCCGTGGTCAAGGGCCGCGCGCTGCCCGATGTCTGCGACGGCCAGAAGCCGGTGCAGCGCCGCATCCTGTACGCGATGGAGCGCATGGGCCTCGCGTTCACGACCGCGGCCGGCCCGAAGGCGGTGAAGAGTGCGCGCGTCGTCGGCGACGTGCTCGGCAAGTTCCACCCGCACGGCGACACCGCGGCCTACGACGCGCTGGTGCGCATGGCGCAGGACTTCTCGCAGCGCTACCCGCTGATCGACGGCCAGGGCAACTTCGGCTCGCGCGACGGCGACGGCGCTGCCGCGATGCGCTACACCGAGGCCCGCCTGGCGCCGATCTCGCGCCTGCTGCTCGACGAGATCGACGAGGGCACGGTCGACTTCATCGCCAACTACGACGGCTCGACCGAAGAGCCGAAGCAGCTGCCGGCGCGCCTGCCATTCGTGCTGCTGAACGGCGCGAGCGGCATCGCGGTGGGCCTCGCGACCGAGGTGCCCAGCCACAACCTGCGCGAGGTCGCGGCGGCGGCGGTCGCGCTGATCCGCCATGACAAGCTGTCCGACGACGAGCTCGCCGGGCTGATCCCCGGCCCGGATTACCCCGGCGGCGGGCAGATCATCAGCGAAGCGGCCGACATCCGTGCGGCCTATGCGAGCGGCCGCGGCAGCCTGAAGGTGCGGGCGCGCTGGAAGATCGAAGACCTGGCGCGCGGCCAGTGGCAGCTGGTGGTCGAGGAGCTGCCGCCCGGCACCAGCGCGCAGAAGGTGCTGGAGGAGATCGAGGAGCTGACCAACCCCAAGGTCAAGGCCGGCAAGAAGACGCTCACGAGCGAGCAGACCCAGCTGAAGGCCAGCGTGCTCGCGGTGCTCGATGCGGTGCGCGACGAGTCCAGCAAGGAAGCGCCGGTGCGCCTGGTGTTCGAGCCGAAGACGCGCACCGTGGAGCAGCAGGAGCTGATCACGACGCTGCTCGCGCACACCTCGCTCGAGACCTCCGCGCCGATCAACCTGACGATGGTCGGCGCCGACGGCCGGCCGACGCAGAAGAGCCTGCGCCAGATCCTCGCCGAGTGGATCGCGTTCCGCACGCAGACGGTGCAGCGGCGCACCCAGCACCGCCTGACGAAGGTGCTCGATCGCATCCACGTGCTCGAGGGCCGGCAGCTCGTGCTGCTGAACATCGACGAGGTGATCCACCTGATCCGCAACTCGGACGAGCCCAAGCCCGCGTTGATCGCGCGCTTCAAGCTCAGCGATCGGCAGGCCGAGGACATCCTCGAGATCCGGCTGCGCCAGCTCGCGCGGCTCGAAGCGATCAAGATCGAGCAGGAGCTGAAGGACCTGCGCACCGAGCAGGGCAAGCTCGAGGACATCCTCGGCAGCCCGGCCTCGCTGAAGCGCACGCTGGTCAAGGAGATCGAGGCCGACGCGAAGCAGTTCGGCGACGATCGCCGCACGCTGATCCAGGCCGAGAAGAAGGCGGTCGCCGAAGTCAAGATCGTCGACGAGCCGGTCACCGTCGTCGTCAGCCTGAAGGGCTGGGTACGCGCGCTGAAGGGCCACGAGGTCGAGGCGAGCACGCTCGCGTTCAAGGCCGGCGACGGGCTGTACGGCACGTTCCAGTGCCGCAGCGTCGATGCGCTGCTCGTGTTCGGCAGCAACGGGCGCGTCTATTCGACGCCGGCAAGTCAGTTGCCCGGCGGGCGCGGCGACGGCCAGCCGATCACCAGCCTGATCGATCTGGAAAGCGGCACGCAGCCCGCGCACTACTTCGCCGGCAACGCGCAGCAGACGCTGCTGCTCGCGAACACCGGCGGCTTCGGGCTGCTCGCGCGCGCCGGCGACCTGCTGTCTCGGCAGCGCGGCGGCAAGTCGTTCCTGAGCCTGGAGGCCAACGAGAAGCCGCTGCCGCCCAGCCTCGCCGACGGCGCGACCCAGGTCGCGTGCCTGACGCTGGAGGGCCGCCTGCTCGTGTTCCCGCTCGACGAGCTGAAGCTGCAGCCCAACGGCGGGCGCGGGCTGACCTTGATCGACCTCGATCCGAAGGATGCGCTGGTCAGCGTCGCCGCGTTCGATCAGGCGCTGCAGATCATCGGCACGGGCCGCGGCGGCAAGCCCAAGGACGAGGTGCTGAAGAACGGCCCGCTCGCCGAGTATGTCGGCAAGCGCGCGCGCAAGGGCCGCAAGCAGGACGCGATGGTCAAGGCCATGCGCGTGCTGCGCGCGCCGGGCTGATAGTCGCGCCCGCTCAGCCCGCGGTGCAGCGGTTCTTGTAGTTCGCCTCGAACAGCTCGAGATCCGCTTTTTCGCCGGCGTTCATGCCGGCGGCGCGTTGCCGCTTGCCGTGCAGGATGCGCAGCATCTCGTAGCACTGCTCGTTGTTGAGGGTGGCGCGGTTGCGCGCGTCGCGCTGCGCCTGGTCGCTGGCCTTGCGTTGCGCGCGCTCGTCGCTGCGATCCTGGGAAACGCGTTGACGCGCCTGCTGCTCGTCCTCGCTGCAGCGCTTGTAGTAGTTCTCGCGGAGCTCGGACATCGTCGAGCCGGTGATCCCGCGCGCCGGGCCGGTGCGTATTCCCTCGCTGAGCTCGACGCATTCCGTGCTCATGTACGCCAGGTGCTCGGGTGCCTTGCCCATCGACGGGTAGTAGGTCGGCGCACTGCGGCTCGGCGTTTGCACGGGGCCGTACGCGCCGAGGCGGGTGTTGCCGGACGCGACGCCGCTGCTGGTGCTGCCGCTGCAAGGTCTGTCGGAGAGATAGGTGGCACCGCCGCTGCTGCAGCGGTACATGCCTTGTGCGAACAGCGGTGATGCGCAGGCGGCCAGAAACGCCAACACGGCGCCGGCCCGCCAGCCGGATCGGATCGTCATCTCGCCTTCCCTCGTCTGCGGCTTGTTTGCTACGAAGTGTAGCCAAGCCGCAGGCTCAGGCACGGCTGCGCAATGTGCGCAATGCCGCAGCGGCGCAGAGCACGAACAGCGCGAGACTCCAGAAGTCGTAGGGAATGCCCAACAGGCTGACCGCCGCGTCGGCGCAGCTCGCGCGCGGTGCGAACACATCGGGCAGTGCGCTGTCGAGCTGAAGGCCGCTGATGATCTTGTCGGCCAACGTCAGGTTGCACGACGCCGATGCCGCGGCCTTGAAGTGCTGCCACAGCGCCGCCGCGATGCCGGCGAGCGCAAGCAGCAGTGCGAGCGACGCTGCAGCGAGGCGCACTGCGCCGCTGCGCAGCACCGTCCCGACCAGGCACACGATCGCGATCGCGACGAAGATCAGCCGCTGCAGCACGCACCACGGGCACGGCTGCATGTCGAAGAAATGCTGCGAGACCAATGCCGCGCCGACTGCCGCGAGGCAGGCGACGCCGACGATGACGAGCGGGGTGGCCGAAGGGAGGCGAGGCGACGTCGCAGGGCTGGCCACGGCTCAGGCCACCTGCGCGATCAGCTCGATCTCGACGCAGGCCCCCATCGGGATCTGCGCGACGCCGAACGCGCTGCGTGCATGCGCACCCTTGTCGCCGAACACCTCGGCGAGCAGCTCCGAGCAGCCGTTGGTCACCAGGTGCTGCTCGATGAACTCGGGCGTGCTGTTCACGAGGCTCATCACCTTGACGATGCGCTCGACCTTGTTCAGGTCGCCGATCGCGGCGTTCAGCGTGCCGAGCAGGTCGATCGCGACCGAGCGCGCGGCGCGCTTGCCGGCGGCGGTGTCGAGGTCGCGGCCGAGCTGGCCGACCCAGGGCTTGCCGTCGCGCTTGGCGATGTGGCCGGAGAGGAACACGAGGTTGCCGGTGCGGACGTACGGCACGTACGCGGCGGCCGGGGTCGCCACCGCCGGCAGCGTGATGCCGAGCTCGGCGAGGCGGTCGTGGATCGAAGAAGGCATGGCAGTGCTCTCGAAGCGAGGGAGGACGGAACGCGGGCCGACGATGCTACACCGCGGGTGATGCCCGAGCATCGACGCCGGGCACCCCTCTACACTGCGGCGGATGGGGAGGGGAGAACAACAGACGGGCTGGCGCCTGACCGGCCTGGCGCTCGCCTGGCTGCTCGGCGTCGCACTGCACTTGCAGCAGCGTTCGTTGTGGCCGCTGGCGGTCTGTCTGGCGATCGGCGTCGGCGG
>DATCSE010000379.1:0-3718 GCA_036568605.1 Burkholderiaceae bacterium | reverse complement strand
GTGTCGGGATCTTCCGGTCCTCCAGCGCCGCCAGCGCGGCCCGCGCGCCGGACAGCTCGGCCGCGTCTGCGCCGAGGATGCTGGCACCGTCGCCGGCGATGTAGACGCCGGGTACGCTGGTGCGCCCGGCGGCATCGCGCGCCGGCAGCCAGGCCTGATCGACCGCGTCGTAGTCGAATGCGCAGCCGAGCAAATCGGCCAGCTGCGTCTCGGGGCGCAACCCGTGACCGAAGCCGATCGCGTCGCACGCGAGGGTGTGCGTCGTGCGGCCCTTGCGCCAGCGCAGCGCTTCGACGCGCTCGCGACCTTCGGCTTGCAGCAAGGTCACGCCGTGGTGGAGGGGTACGCCGGCCGCACGCAGCCGCGCGACGTAGTAGGCGCCCTTCGCGGCGACCGCGGGGCGCGCGAGCATCGCCGGCGCCGCGCGCAGCGTGGCCGATGCGCTCGCGCTGTCGAGCACCGCCATCACCTGGGCACCATGGCTCGCGTACTGCCACGCGACCAGGTACAGCAGCGGCCCGGTGCCGGCGAAGACCACGCGCGGCCCGATCAGGCTCGCCTGGTACTTCAGCGCGACTTGCGCGCCGCCCAGCGTGTAGACGCCGGGCAAGGTCCAGCCGGGGAACGGCAGCACACGATCGGTCGCGCCGGTGGCGAGGATCAAGGCGTCGTACGGCTGCGTCGTGCTGCGTCCCGCATGCAGCAGCTGCAGCGCGCCGGCCTGCGCCTGCCACACCAGCGTCTCGGGCCGGTAGTCGAGTTGCGGCAGCAGCGCGCCGAAGCGGCCGAGCACGGCCTCGGCGCGACCGGCTTCGAAGCCATACAGCTCGCGTGCGCTGCGTGCCGGCTGCAGCGCGTGCGGCGGCTGCCGATAGATCTGCCCGCCGAAGCGCGGGCTCTCGTCGATCACGACGGGGCGCTGTCCCGCGGCGACGAGCTGCTCGGCCGCGCGCATGCCGGCCGGCCCGGCGCCGACGACCACGAAGCGGGGCGTGGTGGCGCTCATCCTGCGAACCCCGTGCGCACGCGCATCCCCGGCTCGACCAGCGTCGTGCAGGCGCGCAACCGCTCGCCATCGGCCAGTTGCACCCAGCAGTCCTGGCACGCGCCCATCAGGCAGAACCCGGCACGCGGCGCGCCGCTGGCATCAGACTCGCGCAGCCGCGTGGTGTGCGCAAGCACGGCGGTCAACACTGTGTCGCCGGCATACGCACTGCAGCGCCGGCCATCGAGCTCGAACTCGATGGCTTCGCGAGACGCGCCGGGCAACCGTTGCAGAAGGCCGCTCACAGGCGTGGTCATTGGACGACCCTCACCCCAACCCTCTCCAGGGGCCACCAAGGGCCCCTTCGTGGCCCGTAGCGGGAGAGGGAGCAAGCCAATGCGATCGTCTCCCTCTCCCGCTTGCGGGAGAGGGCCAGGGGTGAGGGGAAGGGGTTCATGAGTGTTGCCCCACCAGGATCTTGTCGAGCCCGTACAACCGGTCGAGCACGACCATCGCAACCGCCGTGACCCCGACCATCAGCGCCGACACCGCGGCCATCATCGGGTCGATCGACTCGGTCGCGATCATGTACATGCGCACCGGCAGCGTCACGGTCTGCGGCGACGTGATGAAGATCGACATCGTCACCTCGTCGAAGCTGTTGATGAACGCGAGCATCCAGCCGCCGGTGATGCCGGGCAGCATCAGCGGCAGCGTGATGCGGCGGAACACCGTCGCGTGGCTCGCGCCCAGCGACAGCGCGGCGTTCTCGGCGCTGCGGTCCAGCCCCGCGAGCGCCGCGACGACCAGCCGCAGCGCATACGGCGTGATGATCACGACGTGCGCGAGCGTCAGCCACAGCGACGAGCCGCGCGCGCCGAGCAGCGCGAACAGCCGCAGCATCGCGACGCCCAGCACCAGGTGCGGCACGATCAGCGGCGACAGCAGCAGGCCGTTCAATGCCTGGCGCCCCGGGAAGTCGTGGCGCGCGATCGCGATGCCGGCCGGCACGGCCAGCAACACCGCGAGCGTGGCCGCCGCAGTCGCGACACCCAGGCTGTTCCAGAACGACTGCATCAGGTCCGAATGCTCGAACACCGCCTTGAACCAGCGCAGCGAATACGCGTCGCGCGAGAAGCCCCACGGGATCGACAGCGTGTTCTCGGGCGTGAACGCGACCAGGCACACGATCGCGAGCGGCGCCAGCATGAACGCCGTGACGCAGGCATGGAACGCGAGCGCGACAGGTCCGTTGGAGCGACTCGGGCCTGCGCTCATGACGACGGCCCCATGCGCTTCGCATAGCGCCCTTCGAGCGCGGCGTTGTAGCCCAGCATGATCGCGAGGTTGATCACGAGCAGCGCCAGTGCGATCGCCGCGCCCAGCGGCCAGTTCAGCTCGTGGAGGTACTCGTCGTAGATCAGCGTCGCGACCATCTTCAGCCGGCGCCCGCCGAGCAGCCCGGGGATCGCGAGCGCGCTGGCGCTGAGCCCGAACACGATCAGGCTGCCCGACAGCAGGCCCGGCGTGATCTGCGGCAGCACGACGCGGCGCATCACGGTCCACGGCGAGGCGTTCAGCGACAGGGCGGCGTCCTCGACCTGCGGGTCCAGCTTCTGCAGCGAGGTCCAGACCGGGATCACCATGAAGGGCAGCATCACGTGCACCAGCGCGACGACCACCGCGACCGGCGTGTACAGCATCCGCAGCCGGCCGATGCCGATCGCGTCCAGCGCCTGGTTCACGAGGCCGTTCGGCCCCAGCAGCAAACCCCAGCCGAACGCGCGCACGACCACCGAGACCAGCAGCGGCGCGAGGATCACGAGCAGGAAGATCGAGCGCCACGGCCGGCCCATGCGCGAGAGGATGTAAGCCTCCGGCGCGCCGACCAGCACGCAGATCAGCGTCGTCAGCGCGGCGATCCAGCCGGTGCGCCAGAAGACTTCGTAGTAGTACGTGTCGCCCAGTACGGTGGCGTACGACGCGAGCGTGAGCCCGCCCTGCACGCCCTTCTCCGGGTCGTACTGCTGGAACGACAGCAGCGCGGTCAGTGCGAGCGGCAGCAGCATCAGCAGCGCGAACAGCCCGAGCGCGGGCGCGCTCAGGCCCAGCGGAGTCCAGCGGCGGCGTGTGTCGTTCATCGAGGGCTCACGCCTGCGCCTCCACCAGCCGCGCGACGTCGTCGGCCCAGGCGATGTGCACCGGCGTCTGTTCGGCGATCGGCGCGCTGCCGTCGTTCGCGCGGCTCAGCTCGAGCTCGCCCAGCGGCGAGCTGACGCGGTACAGCCACTGGCTGCCGAGGAAGAAGCGCTCCTCGACGCGGCCGGCGAGCGCGCCGTCGCGGCCGTCCGCGAAGAACAGCTTCTCGGGGCGCAGGCACACGGTGACGTTCGCGCCGTCGTCGAACCCGTCGGTGTCGACCGCGAGCGACTGCCCTTGCGCGAGCACGACGCGGCTGCGCCCGTCGCGACGCATGACGCGCGCCGGCAGCAGGTTGGTCTTGCCGACGAACCCCGAGATGAACTCGGTCTTCGGGTGCTCGTAGAGCCGGTACGGCGCGTCGATCTGGGTCGCGCGGCCGGCCTGCATCACGACGACGCGGTCGCTGATCGACAGCGCCTCGGCCTGGTCGTGCGTGACCATGATGGTCGTCGTGCCGACCTTGCGCTGGATGCGGCGCAGCTCGAACTGCATCTCCTCGCGCAGCTTCGCGTCGAGGTTGGACAGCGGCTC
>DATCSE010000378.1:0-7840 GCA_036568605.1 Burkholderiaceae bacterium | reverse complement strand
GTGGTGCCCAGCTCGCCGAGCGCGAGCAGCGTGTCCTTCACCGGCGCGACGCTCAACCCCGGAATGTTGGACAGCCCCTTGGCGACGACCGAGGCCAGGCCCAGCTCGATCCACACCAGGTCCTCGTCGCGCGTCGCGTTTTCGAACGGCAGCAGCGCGAGGCGTTGCGACGGCTCCGCGGGCGACCACGCCGGCCCTGCCTCGGCCTGCACCTCGGCCTTCGCATTGAGCAGCGTCACCGATCCGGCGAACCGATACCGCTTCGTCGCCGCTATCGAGGAAGAGCTGATCGATCCGAACCGCGACGGCTCCCGCCTCGATGCGCGCGCGCCGTTCCTGGCCGGTGGCAGCGGCCGGCTGGCGATCCTGCCGTTCCACAACCAGACCGGCCGGCCCGACCTGGCCTGGATGGACCTGGGGCTGATGTCCATGACCATCGAAGCGCTCGCGTCGATGCCGGGGCTCAGCGTCGTGCCGGCCGCCGATCTGCTCGCGGTGGTCGGCGCGCAGAACTCCAGCACCGATCTCGAGACCGCGGCGCAGAAGATCGCCGAGACGCTGGGCGCATCGGATCTGATTCAAGCCGTCGTGAAGGTCGATCCGCAAGGGGCGACGACGCTCGAGTACCAAGGCTGGGGCTCGCGGCTGGCGACGCTGAAGGCCAGCCTGAGCGGTTTCGATCCGATCGCGTTGTGCCGTCAGATGGCCAAGGATGTCCAGGCCCACATGTCGCCAAGCGCCGGCGACGGCTCGGCAGGCGCCTCCAAGGAGATCGTCAAGGACGCGCAGTTCGTGCACGTGGCGCACAGCCGCGCGCTGCACGCCATCCACATCGAGCGGTGGGCCCTGGCGCGCGCGCTGTTGCGCGTGGCGCTGGACATCGTCCCGGACGACATCGCCATCCGACTGGATTACGCACGCTGCCTGGCCTGGCAGCGCGACCCGCAGGTCGCGCCGCTGCTGGAGGAGGCCTTGAAGCAGGCGCGCTCAGCCCATGATCCGGCGCTCGAAGTCCGCGCCCTGCATCTCTACGCGACCTTTCTGCACGGCGCCGGTCGGCTGGACGAGGCCGAGCGCCTGTTGTCGGAGGCGCTGAAGATCGCCGAAGCGCAGCAGGACCAGGAGACCGAGCTGCAGTTGCTCGTCTCGATCGGGCAGACGCTCGCGAACGAGGGCCGCACTGCCGTCGCGGCGTGGATGATCGATCGCGCGGCCCAACTGGCCGGCGCGCTCGGCAACCGCGTCGCCACGGCACGCCTGCTGGACGTCCGGGGCCGCGTCGCGACGATCAAGGGCGACGACCGCGCGGCGCTGGCCGCTTTCACCGACGCGGCGAACCTGAGCGAGCAGTACGGCATCTTCGCCACCGCCTCGTTCAGCGTCACGCACGTGGGCCACTGCCTCGTCAACGCCGGCCAGATGATCGCCGCGGCCGATTGCTTCGAGCGTGCCTTCCGGTATGCCTGCCAGTCCGGAAGTCCGGTCTCCGTCGGGCTGGCCGGTTGCGCCGCGGTGCGCTTCGGCGGCCTGTGGCGCGGCGACGTCGCCCACGCGGACGGTATCCTCGACAAGATGCGCCAGACCCACGGCACGAACGGCGCGTTGGTGCAGGCCAGTGCCGATTTCGCCCAGGCGTTCGTCAGCGCGCGGCACGGACGGCTCGAGGAGAGTTGTCAGCTGCTCGAGAAGGCGGGGGCCCAGCTTGCCGACAGCCGCAGCTTCTCGTTCCATGCCGACCGGCATCGGGCGCGCACGCTGGTCTGCCTGGGCCGTCTCGACGAAGCTGCCGATCTGTGCACCACGATCGAAAAGCGCGTCACCGGCCGGCTCAAGCGCCCGGCGACGGGCGCCGTGCTTCATTGCCGCGGCTTGATCGCTCGTGCGGCCGGCGACGATGCCGAGGCCTTGAGCCGGTTTCGCGCCTGCATGGCCGAGCTGCCTTCGTCCATCGACCGCACCGAAGCCGCGCTCGACGCCGCCTGGCTGCTGCTCGAAGCCGGCGAGCCGGAAGCCGCGCGCCAAGTCCTGTCCGGCCTCGAAGACTTTATGGCGGCAGCGCTGACCAGCGAGTTCGGTGCCGCGATGTTGGTGAAGGCACGGTTGCACTTCGCCGAGGGCCATCCGGGCGCAGCCGCCGAGTTGCAGCGGCGCTACTGCGACATCATGTCCTGCCCGCCCCAATCCAACGCTCAGCGTCACGCGGCCGCCTTCGAGCGCGCCGCGGCCGGCAAACCGGTGGGCGCCCTGCCGCCCGCGCGGGGTCTTCCGAGCTTGTTCGAGCTGGTCCCAGGGATGGAATTGGCTGCCACGCAGGACAGCTCGCTCGCGGCCGCGGCCCGTTAGCACCGTCGCCTCGCGGCCGCGCCGGCGGCCGTGGCCCGCGATCCAAGCGTCGGGCCTCGGTCACGAATAAGTCAGTAGGCAGTCATTGCTTGCTGATCCGCAGGCGCAATGATCCTGCGCCTGAATGCGCCGTGTCACCCACCGGATTCCCGGACGGCGTTCACCGAGGCGACCCCACAAACGCAGGACATGAAGCCGATCTCGCACGATTCGCTCGCCGCAGTCCTCGAACAGATGCCGGACCCCTGGTGGCTGGTCGACCCGGAAACATCGCGATTCCTGCTGACCAGCCCGGCCGCCATCGATCAACTCGGCTACAGCGATGACGAGATCCTTCGCATCGACCTGGCCGACATCAGCCGCAGCTTCCCGTCGCATGCCCTTTGGCATGATCTGGTGTCGCCGCTGGAGCGCGGGCAGACCCAGCGCCTCTTGTCAGAGCTGCGCTGCAAGAGCGGCTATCTCGTCCCAGTGGAGCTGACGTTCACGCGCATCGCCCTCGGCGACACCGATGCGCTGCTCGTGTTCTCACGCGATCTATCCGAAGTAGCCGCGATCGAGCCCCGCCTCAAGGAGCAGGAACAGCTGCTGCGCAAGCTGTCGGCGCAGGTACCAGGGGTCATCTACCAGTTGCAGTACGGCGCCGATGGTTCGGCGAAGTTCGTCTACACGAGCGATGCGGCGCGGGCGGTCTTCGGCTTCGAACCGGCCAGTCCGCGGCACCCGACCGAGCTCGCCGCGCTGGTCGCGCAGTTGCATCCGGAGGACCGCACGACGTTCATCGAAGCGCTGGAACGTTCCCGGCTGGCGCTGACACCGCTGCATCACGAGTTCCGCATCGTCCATCACAGCGGTTCGGTCGAATGGCTGGAGACGCGGGCCACCCCCGAGCGCCATCGCGACGGCGGCACGCTGTGGCACGGCTTTACCGCGCTCGTGACCGGACGCAAATCCGTCGAGCTGGAGCTGCGGCGCAGCCAGGACCTCTGGGACATGGCCGCGATCGCCACGGGGCTGGGCATCGTCCAGCTCGACGACGATGCCGGCTCGCTGACGCTCGATCACCGCGCGACGCTGATGCATCTGCTGCCGTCGTCCCCGTCGTCGCGGCTGACGCTGTCCGACTGGCTCGCGTTGATTCATCCGGACGATCGGTTCCCGTTGGCGGCCGAGGTGCGCAAGGCCCGCGAGCTGCAGGAGCCGCTGGTGGTCCGCTACCGGCTCAGGCAGCCGGGCCCGGTCGCCACGGTCCTGGAGCTCAGCGCTCACCGGGTCGAGCATGAGCGCAGTCGTGTCGTCGAGATCGTCGGCACCTGCCGCGATGTCACCGGGCAGGTTTCGGCCGAAACGCTGCGCCGCGACAAGGAAGCCGCGCAACGCGCCAGCCGCTCGAAGAGCGAGTTCCTCTCGCGCGTCAGCCACGAGCTGCGCACGCCGCTCAACGGCATTCTCGGCTTCGCGCAACTGATGTCGCTGGACACCGAAAACCCGCTGACCCACGTGCAGCGCCAGCGCCTCAAGACGCTGCGCGAGGCAGGCGGCCAACTGCTGGGATTGATCAATGACATGCTGGATGTGGCGCGCATCGAGCACGAGAGCTTTTCGGTCGAATGCGTGCCGGTCGACGTCGCCGCGGTCGCGCGCACCTGCGTGGCCGCGGTGGCCCCGCTGGCGGCAGCGTCGGGCATCGCGCTGTCCGAGGTCGGCCGGCAGGCTCGCATCGCCATGGCCGAGGCACGGTCGCTGGAGCAAGTGTTGACCCACCTGCTGTCGAACGCCGTCAAGTACAACCGGCCGCAAGGCCACGTCTCGCTGACGATCGCAACGGCAGGCCGCCACCTGCAGATCGTCGTCGCCGATGACGGGCCGGGCATGACCCCGGAGCAGCAGACGCGGCTGTTCCAGCCGTTCGACAGACTCGGCGCCGAACGCCGGGCCATCCCCGGCACTGGGCTCGGCTTGGTCATCGCACGCGAGCTGACCCGTGCCATGGGAGGCGATCTGTCGGTGCGCAGCGGCCCCGGCGCCACCGGCACCACGTGCACGGTCACGCTGCCCACGGCAGGCGACACCCGGGCTCGGCGGCACGTTCTCTACATCGAGGACGAGGACGTCAACATCCTGCTGATGGAAGAGGTCTTCAGGCTCCGCCCGCACTGGGCCCTGACGATCGCACGCGACGGTGCCGATGGCTTGCGGCAGGCTGCCGAACAGCGCCCGGACCTCGTGCTGATCGACATGAACCTGCCCGACATGAACGGCATTCAGGTCATCACCGCGCTGCGCGCCGGCAGCGCAACCCGGCATCTGTCGTGCATCGCGCTGTCGGCGGACGCGATGCGCGAGCAGGTCGACGCGGCCTTGCGCGCCGGCTTCGATGAATACTGGACCAAGCCGATCGACGTCCAACGCGTGCTGCGTGAACTGTCGCGGGCCATTGCTGCGGACTACCGGCTGCAGCCGCAATCCTGAGTTGGCGCGCCCGGCTGGGATCGAACCAGCAACCCCTGCCTTCGGAGGGCAGTACTCTATCCATTGAGCTACGGACGCGTGAGGCGTCGATTCTATCAGCGCGCCCTCTGGGCCCCGAGCGCACCGGGGCGCGCCAGGCGCGGCGAGGCGGCTGTCGCGGGCTCGGGCCCTATAATTCCGAGGTTTTGCGCCGGCGTGCGCGAGCCCAAGTCGTTTCGGGCCGGTCGCCGACCACGCTGCTGCCGTATTCTGCCCTGAGGACTCCATGAGCGACGCCCACACCCAGAACGATCACGCGCATGACGATCACGACGGCCCGCACGAAGGCCCCATCAAGACGCCCAAGCAACTGATCCTCGCGGTGCTGTTCGCGTTCATCGTCCCGATCGCGGTGATCGTGCTGCTCACCGAGTACGTCAGCTCGAGCCATCGGCCCGGCGCCGGCAGCGACGGCTTGTCGCCGCAGGCCGTGGCCGAGCGCATCGCGCCGGTCGGCAAGGTCGAGGTCAAGGATGCGTCCGATCTGTCGACCTTGAAGACCGGCGAACAGGTCTTCGCGGCGCAGTGCACCACCTGTCACACCGCCGGCCTGGTCGGCGCGCCGAAGTTCGGCGACGAAGCGGCCTGGGCCCCTCGCATCAAGACCGGCTTCGACGCGCTGCTGCACTCGGCGCTGGCCGGCAAGGGCCAGATGGGCCCGCAAGGCGGCGGCGATTTCACCGACCTCGAGGTCGCGCGCGCAGTCGTCTACATGGCCAACAAGGCCGGCGCGAAGTTCGAGGAGCCGAAGGCACCGGCCACCGCTGCCTCGGGCGCGGCCATCGCCGCGGCGACACCGGCGACCCCGGCGCCGACCACCGCGGTCGCCGCGGCACCTGCAACGCCCGCACCCGCGGCCGCGCCCGCGACCGACGCATCGGCCAAGACCGACACCGCCGCCGCGCCGGCGCTGTACACCCAGACCTGCCAGGCCTGCCACGCCGCCGGCGTCGCCGGTGCGCCGAAGGTCGGCGACAAGGCCGCCTGGGCTCCACGCATCGCGCAGGGCATGGACGAGATCATGAAGGTCGTGCTGAACGGCAAGGGCGCGATGCCGCCGAAGGGCGGCACGACCGCGAGCGAGGCCGAGCTGAAGACGGTCGTGACCTACATGATCAACAACTCGAAGTAGGCCGCCGGCCCTTCGCGCACAGGCCGGCGGTTCGCCAGAACGCCGGCCTTTCGTTTTGCTCAGGGCTGCGGCTTGAGCCGGTAGCCGAAGCGTTCGGGCATCGCCTCGAAGCGCAACTCGGTCGGCGCCCACGTGCCGGCATCGACGGCGCTCGCGGCCAGCGCCATGTCCAGCGTGTGCACGATGCCGAAGCCGATGTCGGCCTCGAGGAACAGGCGGCCGTGCTGATCCAGCCACGCGCTCAGGATGCGCGCAGGCGCCCCGGTGTGCGCTGCCACCCGCGGCACCCCCCCACCGCCCGTTTCGTGCAGCCGCCAAACCCACGGCGCGGCCTCCAGTTCGACATACACGCGCTGCGGCCCGTTCTGGAAGAACCAGCAGCCGGCGTCGTCGTGCAGGTAGTTGCGCTCGATGAATTCGCGCAGCTTCTCGTGCTGGATCCGGCTGCCCTTGACCTGCGGAAACGGCCCGGCGTGCTGGATGCGCTCGTCGCGCATGTACCAGTCGCCGCGCGCATCCAGCGCCAGCCAGTCGTAGCAGTGCGGCACGTTGGGCCACTTCTTCAGCGCTTGCTTGACGATCTCGTCCATGGTCGATGGTCTCTGTCGCCGCGGCGACCCCGATCTTGCGTCAGAGGCGCCGCGCAATCCAGTTCATCACCTGCTCAGGCAGGGTCAACACGTGGCCGGGCCAGCCCCCGCCGGGGAAGCCGCAGTGTCCGCCGTGCGCCGGCTGCCACAGCGTCACGTGCGAGCCGACCTCGCGCGCATGCGGCAGCGAGTGCGCCGGCACGAACGGGTCGTTGCGGGCATTCAGCACCAGCGCCGGGATGCGGATGCGCGCGAGATGCGGCTTCGCGGAGCCGCGCCGCCAATAGTCGTCGGCGTCGCGAAATCCGTGCAGCGGCGCGGTGAAGAGGTTGTCGAATTCGTACAGCGTGCGTGCCGCGAGCAGCGCCTCGCGGTTGAACAGGCCGGGATGCCGCGCGAGCTTGGCCAGCGCCTTGGTCTTCATCGTGCGCAGGAACATGCGGGTGTAGACCAGGCGGTTGAAGCCGCGCCCGATCGCATGCCCGCCGGCCGCCAGGTCGACCGGCGACGACACCGCGGCGACCGCGCTGGCAATGCTCGACGCACTGTCGCCAGCCTCCTCGGCCCAGCGCAGCAACGCATTGCCGCCCAGCGAGATGCCAACCGCGGCGATGCGGCCGCGGTGCGCCGCGCGCACCTGTGCGAGGATCCAGCCGATCTCCTCGTAGTCGCCCGAGTGATAGGCGCGCGGCAGCAGGTTCATCTCGCCCGAGCAACCGCGAAAGTGCGGCACCGCATAGCGCCAGCCCTGCTCGCGCGCCCAGTAGCCGAAAGCCTGCGCATAGTGACTGGCCGACGAGCCTTCGAGGCCGTGGAACAGCACCAGCAGCGGCGCATCGGCGTCGTCGCCGAGCCAGTCGACGTCGATGAAATCGCCGTCCGGCGTGTTCCAGCGTTCGCGCTTGAACACCGGCTCGGCACCGAGGTGCCGCTTGCTGAACAGCGCCGGCCAGATCGTCTGCGCGTTGCCACCGATCAGCCAGCGCGGCGCGCGGTACTGCTGCATGTCAACAGCCTTCAGTGCAGCACGGATGCGGCCTCGACGATCTCCTGCACTTCACGCGGCGAGCCGGGGCTCGCGTGATGCGCCACCAGGCGCCAGCCCTGTGCACCCTTCAGGTAGACGTTGGTCGCGACGACCCAGGCCGATCGCGGGCCCTCGGCCGTCATGATTTCCACGTGCTCCAGCACGCTGTGCACGGCGCTGGTCAGCGTCTGCAGGCGCCGCACCTTCTCGGGCCGCGCGTTGACCGCGCCGTTCGCG
>DATCSE010000377.1:0-4888 GCA_036568605.1 Burkholderiaceae bacterium | reverse complement strand
GGCTGCGCTTTGCGCCTTGCAGGCGCCGCTTTGCTGAGTCACGCGAGCCCTCCCATAGCGTCAACAGGCCCTAGACCCGCTCGTAGATCGTCTTGCCGCGCAGCCGGAACAGCTGCCGGGAGTCGGTGAAGTTCTCGGAGTGGCCGACGAACAGCAGGCTGCTGCCGGGCCGCATCACCGTGTGGATCTGCGCGAGCACGCGGCGCTGGGTCGCGGCGTCGAAATAGATCATCACGTTGCGGCAGAACACGATGTCGAACGGCTCGCCCAGCGACCAGCTCGCCTCCATCAGGTTCAGCACGCGGAACTCGATCATCTTCGCGAGCTCGGGTTTGATCCGCATCTTGCCGGCGTTCGCGCCGGTGCCGCGCAGGCAATGGCGGCGCAGCCGCTCGGGCGAGAGTCCGCGAGAGTCGACCGGGTAGACCGCGCGCGCCGCGGTCTGCAGCACCTTGGTGTCGATATCGCTGGCGATGATCTTGACCGGCGCGTCGGCGCCCAGCGCCTCGACCACGGTCATCGCGATCGTGTACGGCTCCTCGCCGGTCGACGCGGCATTGCACCAGATGCGCAACGGGCGCCCGGCGCGGGCCTTCAGCTCGTCCAGCAGTGCGACGAAGTGGTGCTCCTCGCGGAAGAACGAGGTCAGGTTGGTCGTCAGGCAGTTCACGAACTCCTGCCATTCGCGCTCGGCGACCGGCCCGTTGCCGGCCTGTTCGAGCGCGCTCAGGTAGGAGGCGAACGAGCGGTGCTCGGTCTCGCGCAGGCGCCGCGACAGGCGGCTGTACACCATCGCCTGCTTGCCGGCATGCAGACTGATGCCGGCGCGCTGGTAGATCAGGGCCCGCACGCGCTCGAAGTCACGTGCGTCGAAGCTGAACTCGGTGGTGCCAGGCTGGGCAGATTCGCCGTCGCCCAGGCGCGGGCGGGTCGGCTCGGCACGGGCAACGGACAGCACAGCGCTCATGGAGTCTCCGGGATCGTTCGTCGGGTCGCGGCGTCGGCAGTGGGGCCCGGCACGGCCGCGCACCCGCCACGCCGGGCGGTACAGCTTTATCGGCGCAATGCCGATAAGCCTTGAGGCCCCCGCCCCGACCCCGCTGATAGACTCGATCAAACGCCTCCCGCCTCGCCAAACCGTGCACAGTTCCGGGCCTCCCCCTTCCGATTCGCCCCCCGCCTTGAAGCTTGGAGCCGCGTTGCAGCTGTTGCGGCAGTCGGGCCGGGTGATTTCCGAACCCGACGGGACCGACCGGGTCGCGTGGCTGCAGGAGGTGCTCGACGGCCTGTGCGAGCTTTCCAGCCGCGACCCGCTGACCGGCGTCTGGAACCGGCGCCAGTTCGACGTCGCGTTGACCAGCGAGATCGATCGGGTCGCACGGGCCGGCGAGCCGGCGCTGATGCTGATGATCGACATCGATCACTTCAAGCAGGTCAACGACGCCTATGGCCATGCCGCCGGCGACGTCGTGCTCAAGGAAGTGGCGCAGGCGCTGCGCGAATGCATCCGGCCGATGGACACGCTGGCGCGGGTCGGCGGCGAGGAGTTCGCGATGATCCTGCCGAACTGCCCGCCCGCGTTCGGGCAGGCGGTCGCGGAACGGATTCGGCTGAAGGTCGAGAAGCGCGCCGTCGAGATCGCGCCGGGTGAGCGCATCGGGGTGACGGCCAGCATCGGCGGGGCGTTTGCGCCGCAGTGGGTGCGCTCGTCGGCGCCGCTGTGGATCGAGCGCGCCGACCAGCAGCTCTATCTCGCGAAACAGGGCGGCCGCAACCGCGCCTGCCTCGAGAAACCGATGGTCGCGCCGATCAGCGCAGAGGAGAAGGGCCTGCTGTTCGGCACTTCGCAGTTCCAGGATTCACAGGATTGGCAAGACACCGAATGAACAGCAGCAGCACGGATTCGACGGCCGCGGCCGACGCCGCTTCTGCCGGCGCAACGCCGGGCAGGCGGCGCGCGCGCATCATCGCGCTGACCAGCGGCAAGGGCGGCGTCGGCAAGACCTTCCTCGCCGCCAACCTCGCCGCGGCGCTCGCGCGGCGCGGCCTGCGGGTGCTCGTGCTCGATGCCGACCTGGGCCTCGCGAACCTGGACGTGGTGCTGAACCTGCACCCGAAGATCACGCTGCACGACGTGTTCACCGGTGCGCGTCACCTCGAGGACGCCATCCTGCCGGCGCCGGGCGGCTTCTCGGTGCTGCTCGCCGGCTCGGGCATGGTCGAGTATTCGCGGCTGACGCCGCAGGTGCGCGAACAGCTCGTCGGCATCATCGACACGGTGGCGCCGCGCTACGACGTCATCCTGCTCGACACCGGGGCCGGCATTTCGGACGTGGTGCTGTACTCGGTCTCGCTGGCCGACGAGGTGCTGATCGTCGCCACGCCCGAGCCGACCTCGATGGCCGATGCATACGCGACGATCAAGGTGCTCGCGACGCACCAGGAGCGCCGCGAGATAGGTGTCGTCGTGAACCAGGTGTCGCGTGTCGGCGAAGGGCGGGCGATCCGCGGGCAGATCCAGCTGGTCGTCGATCGCTTCGTCACCCCGATGTTGCCGGCCGGCGACCGCGCGCCGCGGCTGGAGCTGATCGGCGAAGTGCCGCTGGATAACGCGGTGCGCGAGGCGGTGCAGACGCGCCAGCTGCTGCTCGAGATGCTGCCGGGTGCGCCGGCGGCGCGCTCGATCGACATCGTGGCCATGAAGATCATGGCATGAACGATCGTGTGCCGGATGAAGCGGTGCCGGCCACGACGCCGTTCGAGCGCGTCGGCGGCGAGGCGCGCGTGCGTGCGCTGGTCGACCGCTTCTACGACCTGATGGACCTGGAGCCGGCCTACGCCGCCTTGCGAGCGCTGCATCCGACCACGCTCGACGGCTCTCGCGACAAGCTGTTCTGGTTCCTCTGCGGCTGGCTCGGCGGGCCGTCGCACTACACCGATCGCTTCGGCCACCCGATGCTGCGGGCCCGGCACCTGCCGTTCCCGATCGGGATACGCGAGCGCGATCAATGGATGGCCTGCATGCAGCAGGCCATGGCCGAGGTCGAGCTCGACCCGGCGCTCGCGCAGCAGCTGACGGCCTCGTTTTTCCAGACGGCCGACTGGATGCGCAACCGCGGCGTCTGAGCGCCGTGCCGCCGCGGCGGCGGCTTCAGGGTTCCATGCGCCGCGTCGACGATGCCAGCAGCACCACCAGCGCGCCGGCACCGCCGTCGGCGGCCCGCGCCTGCGTGTACGCGAGCACCTGCGCGTGCTGCGCGAGCCAGCTCTTGACCTTGGCTTTCAGCACCGGCTCGCGGCCCGGCGAGCCGTGGCCCTTGCCGTGGATCACGCGCACGCAGCGCAACCGCTCGTCGCCGGCGGCGCGCAGGAAATCGGCCAAGCGCTCGCGCGCCGCGTCGCGCCGCAGCCCGTGCAGGTCCAGCTGCGCCTGGATCGCCCAGACGCCGCGGCGCAACTTGCGCACGACGTCGGGCGCGATGCCGGGGCGGCGGAACGACAGCGACTCGTCGGTTTCGAGCAGCGACTCGACGTCGAACTCGTCGGAGATCGCCTCGTGCATCACCGCGGCTTCGTCGCGCTCGCGCTGGCGCGGCACCGGATGCGGCCGCGGCCCGGCAATCGCGCGCACCGGGCCGCGGCGCAGCGGAACGACCGGTCCGACGGTCAGCGCGAACAACTCGCGTTCGCGCCGTTCGCGCGCCGCCTGCTCGCGCTGACGTGCGGACTCTTCGGTCGCCTCGCGGCGCGCACGCTGCAGCTCGCGCTTCAGCGCTTCGAGCTCGTGCAGGCCGCGGGCCTTGGTGGAAGCAGGCTTCACAGCAGACCGCGCTCCGCAAACGACAGCACCTGGTCGCGCGCGACGACCAGGTGATCGAGCACGCGCACATCGATCAGCTGAAGTGCCTGGACCAGCGTCCGCGTCAGTGCCTGATCACAAGACGACGGTTCGGCCACGCCCGATGGATGGTTGTGCGCGAGGATCACCGCCGCAGCGTGCAGCTCCAGCGCGCGCCGCACGACCTCGCGCGGATGCACGGCGGTGGCCGCGAGCGTGCCGCGAAACATCTCCTCGAGCCGCAGCAGGCGCTGTTGCGCGTCGAGGAACAGCACCGCGAACACCTCGTGCGGATAGGCGCCGAGCTGCAGCCGCACGTACTCCTTGACCCGCACCGGCGAATCGAACACCGGCGTCTGCGCGAGCTGCTGCGCGTAGGCGCGGCGCGCCAGCTCGATCACGGCGGCGATCTCGGCGCGCTTGGCCGGCCCCAGACCCTTGATGTGCTTCAGCCGTTCCGCGTCGGCATGCAGCAGACCCGCCAGGCCGCCGAAGCGATCCAGCATTTGCTGCGCGAGGATCAGCACCGGCACGCCCTGCAGCCCGGTGCGCAGCAGCAGCGCGACGAGCTCGGTATCGGCGAGCGCCGTTGCGCCGTGGGCCAGCAGCTTCTCGCGCGGCCGCGCGGCGGCTGGAATTTGCTTGAGAACCATGGGGCCGGGCCGGGCAGGAGCGAATCGTAAAATCGGGGTCAGTCTATCCGGCGGCGCCGTGCCGCCGCTTCCCTCTTTCAGGTCACCTGTCCTTGAATCCCTCTGCGCTGAACGAAGAAGCGAGCGCGCCGGTCGTGAAGCCCGGTTCGTTTCTGACCCTGCACTACCGGCTCAGCGGGCCCGACGGCGCCGCGCTGGTCGACACCTTCGACGACAAGCCGGCGACGCTGTCGCTGGGCACCGGCGAGCTCGCACCGGCGATGGAGGCGCGGCTGCTCGGCCTGCCCGAGGGCACGCGGCGTTCGTTCGTGCTCGAGGCCGGCGAGGCGTTCGGCGAGCGCAACCCCGAGCTGCTGCAGCGCGTGAAGCGCTCGCTGCTGGCCGAGCACGGCGACCC
>DATCSE010000376.1:0-2492 GCA_036568605.1 Burkholderiaceae bacterium | reverse complement strand
GCACGATACGGGTGTTCGAGGAGTGCGGCACGCTGCCGCCGCCGGTGACGACGGAGCCGGCGAAGGCCTCGGCATCCTTGTCAGCCTAGGCGTCCCACCGGAACACCAGCTGTGCGCGGCCGCGCGTCGCCTCGATCAGCCGCGCATTCGGTTCGTCGACGCTGCCGACCCAGTCGGCCGCGGCCTCGGGACTGCGGCCGTAGCTTTCGTGGCGATTCAGCAGGCGGCGCATGCGCACCGCCGGGTCGATGTCCACGTACCAGGCCTCGTCGAGCAGCGCGGCGATCTGCTGCCACGGGCCGTCGTTCAGCAGCAGGTAGTTCCCTTCGGTGATCACGAGTCGCGTCTGAGGGAAAACCGGGATGGCGCCGGCGATGGGCTCCTCGATCTCACGCCGGAATGCCGGCGCGTACACCAGTTCGTCTTCCCGCTGCTCGCGCAGGCGGCGCAGCAGCGCGAGGTACCCGTGCACGTCGAAGGTTTCCGGGGCACCTTTGCGGTCGGACAGGCCCAGACGGGCGAGCTCGATGTTGGCCAGATGGAAACCGTCCATCGGGACGACTTGGCAAACGCCATCGCCGAGCGCCTGTTGCAGCGCCGACGCGAGCGTCGACTTGCCGGCGCCTGGCGCGCCGACCAGGCCGACGATTCTGCGCGAGCCCGATCGGCACAGCTCGGCGAGGCGATCCAGGTAGCGGGCGGGAATCGTCGGTGCGGTCATGGTGAACGAGAGAAAGAGGGGCCCTGTCAGTCTAAGGGCGTACCCTGCTTCAGGCGGCGCCGGCCCCAGACCCCGCGCAAGCGCGGATCGCCGGGCTCTGGTACCGTGCGGCCCGGATACGTTGCAGAGGAGACACCGCATGGACCACGGCGGGATCGAAAAACGCCTGCGCGCATTGCCGCAGGAACGCCTGCGGGGGATGCGTCGCGGTGTCGAGAAGGAAAGCTTGCGTTCGCTGCCGGACGGGCAGCTGGCATTGACGCCGCATGCGAGCGCGCTCGGGTCGGCGCTGACCCATCCGCACATCACCACCGACTTCAGCGAGTCGCAGCTCGAGTTCGTGACCGACGTGCATGCGAGCGCGCAGGCCTGTCTCGAGGAGCTGGTGCAGATCCACCAGTTCGTCTACCGCGTGCTGCAGGAAGGCGGCGACGAGCTGCTGTGGGTCTCGAGCATGCCGTGCTGCCTGCCGGCCGACGAGACGATTCCGATCGGCCGCTACGGCAGCTCGAATGTCGGACGTGCGAAGAGCGTGTACCGCGTGGGCCTCGGGCACCGCTACGGGCGGCGCATGCAGACGATCTCGGGCATCCACTACAACTGGTCGCTGCCGGGGGTCACGAGCGACGAGTACTTCGGATTGATCCGCAACTTCCGGCGCCATTCGTTTCTGCTGCTGTACCTGTTCGGCGCATCGCCGGCGTTGTGTCCGAGCTTCGTCGCGGGCCGCGATCACGGGCTGCAGCCGCTGCAAGGGCGCGAAGGGCGCGCGCTGCACCTGCCGCACGCGACCTCGCTGCGCATGGGCCGCCTCGGCTACCAGAGCGACGCGCAGGCCTCGCTCGCGGTCAGCTACAACAGCCTGGACAGCTACGGCGCCTCGCTGCAGGACGCACTGACCCGGCCGTATCCGGCGTACGAGAAAATCGGCATCCAGAACCCCGGCGGCGAGTACAACCAGCTCGCCACCAGCCTGCTGCAGATCGAGAACGAGTTCTACGGCACGATACGTCCGAAGCGCGTGATCTTCCCCGGCGAGCGCCCGTTGCACGCGCTGCGCGAGCGCGGCGTCGAGTACGTCGAGGTGCGCTGCATGGACCTGGACCCGTTCGAGCCGGTCGGCATCGCCGCGGCGACGATGAGTTTCCTCGACGTGTTCCTGATGCACTGCCTGCTGCGGCACAGCCCGCCCGACACGCCGGCGGAAATCGCCTCGCTCGCGCGCAACCAGCAGCGGGTCGCGTCGCGCGGGCGCGAGCCGGGGCTGACGCTGGAGCGCGGCGCAGACGACATCGTGCTGGTCGACTGGGGCAAGCAGCTGCTGCAGGAGTGCGAACCCATCGCCGACGCGCTGGATGCGCTCGACGGCGGTCGCAAGCACCGCGACGCGATGCAGGCGGCCTGGCGCGTGCTGGAACAGCCATCCACTGCGCCATCGGCACGTGTGCTCGCGACGATGGCCGGCGACTTCGACCAGTCGTTCATCGGCTTCGTGCGCGAGCAGTCGCAGCAGGCCCGCGCGGCGCTGCTCGCGCTGCCGTATGCAGACCAGCTCCACAACCGCTTCATGCGGCTGGCGCAGGAATCGATAGCGGAGCAGCAGCGCATCGAGGCGAACGACACGCTGCCGTTCGAGCAGTTCCGGCAGCAGTACCTGTCGGTCGAGCGGCTCGGGCTGTCGGCGCGGCGGGAGCGCGAGGCCCTGACGACGTCGACCGCGGCCGTCTGAGGCGGCGGCCGCCTGCGCGCCGCCACGCGCGCAGATACACTC